>JAISBR010000049.1 GCA_031266095.1 Treponema sp. | reverse complement strand
ATGCCGTCGGAAAGAACCAGCCTCATTTTCAAATCACGGGCGGCAGGAACCAGCATACGATCCAATTCCGTTTGAAAAATTTTAACCATTTCATCATGATCTGAAATAAAACGGGAGCTTCCGCCTCCTTTTATGGAAACATCTACCATCAAACCGGTAGCGGCATTTATTCCGAGCATTACAGTTGAAATAGTTATTCCTTTTTTATTATAGGCGGCGGCTAAGTCCAAAATATCCTTGTTTATTTTGTCGCCAAAATTATGCATCCCGTCGGTCAATATGACTACACGGTTTACATAATCTGGATTATACACCTTCTCCAGTTCGGTATAACTTTGTACCATGCCGGCGTACACATCGGTTCCCCCATCAGCCACGATCCGGTCAACCTGCCGCTTAAACTGTGTTCTATCCTCCGGGCTTTGTATCCGGGTAGGGGCAATAAGGGTTTGAGCGTTTGTATTCATGTCAACCAGTGAAACAATATCTCCATCACGCACCTGATCGATGAATATATAAAAACAATCTTTTACCCACGGCATAACGCCGGTCATGGATCCGCTGCGGTCTATACAAAAACAGATATTCAAAGGCGGGAGTTCCTCAAAAGACGTTTTTCTCCCTTTGAGTCCAATTTGAATATAGGCGTCATCGTCCTTAATGCCGGTTCCGGTTATAACATTAAGCGAGCTTTGTTCTGGAAGCGGATAGTCGTAATCGTATTGAGCGATATAATTTTCTATCTTTATGTCATCAGGGCGGATAATGTATCCACCTCTGGATAAAAAAGTTCCCCGATTTGAACCGCCGCCTTCCGCCGAACCGCCAGCAAACAAATGTATACCAATTATCATAAACCATGATACCCAAAACAGTTTTTTCATTACCCACACTCCTATATTTATACGTTGTACATTAAAATCTATTGTATGTCTTTTTTAAGATATTGTCAACCACAAAAAATTTGCCAAAATGGCACATAACGTTTCGGCTGTTTACGACGTTTTGGCCACCCGGATAAGGGCTTTGCGTAGCAAAGACCATGGCCGACAAAATGTGGGTGTAGTGAGCCGTGGGAAGGAGCGAAGCGACTGACCTAGGCGAACGGAACCCCGAGCCGCCGTAAGGCGGCGAAGCGTAAACAGTCCTGTTATGTGCAGTGCTGGCGTACTCCATTATTTTACCTCGTTTTATTCCTATCTTCTAAAATCCAATTATTACTCCTATGGTACTTGGGGTAAAATAAAATGATACTTGACTGTCGGAAACATTATTTTCAAGTAATTTACTAAAACTTTTTCCTACTTCATTTATAATTCCCGGTATTGCTCTTCCTGTTATCATTTTCAATGGCGTTTGAATAGCCAGGGTCAATATTAACGATTGAGTTAATGCCAAACCGGTGATCTGTAATTTTTTATTATTTATAGAGCGGCCTGTTATGTAACTTATGATGGGAGTTAAGGCTGGAACAATAAAACCTATATATAATCCAGGTCTCCCACAATTTGACAACCACATATTATCATAAGCAATGTTCCTCCATTTCCAGTCAATCCCTGTTTCTATAAAAACCCATGTTCCCAACCCGGCTCCAATAAAATTAATTCCATAATTATAGGTAACGGCACCAAACAAATTCCTGCCTGCATTATGAAATACCAGTGTGAGGGGATAGGGAGTAGTATTATTTTCCACCTCATTTTTTTCTGCATAAATGCTGAAACAAAATACACTCAAGAGTACCAAACAAATAATAAACTTTTTCACGTTTTTCCTTATTCTTTTACGAGATGATTTTAAAAACTACATGATAATAAAAAACCATTCAATGACGGAGTAATGGTAATGTTGGTATTATTTTGTTTTTTATTCAAATGCAGTGCCGGAATAAGGTATCCATAGAGGGAACCTATAGCGGCACCCACAATTACATCGCTCAGAAAATGACTGCCGCTCCGTATACGATTAACAGCCACGGCCATAGCCATAGAATAACTTATACTTATAACCGGCATTTTCCACTTGGAATCAGGGTAGTCTTTCAAAAGAGTCGAGGTTAAGAAACCTGCCGACATAAAAGCAAGGGATGTATGTCCCGATGGAAAACTGTTATAATAATCGTCTTCCAGTCCGGAAGGAACCGGGCCAAAATAACTATAGGGGCGGTTTCTGTTTATGATTTTTTTCAAAATATCCTTTGTCCCATGAGTCAGCATAAATGCTTCGGCATACATAATGCCGTATGTTAATAAGGTACTTGCGTTTCTTATATTTCCTATCATTGGTATAACGGGTAACGCTAAAAGCGTATACATAATAATATCACCGGCCGTATCTAAATTCTTATCATACGAAAACATCAGGGAACGATCAAAACCATTTATGTTATCTCTTGGAAAAAAATCATTAGCCGGGTGATTATTTATAAAAAAAGGAACCGTAAATACACTTATCGACAACGGGCCGATTATAAGGTCTTTTTGTAAATTGTATGTATATGCGCTTTCCGCAAAACCATCAAAACAAACCGCCACCATACTGAATATGAATATATATATCTTCATGTTTATGTTTCCCAAAATACAAATATAATGAATTCACTCTAACAGGAAGAAATAAATAAAATGTAAACAATTTACAAACTTTCAGGAAACTTTTTAGAGAAGTTATCCTGTCAATGTTTTTACATTATTTTTCAACAAAATTTTAGCCAACCATTGCACATAACGTACAGTATACACCATTCCGCCGTAAATTAAGGAGGGGTCGGACTTGCGAGCAAGTCCGCGCGGCCCCCGGAGCTTTGGATGGTGGTTGGTTTAAGTTCCGGCCTTCTTTTTAAGGGCAATCCAGTAAAGGCAGCCCACCATTACCGAGCCGCCGGCTATGTTTCCCAGAGTTACCGGAATCAGATTCTTCACCATGAAGGAGACCCAGTTCAGGTTCGCCGCCTGCTCCGATGATATATGCGCCGCTTCAAGCCAGACCGGATTTGCCTTGGCCAGAATCCCCGCCGGGATATAGTACATATTCGCCACGGAGTGCTCAAAGCCGGATGTGATAAACAGCCCGATTATGAAAAAGCAGGCAAACATTTTTCCCGCGACATCCTTTGCCGCGAAGGAAACCCATACCGCGAGGCAGACCAGCCAGTTGCACATAAGCCCCAGGAAAAACGCCGAATGGAACGGAAGAGCCGTCTTGTACGCGGCGATTTTTATGGTCTGCCCTCCAAGTCCCGCGTTTCCGCTGTTAAAAAGGCCCGACTCGTTCATCATGTACGCGATAAAGGCGCTGCCGATAAAATTACCGATGTACACGACGAGCCAGTTCGAAAGCATCTGCCGTACCGTTACCTTCCGGTCAAGTACCCCGACAATTATAAGCGTATTACCGGTAAACAGTTCCCCGCCCGCTATCAAAACAAGCATCAGCCCCGTTCCGAATACCGTCCCGGCCAGAACCTTTCCGAGCCCGTAGGTGTCGGCATTGGAAAACAGGTTGAACGCCGCCATGTTGGAGCCCTCCGACGCAAAGGCGATAAACACGCCCGCAAAAAAAGCCAGTATCAACTGACCATGTTTCCCCCGCAGTACTTTGGCAAGCGCCACATCGCTGGTATACTCCAAAATCTGAGACGGCGTTCTCGCTTCCATAACAGCCCCCCTGAATTTTATTTGCGGTTTGTGTATTTCCCCGGTTATCAAAAAGGGCGCTATACCTCCGCTTTTTAAGTTCTGCTGTACTATAATAGCGCTTCTTTTTTTCCTTATCAAGAACAATTGAAAAAGCGCGCGTCAGATAGAATATCGGGCCGCTAAAAACTCCGGTTTGTGCGCTTCCTTATAGAAAAATTGATGAAAAGGAAATATACTATAGATAGAATGCGTTATTTACTCACATTGCTTGTGTTTGCCGCCGCCGCGGGCCTCTACGGTGAAAGTCTTCCTGACTGGTTTGTTCAGCTCCGGGAGACGGTTTACGAACAGAATTTAACGGCTGATGAAACAGCGCCCCTTTTCAGGGCGGCGGAAGACAGGGCCCGGGCAGGTCTTTCGGGAGCGGCCTTGTATATTATGCTTTCCCGCTGTGAATATATGATGGGCCGGGCTTTTCAATATGAAGAACGGAAAGAAGAGGCCGCGGCTCATTACACCGGGGGCATAAGCTGGGCGGAAAAGGCCCTGGAAGAGGCGGCGAGCGCCGAGGCCTGGCAGATGCTGGCGGAAAATATTTCTCAGTCCTGCGTGGTACGGCCCACGGCCTACGCTATGGCAAATGGGCTCAAAGTGGAAAGGTACGCGAAAAACGCATTGAGTCTCAACGGCCGGAACGCGGCGGCCCAGTACATGATCGCCGCCCGGTGGGTATTCGCCCCTGCGCCTTTTCACAATTACCGGAGAGGAATCGAGATGATGACCGCCATACTCACCGGGGGCGACATGGAAAAAGACGATTGTTTTAACGTGTATTCCGCTATTGGTTACGCCTATATGCAGCAGAAAAAATACGCTGAGGCGCGTTCCTGGTTCCAAAAATCCCTGGAAGTGTATCCCGATAATAAATATGTTCAAGGACTGTTGCAAAGTCTTAAAATTTAGAATGAGGTATAGGTATGTTTACAACTCTGGCTGAACTGGTAAGTCCTTTCTATTATCCTGTATTGGTATGTGCCGCAGCCTATTTCTTTATTCTGGCCCTGGCCAATCATTACGAAATGTGGCGTTTTACCCTGGGGCCGGATATACTCGACGGTCCTCTGGTTTCGGTGCTGATCCCCGCCCGGAATGAAGAGCGGAATATTGAGCGGTGCCTTAATTCGCTGCGGAATCAGGTTTATAAAAACTACGAGATTTTAGTTGTCAATGATAATTCCACTGACAGCACCGGGGATATTTTGAACCGGATCGCCGCCGAGGACAGCCGGGTCAGAGTCTTTACCGGCGCGTCCCTGCCGGAGGATTGGTACGGCAAGCCCTTTGCCCTGCATCAACTCTCACAGCAGGCGAAAGGGGATATGCTTCTCTTTACCGACGCGGATACGACGCACGGTCCCGCCAGTATCGCGTGGGCGGTTTCAAATATGCAGGGATTAAAGACGGATATGATCTCCGGCTATATCGGGCAGGTCTTCCTCAAATTCGGGGAAGTGATAACCGTACCGCTGATGTTTTTCCTTACCGGTTTTATCATCCCCCTGTCCTTAAACCGCCTTGTCAAGCTGAGCTGGTTCTCCGCCGCCATCGGCCAGTTCATCATCATCAGGCATGATGTGTTCAAGGCAATCGGGGGCTGTCAGGTATTCAAGAAAAAAACCAGTGAGGATATTTATATGGCCCGGCGTGTCAAACAAATGGGTTACAATACCCGCTTCCTTAATATCACCGAGCATGTCAAATGCCGGATGTACAAGGGTTACCACTCGGCAATTGAGGGGATCGGGAAAAACGTTTTTGACTTTTTGGGAAAAAATACCTTTATCATTTTCCTGCTAGCCGTACTGGTTTTTTTCTTCTTGTTCTTCCCCTTCCCGCTGCTGTTCTTCTGTATCGCCAGGGCCAGCCCCTGGACCACGCATATACTGATTGTAAATATCTTTTACACCCTTACCTGGCTCTTCATGTTTCTGGGGCAGCGGCTTAAGTGGTGGTACGGTTTCCTCTGGCCCCTGATGTTTTTGAACCTTCTCTATATGGCCATGTGGTCATGGTTCAGAACCGTGTCGGGCAAAGGTTTTTACTGGAAAGGCCGGGTAGTAAGTTAAATGCCGTACAAACACGGACGTCCGGTTATCGATCTGTCCCTTCCATTCAGGCTTGCCTCGGCGTGGGCTTTTTCCCTCACTTTCCCTATCGCCATGCTTGTCAATTTTATGCAGTATTTCACCTCATACAAGCACCGCTGGCGGATATACGGCTTACGCCGGGCTGTCACGATCTCAAATCACACGACCTTCCTTGACCCGGTAAAACTCAGGGGCCTGATGATACCCCGCCAGATGTTCCAAACCATGCTGGAAGCCACGGTGGAATTTCCCGTGCTGGGTACTTACACCCGGCTTCTGGGCGGGGTTCCCATACCCAGAGGCAAGACCGGCTACCGAAAAATCCTTGATATTTGTGAAAGGGCTTTCAAATACCGGCGTTATCTGCATTTTTATCCTGAGGGTGAATGTTTTATCTACAATCAGCAGATTAAGGAATTCAAATCCGGCGCGTTCAAAATTGCCGCGGAACTTGACATCCCGGTGGTGCCGCTGGTAACGATTTTTTCCGAGGGACCCTTTAAGCCCTGGTCGTTTTGGGGGCGTTCCCTGCCGATAGAAACTCTGGTGGTCCTTGAGCCGATGTACCCCTCCGACTATGTCAGGCGGGATGAAAACGGGGAGATCAACGCCAAATCGGTCAAGGAATTCGCCGAAGCGGCGCGGCAAAAAATGCAGAAAGAAATAGATCGCCGCCACGGCTCATCGGCTTTCTGCCGGGGACAGATGAACCGCATAAAAGGCCTCAACGACTGAGCGTTACCCGAAAACCCGGTGTAATACCCCATCGTCGAATCTTTGGTCTGTACCTGCCGCGCGGAGGCTCTTTGGACTTGTTCGGAAACTGAAGTTTCCGAACAAGTCTATTCATTCTCCTGATTGAAGCTTTTATCCCGGTATATCAGGTCTTTCCGCTCGGTATAACCCATTTTTTCCCAAAAGCGGTTTCCCTTTTCGTTGTCTTTCAACGCGACAAGGACAATCTTGCTGATCCCCTTCTCCCGTGCAGCCTTTTCAACCGCGGCGACCAGGGCCCGCCCGACACCCCGGCCCCGGAACACTTCATTTACCGCGGTATGGTAGATATGGGCGCGGCGGCCGTCATAGCCGCTGAGGATGACACCGGCAATTTTCCGTTCACTGCCGCCGGACGCCGGAGCCTCCGCCACAAAACAAGTATGGGGATTTCGCTCAAGAAACTTCTTGACGCCTTCGGGAGAATCGTCCAAAGCCCGTATTCTCATGCCGGCGCTTCCGGTCCACAGGCGAAAAACCTCATCGTAGTCGCCAATTTGTAAAATCCTGACAGTGAAATTTTCTTCCGCCATTTTCTCTCTTCCCTTTACGCGCTCATTTCCAGTTTTTTTCTGAGCCGTTCCACCCGGCGTTCAAATTCTTCCTGCCGCACCTTCCCGATGAGCGGCAGTTCCAATCCGCGTTTTGCCAGCTCAAGGGCGTCGGCCACGTTTTTCAGCCGCCATTCGGAATCAATAGCCAGGTACCGCAGGGCGGCGGCCCGTATATCGGAGGGAAAACCGGCGGCATCGGCCTGTAAAAGCCGCAGCCGGCCTTCAGCGTAATCACCCCGGCGGAGCAGGTCCAGCGCGTATATCAGGGCCGCCCTGGGAAACTTCTTTTCAGCGGCAAGACGCAAAAGTTCTCTTCCGGTATCCCGCAAAATATCCGCTTCTTTTTTATCCCATCGCTTGTCCCGTAAAGCCTCACGCCAACGGAGGGCCAAATTTTCTATGTCATAATTATATTTCTGAAGAAGGCCGCAGGGATCCGCCGCGATGTGATTAATGGCCGCGAAGATACAGGCAAGGCCCCTTATATCCCCGCAATTATGATCGCAAATACCCAGCAGGGACTCCACGTCTCCGTTTTTTAAAAAAGCAAACCATATCTCAGGCGCCAGGGCGCCGGGTATATCCCCGCCCCGATTAATGCCAAGAGCGCGGCTTTCAATCGTGATCTGAGAACAATCGTCGAATATTCTTTTCCACAGCCGCCGTGCGGGGTGAAGCAGATCTACATGCTGATATTCAGGCGTTTGTATTCCGTTCATCAGGCAGCGGGTCTTGAGAATTTGGGAATCAAAACATTTGCCGTTATAACTTACAATAACAGGCGTCCGTATTCTGAATTCACCTAACAGAGCATCAAGAAAATCATTTTCCCCGGGATAGTCCAGGAGCAGGTATTGAGTTATGTGCAATTCATATCTGTTCGGGGACAAAAATTTTCCCGCGCCTCCTGCCCTGTTTAGCCGTCCGAATGCCGCGAGAAACGCTATGGTTCCGGCACCGCCTGACAATCCGGTAGTTTCAAGATCGAAGAACATAAAATCTTCAGGAAGGGGCGGGCGGACAGAAGCCCCGTCTTTTATTATGCGACGCCCCAGGTCCGGAATAACCAGGGGCAGAGCGGGAGACAATTCAACGGGAAGGTCTAAAGACAATTCCGCAGGGATCTCGCGCTTCAGGGTACAAAAGCCCGCCGAAATCCAGCCCCGCGCCTCGAACGGCAGCCGGTCAACCGCTTCGGCCGGTTTTTTTCGAGGCGTGGCTTCGTTTTTTTTCTCATCCCGGATTCGCCGCAGCCTGTCCTTCAGACTTTGAGGCATGGAGACCCCCTGGGCGTATTATACCAGATGAACGGTAATATATCGAGCAGCGGGATTCGTTAATTCAGCGTTCAGGACATTGGGCTGTTCGGCAACTCAAGTTATCGGGCAATTCTATTCAAAAATTCCCTGGTCACTCTCTTGTTCCCGCCGGGACCCACACAGGAAGGGCAGCCCGATTCACAGGGACAGCGGGTTATCAGGTCACGGATCGCGCTGAAAAGCCGGCCGACCTGCCGGGCAAGGCTTTCGGCGAGGCCGGCGCCGCCGGGATATTTGTCGTAGATGTAAAGCGCCGGTACCCCAAAGTGGGGGTCCCGAACCCGCTCGGCAAGACCCAAGTCCCTGGGATCACAGAGGAGGAACACCGGGGCGATGTTGCGAATGAGAGTCCCGGCGCCGTAGAGTACCGCGCCGGTTTCCCTTTCGTCCAGCGCCGCCAGGGCTTTTCCCCCGGCGCTCTCCGGTCCGAAAAGCAGGGCCAGCGCCCTGGTCTGCATTTCCTCTTCCGGCAGGCTAATATCTCCGTAGCCGATGTTCTCGTGGGTGTGGAAACGGATCTTTTTGAATTTGGCAACCTGCGAACGGACCAGTACGTCACCTAACACGCCCTCAGCGGCAGGCTCTTCCGCCTGTTCCGCCGCGCCCGCCTGTCCACCGTATACAAACCGCTCATCTTCGGATAACACCTTAATGTCGGTTTTTACCAGCCCGTCGGTGAAGTAGTTCACCTCGGTCTCACGGACCAGGCACTTGCGGTTCTCAATGTCCAGGGCCTCCACCATGTACTGCCTGCCCCGATGGATGTACACGGCATTGGGGAAGATCAGCTCCTTTGCGCTGGGCCGGTCCATCTCGCCGATAACGGCGTTCCTTCCAGCGGTTACATCGACAATTACCACATTATCCGTGGTAGCCGAGCGGAGACTGATCCCCTCGGCGGGGAAGGAACGGTCCGCCCAATGCCAGCGGCCCATACCGGAACGCCCGCCGCCTGTATGCCTGACAATACCCGCTTCCTCAAGAAAGTCCAGTCCCTCCTCCGCGCCACTGCCAAAGGGATTTTTCCCGCCGGTGACATCCTCGTCACTAAAGGGCAGCTCGAAACAGGCGCACTTCAAATGATCGATGAGGATATACGGATTGTCCGGGTCTATACGGCCTTCCTCTGCGCTTTTGCGGAAGAACCAGTCCGGGTCGTTCATGATGAATTGGTCAATGGGCGAGGCGGTGGCCACAAACACCGAGACCGAAACGCCGCCCCGCCTGCCGGCGCGGCCCGACTGCTGCCAAAAACTGTTGAAGGAACCGGGGAATCCCGCCACCACCGAAGCGTCAAGGCCGCCGATGTCGATACCCAATTCCAGGGCGTTAGTCGAAACTACCCCCTGGATACTGCCGTCCCGCAGGCCCCGCTCTATCTCCCGGCGCTCATTTGGGAGGAGTCCGCCCCGGTAGCTTTCTACCCTGGTGCGGGAATTATCGGTAAAGATATTGGCGAGATCCTCATTCACGTATGAGGCGGCCACTTCGGTTCTGACCCGGGAATGGGCAAAGAGGATGGTCTTGATCCCCGCCTTTAGCAGGGCCAGCATCCAGCGGCGGCTTTCGGTAACCACCGAGCGGCGTATGCCCTGTACCGGATCCACCAGCGGCGGGTTATAGAGGATGATCCGCTTCTCGCCCCTGGGCGCGCCGTTTTTGTCCGCCAGCTCTACCGGAAGGCCGATGAGAGCCGCGGCCAGCTCTTTGGGGTTGGCGATGGTGGCGGAACAGAGGATGAACCGGGGATCCGCGCCGTAAAAGGCCGCCACCCGGCGCAAGCGGCGGATCACGTTGGCCACATGGCTTCCCAAAACGCCCCGGTAGGCGTGGGCTTCGTCTATCACGATGAATTTAAGCCGGGAGAAGAACTTGACCCATTTGGGATGGTTAGGGAGAATCCCAGCATGAAGCATATCCGGATTGGAAATGATGATCCTTCCGGTGTCCCGTGCCGAAACCCGCAGACTATCCGGGGTGTCTCCGTCATAAGTAGAGATTTTCAGATCAAGCCCTTCGCTTGAAAGCCCATTCAGCTCCGCCTGCTGATCCTGGGACAGAGCCTTGGTGGGAAACAGGTAGAGGCAGCGGGCGTTCTCGTCCTGTAACAGGGCCTGAAGACAGGGCAGGTTATAACAAAGTGTCTTTCCTGAGGCGGTAGGGGTTACCACCACCACATTTTTACCTTCCCGCACCCGTTCCCAGACTTCGGCCTGGTGGGTGTAGAGCTTCGTTATGCCCCGGCGGCCTAAGGCGTCGACAATACGCCGGTCTAAATCCTCCGGAAAAGGCGCGAAAGAGCCCTCTGTCCGGGGCAAAAGACGGTTCACCACAATATTTGGGGCAAACTCGGGGCTTTCAAGAATTTTCTCAAGGTTTTTACGGGCGAGGGCTTCTGCCCGCGCCGCGCCGTATTGAGCCTGTTCATCAACGCGACTCGCGCATGATTCCTGGACAGTCATAGAAATATTGTAACTTTATTAAGAAAAACAGTCAAATGAACAGGGAAATTGAGCCTGGTATTTGAATTTCTTATCGACAAAAATAGAGTTTCTTTTTATACTTAATTTGATAAACAGCTTCGCTATTTCATGCGCAGGTGGATTATATTTCAGATACTTATAATTATGGAGGCCTGACATGTCAGAGGTTTTGTCTATAATACTGGGTGGCGGAAAAGGAACCCGTTTGTTTCCCCTGACACAGTCCCGAGCAAAACCGGCGGTCCCTTTTGGCGGTAAATATCGTCTGGTGGATATTCCTATTTCCAACTGCATCAATGCCAAGCTGCGCCAGATATATATTGTCACTCAGTTTAACTCCGCCTCTCTCCACCTGCATATCGGACAAACCTATATGTTCGATACCTTTACCGACGGCTTTGTGGAGATCCTGGCCGCGGAACAGACCTTTGAACACTCCGGCTGGTATGAGGGAACCGCCGACGCGGTCCGTAAGAATTTCCCCCATTTCAGAACCCAAAACCCTTCGTATTACCTGATCCTTTCAGGGGACCAGCTCTACCGGATGAATCTGGAAAATCTCCTGAAGAGGCATGCCGATTCCGGTGCGGCAATAACCATCGCCTGTACTATGGTCAGCCGGGAAGACGCCGGCGCTCTGGGTATCCTCAAGGTGGATAGGAACAACCGGATCACCGAGTTTATGGAGAAGCCCGGTTCTGTCAAGGATATTTCCGATTTCAGGGCGCCGCCGGAGCTGTGCACCAATAGAAACAGAGATGACAGCTATCTGGCCTCTATGGGTATCTACGTTTTTAACGCCAAGGCCATGGAGGATTGTCTTGCCAATGAGCTTACCGATTTCGGCAAAGAGATAATCCCGATGGCTATCAACGGCCTCAAGGTGAACGCCCATATTTTTGAGGGTTACTGGGAAGATATCGGAACCATCAGGAATTTTTATGAGACCAATCTGGATCTGACCTCTCTGAAACCTTCTTTTGATTTTTACGACGAAGAGCGGCCCATTTATACTCACATGCGCAACCTTCCTCCTTCAAAGATGAATTTCAGCAACATGAACCAGTCCATCGCCTCTGAAGGCTGTATTATCACCAACGCCAATATCACTAACTCAATTGTCGGCATACGGACCATTATCGAATCCGGTTCAAGCCTGAACGGCGTGGTATGCATGGGCGCGGACTTCTACGAGACCGAAATCCAGAAAGCCCAGAACGCCGAAGCCAGGGTCCCCAATGTGGGTATAGGCCGGGGGGTTATCATCAAGGGCGCCATTATCGACAAAAACGTCTGTATCGGCGAGGGCTGCCGTATCGGGGTGGATGATATTAGGCGGACCGACGGCAACTATGGCCACTACTATATCGTTGATGGGATTATCGTGATTCCGAAAAACACGGTGCTGTATCCGGGAACGGTGATTTAGCCGGGCGTTTTAGCCGGCCGGCATTTTTTTATAAGGAATTTGTTCGACAACTGAAGTTTTGGAACAGCCTCATCTTAAAACAGCTAACTCTTCAGGCCGCGCTATTTCTTCCCGCGCGATGGGTGTCTTTCCCAAAAGTCTGATATTTCCCTTCCTGAGTTCGGCGGTAAAGATTGAGCCGGCTATCCAGTTTCCGCTGATAATAAGCTGCGCCAGAGGATCTTCCAGTTCCTTCTGGATGGTACGGCGCAGGGGACGGCCGCCAAATTTAGGATCCCAGCCTTTTTCGATGAGGAGGAGGCGGACGGCGGGTGATACCAGGATGCTGTAGCCCTGCTCGGCAAGGCGACGGGAGAGTTCGCCAAGCTCAATATCCAATATCGCCTCAATTTGCTTTACATTCAGAGGATGGAAGACTACTACATCGTCTACCCGGTTGAGGAATTCGGGGTTGAAAAGGCGGCGCAGTTCCGACATGGCCAGGCTTTCAATTTCGTCCATACTCATAAGGCCGGAACCTGTCCCAAAGCCGAGCTGTGAATCCCGTGAGATTTCCCTCACGCCCGCGTTACTCGTCATAATGATAACGGTGTTACGGAAACTCACCGTGTGGCCAAGGTTGTCCCGCAGTTCCCCTTCTTCCATCACCTGCAATAAAAGGTTAAACACATCCCGGTGAGCCTTCTCAATTTCATCAAAGAGGATCACCCGGTAGGGGTTACGCCGGATCTTCTCGGTGAGTACGCCGCCTTCCTCGTAGCCCACATAACCCGGCGGAGCGCCTACCAGCCTGGACGCATTGTGCTTCTCCATGAAATCGGACATATCGTTCCGTACCAGGGCTTCTTCACTGCCGAAGAGGTACTCCGCAAGCCGCTTCGCCAGGAGGGTTTTGCCCACGCCGGTCGGCCCCAAAAAGATGAAGGAACCCATGGGACGGCGGGGAGAGGAAACCCCGGCCCGTGAACGCCTGATCGCCGAGGCTATACGCCGGACCGCGTCATCCTGGCCGATCACCGATTGGTGCAATTTTTCCTCTATCAGCAGCATGCGCCGGGATTCCTGTTCTTCCAGATGCAGCAGGGGAATACCGGTGATCTCGGACACAACCCTGCGCACATCTTCTTCCGATACCGTTACGCGCTCATTCTTAAAAGCCCGCTCCCACGCGATACGGGCCGCCTCCAGCCTTGCCCGCAAAGAGCGCACTTTGTCCCGAATCTCGGCGGCGCGCTCATAATCCTGAGTGGTTACCAGGGCGTTCTTTTCCTCAGTCAACTGCCCTATTTCCCGCTCAATGCTCACGATCTCCGGGGGATCGTTACGGTTTTCAAGTTTGCGCATGGCCCCGGCCTCATCCAGAATGTCGATGGCCTTATCAGGCATGAAGCGGCCCGAGATGTAACGCTGGGCCAATTTGGCCGCCAGGCTCACCGCGCCGTCGGTGTAACTTGCCCAGTGGTGCTCCTCGTATTTCTTGAGGATGCCCCGGAGTATTTCCAGGGTATCCTCAAGGTCCGGCTCTTCCACCAGCACCGCCTGGAAACGGCGTTCCAGAGCGGCGTCCTTCTCAAAGTGCTTCCGGTATTCACCGAGGGTGGTGGCCCCTATACACTGGATATCACCCCGGGAAAGGCCGGGTTTAAGTATGTTGGAGGCGTCAATGGTCCCCTCGGCGCCGCCGGCCCCGATAATAGTATGGATCTCGTCGATAAAGAGAATCACATTACCCGATTGAGTAATCTCCTTCATTATTTTTTTCAGCCGTTCCTCAAATTCACCCCGGTACTTTGTCCCCGCTACTACCGCCCCCATATCCAGGGAAAGGATACGCTTACCGGCCAGGGCCTCGGGCGCCTGCCCGGAGGTGAGAAGCTGGGCCAGTCCTTCCACAATGGCGGTTTTCCCCACCCCCGGTTCACCCACCAGTATGGGGTTGTTTTTGCCCCTTCGGGCGAGAATCCGTACTGCGCGGCTGATTTCATTCTTACGGCCTATCATCGGATCAAGTTTTCCCGCCTTTGCCAGGGCGGTCAGATCCCGTGAAAAATTGTCCAGTGTTGGGGTCAGCACAGGATAGGTAGCGGGTCTTACACGAGGGTCGTAGCCCACGGTACTTTTCTGCTCGGAACGCTGCCGCTCCCGGTGGATATAATAGGACTGGTAACCGTCGGCGGAAACATATTCTCCTCCGGGCCGGGAGGACGAGGACGAAGGCTGATTAAAGGTGGTCTGCACCACCACCCTCAGCATATCGGGGTCCACTGCCCGCTGATTCAGATATACCTGGATACAAGAATCCTGCTCCTGCATAGCCGCAAGCAGCAGATGTTCCGAGCCGAGAAAATCATTTCCCATGGAACGGGCCTCTTCGGTGGCCATTTCCAGCATATTTTTGGTGCGTTTTGAGGGAGGAACATCGCCCCGGATCAAAACCCCCGGTATCCGGGGAATAGCGCTTTCCAGGGTATGCTTGAATTCCTGAATATCAATCCGTAAAAACATCAGGGCTTTGCAGGCGGTCCCTTTCCCGTCTTTGAGCAAAGCGACGACAATATGTTCCGGAAGGAGCTGATCTGAATTGAAGCGGCGGGCCTCTCCCTGGGCGTCTGCGGAGAGAATGCGATGTACCCGTTGAGTTAGACGGCCTTTAAACACAGAAACATCCTTTCTTCTACTAATTTTAGACTAGCTTATTATTCCATTGTTTTCAATATGATAAGCTGGAAAACCAGCATTTTTATAGCTGCCCTCCATAATCATTGGGAAGAGCCGCCACCACTACAATTTAACAATATCCCCCGGCTTGATCCCCTCCCGCTCAAACCAGCCCTGGGGGACTTCCAGGGCGTAACGAACCGAACGGCTGGATTTTACCGGGCTCAGGTCCAGGGGCCGCATATCCTTGATTTCAACGATCCTGCCGTCTGAGGCGATAAAAGCTATGGAAAGGGGGATAATAGTGTCCTTCATCCAGAAAGACAGCGCCTCATCCCGCTCAAAGATAAAGAGCATCCCCTCCCCATCGGCCAGGTTCTTCCGGCGCATCAGCCCCTGGCTTCGCTCCTCCGGACTAGAGGCCAGTTCCACTTTTAGGGGAGTCGCCGCCGCCTCGGCGCGTTCTACGCGGATTACCGTACTCGCAAATCTTCGGGGCGCGCAATTGGCAAAGCCGGCGCAGATAAGCAAAAGAAAAAAACAAAAACTCCTAGCGGCCTGGCGCGTCTGCGGGTTTTTGGATGGTTTATACGCGAAGCGCGAAAAATCACTAGAATTCATCGAGAAATTCCTTCCGCCGCTGGGTTTGCCGGGATTCGATTAAGGCGGACTCATCAATAATATCATTAAATACCTGTTTATCAATATACTTGACTGTTAAGGGCCGCTCTATGGCTAACCTGATATCCTCGCTTTCCCAGACCGTCTCCCGGGGATCGAGGTATGACGGCTCACCATATTTGGCGGTCATGGCGGTAAACACCGAATAGTGGTCTACCAGGGCGGTATTGAGGGAAAAGGCCATGATAAAGACCTGTCCGTCCCGGAGCTGGAAGAAGGCCCTCCGAATAAACGAGGGCCCGGTTGTCTCCACCAGGCTCTGCTCCCTGGCGGGGAGAAAGGACACATCCCGATCGCCCCGAAAATTGAAGAGCGGATCCGCCTGGAGGCTTGTTTTCAGTTCATCAAGGCCCATACCCAGACTTATTTCCCTGAATTGCCGGGGCAGCGCCACCCCCCCGCCGGTCTCCCTCTCCTCAGCCGCCGGCTGCTGTGCGCCGGCCTCCATTAAAGGCAGTACGCAAAGCCCTATCAGACAGAGAATCGCCGCGTGTATGTACCAATTGGTTTTATGTCCCATCGTTCTTATTATCGGCATAAGGCGCCTGGCATTTATCGCCGGCAAGGGCAAGAGACGCCAAGCGCATGGAGAACAAGTACAGATTATGTAAAACTCCCCGTCGGAGGACTTTTTATAACCGCCGGAATTCCCATTATACTGTAAACCGTGTCGATTATAACGGAAAAGTCAGGACTTTTCTTCCAGTTCTTGTATTTTTTCATTGATAAGGCGGCCCAAAAGTTCGTAAATATCCTCTAAAGCCGCCTTTTGGTAGTTTTTCATAGTGGAAAGGGGGTCTATTTCCTTTAAAAAAAGATCGGTTGGGTCAATACCCAGGGCAAAAGCCAGTTTCTGTATCATTTCTGAGGAGGGAAATTTGACGGTATTTTCCAACATTCCAATATAATTTGTTGAGGTTTCCGCTTTTTCAGCTAAAAATGCCTGACTCCAGCCCCGGGCTTGCCGGAATTTTTTTAAGTTCGAAGCCAATATGTCTCTAATGTTTGTCATATACAAGCCTAATCTTAGCTTTTTATCGTAACTGATTGGCTTTCCATGGCAACATTCCGAAAGTATTGACAATATTAATTAAAACAAATACCATGGGTGTGAGTTGTTGGATAACTCCGTATGGACTAAACCGCCTGGTTGTCCGCCCGTATCGGTACAATTACCCGTATCGGTGTAATTAATGGAGGCTTTAAGAAAGCGCCACCAAACCATGTCATGACGGATTCCCTGCGTTGCAGGGGCGATTTGGGGCGCTTCTATAAGTATATCCGAAACCTCAAGGAGAATGCAAATGAAGAAAGGGGTTCTGATTCTGGTTCTCGCAGTGATTGCCGCGGAAGGGGCTTTTGCCCAAACGTGGTACGACAGTTACGCGCCGGGGATTGATGAGAGCAAGGTGTTTATTAATGCCGGGATCGGTTATGGGTTTTCCTCGTATTTACTGGGTATTCCGCCCATATCGGTAAGCGCGGATTTTAAGCTGCCGGTAAAAGCACCGATAACCGTTGGCGGTACGGCGGCTTTAAGCACATGGAGGTATTCAACCAGCGCGGGGGTTCCCGATTCCAATGTTGATGTAACCTGGATGAACATCGGCTTTGGCGCCCGTGGGGCATACCACTTCAATTTTGCAAAAAATCTGGATACCTATGCCGGACTTACCCTTGGGTATGTCATCCAAACGGCGGATGTAAAATACGGCAGCGCGTATAACAGTATGCCAAAGCCAACAACCTATACCGGCGTTCCTTTTTTTCTTTTCGGCGCTAATGTAGGCGCGCGGTATTTTTTTACGAAAAATATTGGTGCATATCTTGAACTTGGCTACAGTGGGCTGCAAGTTGTAAGCGTCGGCCTGTCGGTAAAGTTTTAACGAAGACGATCCGGAGAGGCGGCACAGTCGCCTCTTCGCATCCTTATTTTTTTTTCAATTAACGGCGTAACTGCTTGGCATCCTGTCCATAATGTGTCTGCATTATGGAAAGACTCTAATTATTCACAAAAAATGGTACCCACCGGTACGCGGCGCGCCGGGGACGCGGCCGGTCAGATGACTATTGTTTGAAAGTCTTATATAGAGTATACTGGCTATTAATTGCTTATGAATAAAGTTCTTAAAGAAAAAATAATGGAAGCGTTCTCGTCGGTACTTCCCATTACCGCTATTGTGCTGATAGCCAGCGTTGTATTGACGCCGATGCCGTCGGGAACAATCCTGATGTTTCTGGTCGGGGCGGCCCTGCTTATTATAGGGATGGGCTTTTTCACCCTGGGAGCGGATATGGCGATGATCCCTATGGGGGAAGGTATCGGTATCCAGCTTACCAAAAGTACCAAGCTGGGGCTGGTCCTGTTTGTCAGCTTTGTAATGGGGGTGATTACGACTATCGCCGAGCCGGACCTGCAGGTGCTGTCGAGGCAGGTTCCCTCGATTCCGCCCATGGATCTGGTCCTTACTATCGCGATAGGGGTTGGGCTCTTCCTGGCCATCGCCGTACTGCGGATACTCCTCAAGATCCGGCTTTCAGTGCTGTTGGTTATTTTTTATCTTATGACGTTCACGGTGGCCTATTTCGCCCCCTCTACTTTTATCCCCGTCGCCTTTGACTCCGGGGGGGTGACCACCGGTCCTATCACGGTGCCGTTTATCCTGGCGCTGGGCATCGGCGTGGCTTCCGTCCGGCACGACAAGAATTCCCAGGACGACAGTTTCGGCCTGGTGTCCCTGTGTAGTGTGGGACCGATTCTGGCGGTACTCCTCCTGGGCATTTTCTACAAACCCGGTTCGGCGATACCGGAATCCAATGTGGTGCATGAGGCCGCCACTTCCCGGGACGTGCTCACGTTTTTTGCGCTGAAACTGCCCGACTATCTGCAAGACGTACTCCGGGCGCTGGGGACTATTGTGGTGTTCTTTGCGATATTCCAGCTTATTTCCCGGCGCTACAAAAAGCGCCAGCTCGCCCGTATCGCGGTAGGGTTCTTGTACACCCTGATCGGGCTGGTGGTCTTCTTGACCGGGGTGGATGTGGGCTTTATCCCGGTGGGCCATCTCTTGGGCGCCCAGCTGGCCGCCTCGCCGCTCAAATGGATACTGCCGCCGTTCGGGATGCTCGTGGGCTATTTCATTGTGGCGGCGGAGCCGGCGGTCCATGTGCTCAACAAGCAGGTTGAGGAGATTTCATCGGGGGCCATCACCCAGAAAATGATGAACCGGGGGCTTTCTATCGGCATGGCCGCGGCTTTGGCGATCACTATGGTCAGGATTCTCCTCGGCATCCCCATAATGTGGATTTTGATCCCCGGTTATACCTTCGCTCTGATTCTTACCTTTTTTGTACCGCGTATCTTTACCGGTATCGCCTTTGACTCAGGCGGCGTGTGTTCCGGTCCCATGACATCCACCTTCCTCCTGCCGCTGGCTATGGGCGTCTGTGAGGGAGCGGGCCGGGACCTGATGATCGACGCCTTTGGTATTGTGGCGATTGTTGCCCTGACGCCCCTCATCGTTATCCAGATGATGGGTCTCCTCTATCTCCTCAGGACGAAACAGGCTGCGGCCCTGGCCGAAGAACAGGCCGCCGCTATCAGCGCCGCCGCCGGTGAGGTCATTGACTGGGGCGAGATAACCGTTTTCGAGGGGGCGCCGGTTCATGGCTAAGGAACCAAACAAATCCCTGTTCTCAAAGCTGTTTTCAAGGCTGCCGGTTAAACTGCCCGGTAAGTATCAAGCCCCGGTGGAAGCCAAGCCCGGCCCGCCGGCGCTTGCGTTGATCTTCTTCATCGTTGACTGGAACCGGAGCACAGTCATTTCCAGCGTGTGCGAGGAAGAAAAGGTCCGTATCCATTTTGTTGCCAAGGGCAGGGGAACCGCGAGTTCGGACATCCTGGACCTGCTGGGCATTGGCGCCAGCGACAAGGCGGTAATGCTCTGCCTTGAACAGGAGGTAATGGCGCCGGTTTTATTGAAAGAAGTGCGGAAGAAACTGGGCTTCCACAGTCCCGGCGCGGGAATCGCTTTTACAGTCCCCCTTTCGGGGATCAACAGTCCGATATTGCGGGTTTTTAAGCAAAGTGTCCATAAAAACGAAAAGCTCGCCGAGGAAACGGCCAAAGGAGAAACCATGGCAGGTGAATATACCCATGATCTTATTATTTCGGTGGTAAACCAAGGTTACAGCAATGAATTGATGAGTGCCGCCAAGGGAGCCGGGGCCACCGGCGGTACGGTACTGAACGCCCGGAGCCAGGCCCATCAGGGTTCGGTAAAGTTTTTCGGTGTTTCGGTCCAGGATGAACGGGAAGTGATCGTCATCCTGACCAACAGGGAAAAAAAGGCCCCGATCATGCGGGCGATCTGTGAGGCGTGCGGCCTCAACAGCAAAGCCGAGGGAATCGTGTTTTCTATGCCGGTAGACACCGTAATGGGCCTGAGTTTTGAATGAAAGAACCGCGAAGACCTTCACTTGCTAGCGTTTTCCGGCTAAGACTCATATTTGATAAGGAGGAAAAAGGGAAATGATGAAAAAAGTCCTTTTAGTTTTAGTACTTTTGTTGGCGGCTGTACTCGTACTGTCATGTAAAAGTAAGCCGGATCCTCTGGAAGATCAACCTCCGTCGGAAGGGACTGCAGGTTCGTCTGCGGACGACCAGTACTTTCCCCCGCCCACGGACGATCAATCCTATCCTTCGTATGAAGAAGAAGAACCAGACTATTCATTCTTCGAGTCGTCACCGTCGGTGGAACCGGTATACGAAAGATACTCAGGGGGTATCATTCTTGAGGGCGCGCAGACACACCTGGTTGTCTGGGGCGATACCCTCACAAAACTGGCCGTGAGATACTACGGCAGCCAAAATAGTTATTTCTTTCCGTTGATTCTGCTTGGCTCCCGGAATGTAATCAGCGATCCGGATGTAATTATACCGGGAACGCGGCTCACCATCCCTGATCTGCAGCGGAATCTGAATGATCCCACCGCGCGGCAAAGGCTGAAGGATTTTCTCTATGAAACCTCCAATACCTATGAGGGCGGTTCCAGAAGAAACTGGGAAATCGAAGTGAGGAACGGACTGAGATCTCTTGCTTCTTCATTGTAAATGCTGCATAATCAAAGAATTAAGGAAGATATCATGAAAGCACGATCTTATTTTTTCACTTCCGAATCAGTCGGTGAAGGCCATCCGGATAAATTGTGCGATCAGGTTTCAGACGCCATTCTGGACGCCTGCCTGAGAGAGGATCCCCAAAGCCGTGTGGCCTGCGAAACCTTTGCCTCTACATCGCTGGTGCTGATTGGCGGTGAAATCACTACCAAAACCTTTGTCGATTTTCAGGATGTGGTGCGTAAGGTCGTCGAAGAAATCGGTTACATCGATCCCGCCTATGGACTGGACTGCCATTCCATGGCGGTACTGGACATGATCCACAGCCAGTCCCCTGATATCAGCCAGGGTGTTTCCGGTACGGGCCTCAAAAAATACAAGGGCCGGCAGGGCGCCGGAGACCAGGGTATGATGTTTGGTTTTGCCTGTAACGAAACCAGAGAATTGATGCCCCTGCCCATAATGCTGGCCCACAAGATCCTGCTGCAAGCCGCCAAACTGCGGAAAAATAAGGCCATTGAGTGGCTCCGCCCGGACTCTAAGAGCCAGGTAACCGTAGAGTACGAGGGTCATAAACCAATCCGCATTGACGCGGTGGTAGTTTCCCACCAGCATGAGCCTGACGTCAGCTATAAAGACATTGAATCCGGCATTATTGAAAAAATCATCAAACCCATCCTTGAGCCAACCGGTCTTCTGGACCAAAAAACCAAGTACTTCATCAACCCAACCGGCCGCTTTGTAGTCGGCGGTCCATTCGGCGACACCGGCCTCACCGGCCGTAAGATCATCGTGGACACCTACGGTGGTATGGGCCGTCACGGCGGCGGCGCTTTTTCCGGCAAGGACCCCACCAAGGTTGACCGTTCCGCCGCCTACATGGCCCGCTACGTCGCCAAGAACATCGTCGCCGCCAAATTGGCCGAGCGCTGTGAAATTGAGCTGGCCTACGCCATCGGAGTTCCCTTTCCGGTCTCGGTCATGGTAGACACCTTCGGTACCTCCAGCGTTGACGAACAGCGTATCGAGAACGCGGTCCAAAAAGTCTTTGATCTTTCCCCCGCGGGAATCATAGAAACCCTGGATATGCGCCGGCCTATCTACCGGAAAACCGCTGCTTACGGCCACTTTGGCCGTGCGGAGTTCCCCTGGGAAAAAACGGACAAGGTTGAAGAATTGAAGAAGGCAATCGGGTAGATATTGGGAATTGGATTTTGGAGCCGCAGCTTTTGTTTTAGGGAGCGGTAAAACGCTTCTCTTGAAAGAGTAGTATCAGCTTCTGGTGTTGCTTATACGCCAGACTGCTGATGCGGCTTAGGAGTATTGCTAATATATATGACCTTGCAGCTTTCACCTTACCGCCTTGGTAAGGCCCGCGATGTATATAATTATTTTAATGTTTTCAATGCCCTTTCCTGGAATTTGCTGGTAGGCAGTATTATCATCCTTTTCGCCCTGCGGCTTGAAGCTAACGCGACTTATATCGGCCTTATCAGCGCCATGACCTATGTGTCCTTCTTCTTCCTTCCCCTGGGAAAGATCCTCTCCCGGCGATTTTCGATAATCGGGATATTCAGTTTTACCTGGACATGGCGGGCGATTTGCATGATCCTGGCGGTGGCCGCTCCTATAGCTGAACATTCGGGCCGGCGGGATACGGCGCTGCTGCTCACCCTGGCAGGGGTATTCGCTTTTCACTTTTTCAGGGGCATCGGCATGGTGGGCAACAATCCGGTTTTAAGTGAGCTTGCCATGGGGCCGGACAGGGGTAGCTACCTGACCCAGATCCAGATTGTAAACAGCGCGGTGACCATGTTTGGCAGCTTTCTGATAGCTATGGTGCTGGGCAGGGAACCGCCGATTTACCTGTATTCCATTCTGCTTGGCTTAGGCGTCATCTTCGGCGTCATCAGCGGAAACCTGATAAAGAAGGTGCCTGAACCGCCCAGCGAGGAAAACGAGGAAAAGATACATTTCATCGCCTTTTTCCGGGATGCCTTTTCTCAAAGCGGCCTCAGGCTGTTTATGTTGATTTTCTTTCTGGTCGCCATGGTCTCCGGCGTAACACGGGCCTTTGTGGTGGTCTATGCCCGAGAGGTGTTTGGGCATAACGACGGCATGGTCTCGTTGTATACGGTTTTTGGCGGCCTGGGTTATCTGATGATCGGGCTGTTCATCAAATTCCTGGTGGACCGGATTGGGGCAAAGCCGATTTTCATTGTCTGTGTGATCATAGGCCTCGTGAGCATGCTCCCAACCGTCTTTTTTCCCAGGACGGCGGTTGACAATATAACCACCACGATCCTGTTCCTCTCGTTTCTGTTTTTCATGCTGAACTTCGGTTTTCTCGGCTCGGAAGGAATCGCCCAGACCTACTTTATGGGACTCATCCCCAAGGAAAAGATGCTCGACCTGGGCATCCTGTACTTCCTGATCTTCGGCGTTGCCGGCGCGGGGGGCGCCTTCTTTGCCGGCCTCCTCCTCGATCTGCTTGCCGGAGCGGGAATTTCGGCGTTTGTCTCATTTAAGATTCTCTTTGGCGTGCAGATCGCGTTAACCGTAATCGCTCTGATACTGCAAAAAAAACTTACTCCCCTGGACTCGCTCCCGCTTAAAGGTGCGCTGGAAGTGATCTTCTCTTTCAAGGATCTCAAGGCCATAAGCCTCTTGGACAAGCTCAACAAAACCCAGGATTCCCGCCAGGAAGAACTGCTTCTGGGCGCATTACACGACACACCATCCCAGCTTGCGATCAAAGGCCTTTTGGAACGAGCCCGTTCACCCCGTCTTGTTACGCGATTGGAATCCATTCGGGCTTTGGAAACCCTGAAGACCCTGAACGAAGACGCGGAAAAGGCGCTGATCAATGACATTATCAATAACCCCTTTACCACCGCCTATATTTCCGCCCGTATCCTCGGCAACCACCGGTGCTTCTCCGCCATCCCCATACTGCGGGAGCTGGCCTCCTCCACGGATTACATGCTCGCCGGTGAGGCGATCATCGCCATGGCAAAACTGCGCGACGAGGCGTTCCGGCCCCAGATTGAACAGATCATCCTCAAGACCGCCAATCCGCGGCTCAAGATCATGGGAGTGGAGGCCCTCGGCATTTACCGTTCTTCCAATTCCCTTTCGGTACTGCTGGATATTCTCAGGGTCGCCGATCCGCCGCCTTACCTTAGGGACGAAGTGGCCCTTGCCATGTCGGAGATCCTGGATACTCAGGACCAGTTCTATTCCATTCTGGTCCGGTATGTGGCTGAGCCAGGCATGCTGGCTACACTTGCCATGGACGAGGTGGAATCGGCGGTTGAATTCTACAGCGCGAATCTGGGCGGACGGAAAAGGCAGAGAAAGAATCCGGAACTGGCGCACATTGCCCGTCACGCCAAAAGTCTCCATACCGCTGTTTCCGTCTTTATACGGGACAAAAATGGCGTTCCCCTTTCCCGCTGGATCATGGAACTGCCTGAGGATTTCTGCCAGGGCATTGATCAGGCGGTACTCTCCGAGGCGGTGCTTGACGATGAATTGGCGGCGCTCAACCTGCTGCGGCTCCTTATCGCCCACTGGGCGGCGTACCAATTACGTCTCTGGACGAAAAACCTTAAATGACGTGTGTTCAACCAGGGGAAAATCCGCGAATCACGCGGATATATCCGAATAATTCACAGGTTCCGATCGGGCCTTATATCAGTTTATACTCTTTGGCAAGCTGGCTCAGAGCGTTGTTCCAGCGGGGTTGAAAGAGGAACTGCCGCCGGCTTTCTACATCATCGATGCGGCTGGCACGGCGCTGAAGCCGTTTAAAGGCCATGCTGACCGCGGTATTCATATCAACCTGGCTTGCGCCGGTCTGCTCCAGGATGCGGTACCAGGCATAGAAATAGAAAGCGTCCCAGGGGTCCATTTCCGAGAGATGCTCGTTCTTGACTATCCGCTGCATATTATGCATAGCTTCCTCGCCTCCGGCCGTACTGAGACGGCAGAGGGCCAGAGAATGGTAGACTCCGATCATCCGATTCCAGAGTTCGCTGTGGGAAAAATACAGCAGTTCACACTGGGCAAAGCCGCTGTGCCAATCAGGCTGTTCGGTGTAAACATAGTTTTCTTCGGATTGGGGCTTGCGAATGGCGCCGGCGAGTTCTACGGTCTTCTGGTAATTGCCGGCCAGATAAGCGGCCTCGACCTCAAAAAGGTCCGCGTCGTGGCCGCCGCCCGCCGGTTTTGGGCTTAAGGGTTTCCGGAGGTAGACCCTGGCGCGGTAG
The DNA here is from genome assembly GCA_031266095.1 of Treponema sp. The sequence continues at coordinate 30,803 of JAISBR010000049.1, read as the reverse complement.
GCCCAAGCCGCGAGGAGCCCTTCCTTTTCCGCGGAAGCGGCTCCCTGCGGCTCCCTGCGGAGATCCTCGAATATGTCCAGAACTTTCTGATAGTCGCCCATTTCAAAGGCAAGGCGGCCTTCAAGAAAGCGGGAACAGTCCGCCCATTCGGGACAGCCCGCGGTCAGGGCCTGTTTATGGGCATTACGGGTAAGCCGGATCGCCCAGGATACATTACCAAAGAGAAACTGCGCGGCGGCGGCATAATAGGCCGATACTCCTATTTCATGATAATTGCCGGATTTTTCCGCGTTATCTATGGCGAAACTCAGATAATCAATGGCCTCACTGGTCTGCTGCTTGGAAAGGCTTACCAACGCGAAGAGGCGATGGGACTGGGCAAGGCAGAGCTTGTTGTTGTCTTGGCTTAAAAGGATCGCCTCTTTAATAGTTTCCAATGCCGAAGCATTGTCCCGCCGCCCCAGATGGTAGGCTGAAAGATTAGCCAGCGCCTGCGCCCTCAAGACAGGGAAAGCGGCGCAATCGGGCGGCAGTTCTTTAAAAGCGGCGCGGATGACCTCGACGTTACCGGCAAGCAGGGCATGGGTGGTCTCAAAGATGAAGCGTACCGCGGCGGCCCGCTCCGGCCCGGCGAGACTTTCCAGAAGCCCATCGTTCCGGGCCTGTTCCACCCCCGCAACAGTACCGTTCACCAGATCGGAGATTATGGATTTGAGGATCAAGAGATCACTGAGATATTCACCGCCCCCCAGATCCATGAGAATAATCAGAAACCTGAAACAGTAAACGAGTTTCTTTTGCTCCACCCAGGCGAGAAGCCGGCTGCACACCAAGGCCTGCACCCGTTTCTTGTGCTCTCCCAGAAATGCCTCGGCCTGTTCGTCAAAATCAGCCATCCAGAGGCTGCTTTCCCGGGAATCGTCGGTGAGCCCCATATCGAAAAGGAGGGATAAAGCCCGGGAAATCATGAGGGGATTCTTTCCTTCTTCCTCCAGAAGTTGGAGAAAGAGACTTGCCGGAAAATAGCGGCTAAACAGGGAAAGGGCGTAGCCAATCTCCCACAGTTCCACCGGTATATTAGGCATCTGGGACAGCGGAAGCCCTTCCGTGTTGAGCCTTATCTTCCTGGAGAAGACCGCTTCCCATTTTTTAAGGCTCCCCTCATCTCCCTTTTCATCAGCAGTTTCATCCCAGCTTCCCAGTACCAGAAGCCCGCTCATGTGCCGGATACCTCTGTATGAATCGAGGAACAATTCCAGCGCGGTTTGCTCCGCAAGCCGGATATTTTCGAGAATGAGAACCGGCGGACAATTCTTCCGCCGGGCGGCGGCGGTGTAGAACTCCAGGAGCAGGACAAAAAAGCGGCGGGCCTTCTTGATGATAAAGGCCGACAGTTCTTCCCTCAGCCGTTCCCGGAAGAGAAATTCCCAGAGGCCGTTAATTTCTTCAACGTCCGTTGCGCCCGGCCGGGCCAGGGAACGAATCTGGGGAGACCAGGAATCGGTAAGGGCGGTAAGGCCTCCGGCGCCAAAACGGATCAACAGGGGCGGAAAGGCCCCGGCAATCTGTCTGCAACAGCGATACAAAGCCTCCCTTTTACCGGCAAAGGCCCGGCCCAGGATCAGGGTGTTTCGCCGCTTTTCCGGATCCTGGCTGAGCGCCCGAATCACCGTTTCCCGCAGAGAATTACTTTTCGAGCCTGGACCAAACTCCTTGAATTCACCGAGCCTGTAAAAACCGCTTGCCTCGTTCTTTGCTGTCCCTTCCCGCCCCCCTGCCCTTGAAGGGATCCAGGTTTCCGGTTCCTCAATAACCGCGTAGGGAAGCAGTCCTTCCACGGCGGCCCGGTCCAGGAACACGCCGCCTCCCTGGTTACCCCCGGCGAAATAGCGGCAGAGGGACTCCTGCGTTTGGGGCATATTGGGAACGTTGAGTAAATCCCGGCCCAGGACCAGTGCGCAGCCGAATAATTCACCGGCAGCGGCGTCCAGTTCCTTCATTAAGGTTTCAATCAGGATGAGCATATCAAGCCAAAAGCCCAGAGAATCCTCATTAAAAGAGGCTGCAAGGAACCGGTGTTTCCCGATGATTTTCCCTCCCGCGTTTGTAACCGCCCTGGATACCGAATCCTCCAAACGGGGGATCAGTTCGGGCCGGGTACAGCGCAGTTGTGTCTTAAACCTGAGAAAGAACAACATGTGTACCATGATACCTCAATTATCGACATTAAATAGAACAAATTCCATGCTAATACCCGCTTAAAAGCCTGTCTGCAAAGATTTGCCTTGCGCGCATAGTTGTCCCTTGCTATAGTAGAAGGATCATGAAACCAATACCCGACGCAATCGTTGAATTGTACAGGCGGATACGGGCGGCCAGACACCTGGTTGCCCTGACCGGCGCGGGGGTCAGTACCCTTTCAGGGATTAGGGATTTTCGGGGAAAGAACGGTCTCTACAACGACATGGACGCAGAAAAGATATTCAGCCTCGAATGTTTCATGCAGGACCCGTCCTTTTATTACAGCCACGCCGGATCATTCATCTATAATATTAATGAAAAAGAGGCCTCGGTGGTACATCTGGTACTGGGTGAATTAGAAAAGAGGGGCTTCCTCAAGGCCCTGATAACCCAGAACATCGACCTGCTCCATCAAAAGGGGGGAAGCAAAAACGTCATAGAGATCCACGGGTCTCCCCAGGTACATTACTGCCTGCGCTGCGCCGGGGTACGCATGGGCTTTGACGAGGCCTCTGCTCTGGTACGCGCCGGGGGCCTGCCCAAATGCCCCAAGTGCGGCAGGGTGCTCAAGCCCGCCATTACCTTTTTTGGCGAAAGTCTTCCGGCCGAAGCTTTGCGCCAGGCAACGATAGAGTCCCAAAAAGCGGACCTGATGCTGGTACTCGGTACAAGCCTTACCGTGTACCCTGCCGCTTCCATGCCGGACTACACCCTGCGAAACGGCGGTGAGGTGATTATTGTCAACAATATGCCCACCCCGCTGGATAGACGCGCTGTGATACGCTTTGAGGATCTGGGCGGAGTATTCGAGGAGCTGCGGCGCGCCCTAAGCGCCCGGGAAGAACCTCTCCGTAACGATTAGCCTGAATCCTCTTAATGTGTATGAACCTCCGAGAAGCAGAGCGCGAGCCTGCGGTTAATTTTTTGTTCCGCTACTTGCTCCCCGCTCCCTTCTAATGTTAAATTAGAAGCTATATTAGGATAGGCGATTTCAAAATCAGGCCTCACGGAGATTGTATTGTTTCTGAAAAATCTTACCATATTTGGTTTCAAATCCTTTGCCGATCGGACTGAAGTTGAGTTTTGTGATGGTATAACCGCTCTGTTGGGCCCCAACGGCTGCGGAAAGTCCAACGTGGTGGACGCGGTCAAATGGGTGCTGGGGGAACACGCCTCCAAGTCGTTGCGGGCGGAAAAAATGGAGGATGTGATCTTCAACGGGACCGAGTCCCGTAAGCCTCTGAACGTGGCGGAAGTAACCCTCACGCTGGTGAATGAGGCGGGGCTGCTGCCCCTGGACATGCCGGAGGTGGAGATCAAGCGCCGTCTCTACCGTTCAGGTGAGAGTGAGTATTTTATCAACGCCAGTCAGGTGCGGCTAAAGGACATACGGGAACTATTCTGGGATACCGGGGTGGGCAAGGCGGCCTACTCGGTGATGGAACAGGGGAAAATCGATCAGGTCCTCTCTTCCAAACCCGATGAGCGGCGTTACCTGTTCGAGGAAGCGGCGGGGATCACCCGTTTTAAGGAACGGGGCGCCGAGGCCGGGCGGAACCTGGCCAGAACCGAAGAAAACATGCGCCAGGTTGAGATGATCCTAAGTGAAGTAAAGCGCTCCTACGATACCCTCAAGACCCAGTCCGAAAAGACCCTGAAATACCGCGCTCTGCGGGACGCGATTTTTAATTACGAGCTGGATATTCAGCTTTTGAGGCTTAAGCAGTTCAAGTACGAGCGGGATGAGCGGAAAGAAACCCTTAAGCGGCGGACAGTCGAGCGGGACCGGATCAGGGCGGAAATGGAGGAAGAGAACAAGGCCCTGGAAGCGAACATGGACGAGGTGAACTCCATGGAAGCCCGGCTGGTGGAGCTGCAAAAAAACATCTACGGTCTTGCGGTGGAAAAAAACGCCCGGGAAAACGAAGTCAGACTCCTGGGCGAACAGCGGAACGAGAGCAGCGTAAAAATCAGGCAAAATGAGATCAGGGAAAAACAGAGCGGCATTAAAATTGAAGAGCTGAACGAGGACGCGGCCGAACAGGACGCCGTGGTCCGGGATCTGCGGAAAAAGGCCGAAGGCATTGAGGAGAACATCCGTTCCTTTGAGGAGAATATCCAGCTTGCCGCCGCCCGTATCGGTGACAACGAGCGGGCGGTACTCAAGGCGGAGGAAGAAATACACGGCCTTGAAAAGGAGCAGGCCGCCTTTGAAAAAGACCTGGCGAAGATCACCGACGACATTGTGGCGGAGTTAGATGCGGGCCTTCGCAAAGCGGGCTATTCCGCCGTTGAACGCCGCAGCGCCGAAGCGGCCTTGAACGAAACTCTGGGCCGGCTGCACACAATTCTCGCCGGCAGGGAAACGCTGATCCGCGATCTGGCGGCAGCCGCGGAGGCGGGCAGGACGGGACTTGACTCCGCCGGACTCAGACATGTCGCCGAAGGACTGTCCGCCGGCCTCGCCGAAGCCGCCGCCGCCGCCGACAGGGCCTTGGCCCTGTTTGAAAACTATCGCGCACATTCCCCCACTTTCATCGACGAGTTCCTCGCCCCTGAGGGGATCATCACCAAAAAGCGGGCCCTTGACGCGCAGATACGCGGCGCTAAAAACGGAATCGATGAACGCCGGGGACTGATTAAAACCCTCCGGGGTGACAATGTAAGTCTCTCGGTGAAAATCGACGAATATCGGGCCACCCTTGAGGATCTGCGGGTAAGCCGCGCCCAAATGAACGCCCAAGCCCAGTCGGCGGAGGAACAGGCCCGGCTCATCCGGCGGGAACTGTCAAGCCAGGAGGGACTCCTCAAAAATATCAGGGACGAACTTTTTCTGGATCGTAAACGGCTGGAAGAAATCGACGAGCGCATCGCGGACACCCAATCGGAGATCGCCGACATTGAGAAAAAGGGTATCGAGCTTACCGCCGAACTGGAAAAACTTGAGAAGGAAATTCAAAAGCGTAACGGCGATGTTGCGGGCAAACAGGAAACCATAAAAAAAAGAATGGCCGATCTTGTCAAAGTGCAGGAATCCCTTGAGAAGATACACCTGGAACTGGTACAATCCGAAACGGAAATCAAAAACATCCAGGACAACTTCCGGGAAACCCATTCCCGTGACCTGATGGAGTTTGAGGAGCGTATTTTCACGATCACCGCCGCTCCGGCGGAACTGCGGGAAAAACTCGCCGCAGCCCGATCCCAGATGAAAGATCTTGGCTCGGTGAACCTCATGGCTCCGGAGGAATTTGCCGAGACCAAGGAACGTTACGATTTCCTCAGCAGCCAGGCGGCTGATCTTGAAAAAGCCCGAAAGGACCTTGAGGCCCTTACCGCGGAGATACGCCAGGAATCTTCGGATCTGTTCCTTGCCACATACAACCGGATAAAGAAAAATTTTCACAATATGTTCCGCCGGCTTTTCGGCGGCGGCCGCGCCGAGCTGCGGCTCTCCGACATTAATCATGTGCTGGAATCGGGCATCGAAATTTTTGCCCAGCCGCCGGGGAAAAAACTGGAGCATATCACCCTGCTTTCAGGCGGCGAGCGTTCCATGACTGCGGTGGCCCTGCTCTTTGCCACTTATATGGTGAAACCAAGCCCCTTCTGTCTATTAGACGAAATTGACGCAGCTCTGGATGATGCCAACGTAGGCCGCTTTGTGCAGCTCCTGCGCGAATTCGGCAATACGAGTCAATTTATAGTCATCACCCACAACAAGAGAACCGTCACCGGCGCGGGTACCCTGTTAGGCGTCACCATGGAAGAGTCCGGCGTAACCAAGCTCATATCGGTACGGATTGAACACGAGGAAGTGGTCAGGGCAAATGCCGAGCCTCCTCAGCATGGGCTGTGGGACGAGGAAGGCAGTTTTGCGGACGAGGACGTCCCTCCCGAGAAGGGCCGCGAACTGCCCATCGGCGTGGATGATCCCGGAAAGGTCAGTGAGGCGCAGCTAAGGCCGATTAAGGCCAGGCGGGGTGTTTAATCAGTATCCTCACAAAGCCAAAATTCGGCCCAAACCGGATAATGATCGCTCACCTCTTTTGGCTCAATGCCGTATTGGCTGAAATCATATAACTCGTCATACCTGATGATTCCAAAATTACCGGTATAATCCTCTACGGCAGACGAGGTAATTATGAAACGATCATACGTGTTATCATTCGCGCCGATCGTTGTATCGTATTCATTGGTAATAATGATTTTATACGAGGATTCATCAAAAACATTTTCAAGGGAGTTTTCATCATAATACTGCCCGTCGGCGTTAAAATCACCTACAATAAGCACATCAGGCTCATTCCATAAATTGCGGTAATAATCAACAAGTTCCGGCAAAGCGTTTATCTCGGCCTCCGCGTCATCCGGACGTATATGGTTGTTAATAAGGATAAAATCAAAATTATTATTGGATTTGAAGTATACGCCAAAAGGATTCCGTTCAAAAATATCATCCTCATCGGCCCGGGTTTCCTGTCCCAGGACCGTAAATAAAGCGGCGTTATATATTATCCAGTACTGTTCCCTGGAACTTGACCTGCCTTCTCTGGGACCGATAACATAATCGTACTTTTCGGGCAGCAGGCTCATAAATTGTTCTACCGGTTCGATGCCGGAAGATCTCACTTCTTGAACAGCCACTATATCCGCCTGGGATACAATATCGGTTAATATATTTACCACTTCCGGTTTTTCCATTTTGGAAACGCCGAATATTTGAATATTAAATGACATTATTTTTACGATCGCAGTTATTGATGGAGAAGCTGTTTGTTCCGCACCATGACTATTGCCTTTGCATGATTCAAGAAGGAGTATTAATAGAACAATCCATATCCTGGAGTTCTTCATGCTTCATATTACAGGGCATCAGGAAATCGTTCAATAACGGGACCGCTGGCGAATTCCCGTCAGCCTCCTGGTTATTAATGGACAAAAGTGATATAAAGATACTATGAAAACCATCTTGATAAAAAACGGTCTGGTGGTTACCGAAAACACTGAAACCGTCTGCGATGTGCTCTGTGAAGGTGAAAAAATAACACAGATAGGGACCGACTTACGTCTTGTTGGGGCAAACGCCGGGGATGCTCAAGTTATTGACGCCGGCGGCAAAATCGTTATCCCCGGCGGCGTTGACGTGCATACCCATCTGAATCTGGATGTAGGGATTGCCGTTGCCAGCGATGATTTCTATACCGGCACACTGGCCGCTGCCTGCGGGGGAACTACCACTATAGTGGATCACCCGGCTTTCGGGCCTGAAGGCTGCGGTCTGGATCATCAGATTAAAAAATACCACGGCTTTGCCGAGAATAAGGCGGTGATCGATTATGGTTTCCACGGTGTTATCCAGCATGTGGATGAAGATGTGCTTGCGATGATGGAGACCCTGGCCGGGGAGGGCATCACCAGTTATAAGATATACCTCACCTACGGATTCAAGCTTTCCGATGCGGAAGTTTTCAGGGTTCTGCGGCGGGCAAAGGAATTGGGTTTGCTGATTACCGTTCATCCGGAAAATGACGGAGTCATTAATCTGCTGAGGGAAGAATTTAAGGCCGCCGGAAAAACAGGGCCGCGCTTTCATGCCCTTTCCCGTCCCGCCGAATGTGAGGCGGAGGCGATAAACCGGATGATACTTTTTTCCAGGATGGCGGATGACGCTCCTTTGTATATTGTCCATTTGAGCAACAGTCAGGGGCTTGAATTTATCAGGGCCGCCCGGCGCAGAGGGCAGAAAAACATCTGGGCGGAAACCTGTCCCCAATACCTGTTACTCGACGATAGCCGCTACAATGCCCCGGGCAGTGAGGGTCTCAAGTACATTATGTGCCCGCCGCTGCGGACGCCCGCGGATCAGGAATCGCTTTGGCGGGGACTTGAAGCGGAGATCGACACAGTTGCCACCGATCACTGTCCTTTCTTTTTTGAAACCCAGAAGATGATGGGCAGGGACGATTTTACCAAATGCCCCAGCGGCGCTCCGGGTATTGAGGAACGAATTCCCCTTATGTACAGCGAAGGTGTGGCAAAAAAACGGATAAGCCTTCGGCGTTTTACCGATCTTTGCTGCGCCAACCCGGCGAGGCTTTTCGGTCTCTATCCCCAAAAAGGCGTAATCGCGCCGGGATCCGATTCGGATCTGGTGATCATCGATCCTGATAAAAAGGTAACATTGGATAAAAAAATACTCCATGAAAACGTTGATTACAGCGCCTACGATGGATTTGAGGTCCAAGGCTGGCCGGTCTGTACTATTTCACGCGGCGATGTGATTGCGCGTAATGGTGAATTCATTGGAAAACCGGGACGGGGGAAGTTTTTAAAGAGGGAAAGACCTCTTTAAAATCTGAAGTTTTGAAAGAGCATTCTTCCCGTTCATAGTTGCCTCACCACTGAAAATACACTAGGACTATCCTACCGTCCGGCGCCGCTGGCCCCAATACATACCGAAGATGGCAAGTATACTGACGATTGTCATAAACAGAATGATCATAAAGTAATAGGGAACCACTATACCAAAGAGGTTATACATTTTATAAGCGGTGAATACTTCTCCAATCAAGGCTATACTTGCTATACCGAAATCAATAACCACTTTGAGTATTTGACTGAGAGTTGTACCGAGTGCGGACAGTCCGACATTGAGAAAAAGTACAATGAGACTGATGCCAAAAGCAGCGAGGAGATTTCCGGTTCTTGATGAGATGAACGCGACAATCAGCGCATATACAACGCCGGAAACGAAAAGCCACAGAGCGGCGACGAGGGCGAATTGCCAATTGGTAAACCCAAAAGGAGATCGGACATAAGCCGGTATAGAGCGTATCACCGCATTCACGCCATCAAGGGTTCCCACCGAAAGGAAGCCGAATACAAATGTCGCGATAATATAAAGGGATACAATGACAAGTGAAGTAACCATTACAGCGGCGATTTTCGCGCTTACAATTTTATACCGCCCATGCCGGGAACTGAGGATCAGATTATCCATGCCGGTACTTGCCTCAATAGAAAACACCGGAGCAATGATAAACGCCAGGGGTACAAACAGCAGAAACAGCATGATAAAATCGCCCCAATTGGTGAAAAGATTAGCCCAGAGGACAGTGTTGGCGAACTGCGGCTCTCCCAATAATTTTTCCGTGCGGAGCTGCCGTATTGTTTTACGATATTCAAACGTATTGACCTTTCCCGCCTGTTCCATGACGTTTAAATTACCCTGCAGCACATTGATACCGTAGGGATCTCCCAGGCTGTCCATTGGCGAACCGTTGTAGTATTCATCAACATGATCCGCGAAATGGGCGTAGTCGACGTCAAACTTTGCCCTCGGATCCGTTGAAGTACCGTAATAAATGGCTTCCTCACTGCCACCGTACCGTGCTTTTAATCCTTCATACACGATGCGTGCTTCCGCTGCCTTTTGTACATTCAGAGGACCCGTAAGAGGCTCAGCCAATTCCGCAAAGGTTTGATAATTCTGTCCATTACCCACCAGAAAATAGGTCGTACCGAAACCGATTATCGCGTAGATGAAAAACATGAAAGCCAGGATGATAAGGGTTTTTCTGTTCAGAAACAGTTTTCGTAATTCAAAATGAAACAGCGACATTGTATAGTTCTCCTTAACTGTTATTGTAATTCATGGACAGAGTATTCTCTCTGCCCAATACGGTAAAACGTTTTTGCGATATCGCATCTGCCGCATTACGGCCAGGCAGATAATTAAAAATATACAGATAAGCATCTTCAAGATTAGCTGTTACCGGAACAGCGTCGGCATTCGGTTTTTTTTCATTAATGACCCGTACTTCCATAGTTTTACCCCTTGGGACCACATTACTGATTACCGCGTTGTTTTGGTATACGATTAATTCATCAACCGGTATTTGGAAGCTCCAAACACAATTTTCTATCTGTTTGATATACTCTTCTCCTGTATGCTGCCGGTTAATAACACCGTACTCCATCATCATGATTTGTTTCGCGATGCTGTCCACATCCGAGACGATATGCGTCGAAAGCAAAACTATTCTGTCCTTTGAAAACGCGGAAATGATATTCCTGAACTTGATGCGCTCCTGCGGATCAAGTCCCGCGGTCGGTTCGTCGAGGATAAGGATCTGGGGATCATTGAGCAATGCCTGGGCGATTCCAAGTCTGCGTTTCATGCCGCCTGAATAGGTAATACAGCGGCGGCGTATATCCGGCATGAGACCTACCGCCTTAGCAAGTTCCACAACCTGAAGTTTGGCGTCGGATGCCGGGATGCCTTTCAGGGCTGCCGCATACATGAGATAATCCCATCCTGAAAAACTGGAATAGAAACTCATATCCTGCGGCAGATACCCGATTTTGGCGCGGTATTTATCACCCCAGGTATTTTTGTTTTGGCCGTTAAAAAACACCTGTCCGCTTGTGGGACGCGTAATGTCCGCCAAAATACGGATCATGGTGGTTTTTCCGGCTCCGTTTGGACCGAGCAGCCCGTAAACACCGTTTTCCATTTTGAGTGAAATGCCTTTCAAAACTTCCTTATCTTTGAAGTTTTTAAAGATCTTTTCCATTTGAAGCTGCATAGTATTTCCTCCTTGCTTCTGAATATTGGGTCGTTTCAAAATTAAAATTTTGAAACGCCTCTATTACCCAAGGGCCTCTAAAACTTCAGTTTTTAGAGGCGTCCTCAATTCAAAATCCGTTCATTCTTTCCCCAAAGAGCATATTCTGATAACAGCGCCGGCATCCGGGAAACATACCGTTTTCACATGAATGTATCGTCTTTCGGAACAGATTAGCCCGATCTCCATTCATGATTTCAGTAAAAGACTGCGTTTTAATATTTCCCGTAATAAAATCAGGGTAATCGGCACAAAAATGGACATCGCCATTATAATTGATATTTGTCTGGCACCACGGTACAATACAGCGGCGCCGTATCGGTATTTCCAGGTCGGAATAGTATGTATCTATTTTTTCAGGATTTAAGGAAGGTACGGTTATTATCGGATGCCTTAATTCTTTCCTGTGAAGGCGCCGTAAAATATCGTACAGCTTCTTTGTGTCAATATTGGTATTATAGCCGGTATTATAACCTTCCAGAAAATTACTTTCAACATTGAGTTTTTCTTTTATTACTTTCCTGTGTTCCTCAATTATTTTGCCATTAGTATATGTTCCTAAATTAAACATATGCAGATCAATATTCCACCCGCGGCTTATTTCGACAAATTCGTCAAGATAAAGATAATTCATATTGGTGACAGTCGTTACCAATCCCAGAAAAGGGAGATTTGATTTTCGTTTTCTCTTTTCGTTATTGATTGCCTTAATTCCCTTTATAGCCCGCTCATAAGAATCCTTTCCCCGAATGGCGTCATTTACCTTACCAATTCCGTCTAATGAGACAAATATGGTACTCCATTTGTCATTAACAATTTGTCCGGCATTTTTTTCCAGCATTGTACCGTTGGTATTTACGCTGACGAATAAGCCTTTATCAGCTATATATCTTACAAGGGGAAATAATTCCGGGTATAAAAATGGTTCGCCGCCCCAAAGATAAATGACCGGTTTGTATGGCGTGATTTCATCAATAATTTCTTTGTAACGTTCAAGAAAAACGATATTATCAGATTCATTCGGTAAAATCTGGCTATTAACCGTTCCCTTAACCCCGTATTGACCACACATCACACAACGCAGATTACAATGGGGTGTAAGTTTAAAATATACCAGGCATAAATTCTTCAGGTGATTGTACCCGTAATTTCTTCTGGGCTTATACTTTGCGGCGTTCATTTTAAGGAACCCCAAAAACATTTTATACGACAGGCCGGGCGCTTTCGCGAAAAGCATAGGGATAACCGATAGATTACGTTTCATTCAGTCTTTATACTCCTTTTCCGTTCTCACTCTTATTTCGGTAATACTTTACAGAGCAGGTCATTGATTTTTTGCCACCAGGGCGGAAGCTTGCAATACATTCCTTTGCCATTATGATCCTTGATACAGTCTTTACAATTACCTCGGACTTCACATCCCGTATTGGGACACGGGCAATATGGATTTGTTTTTACCGGCAAATAATCATGCATTTACAATTCCTTATAGACCGGACTTTCTTAAACACTAAATTTTTAGGTTCCTGGTTATATGAACCTGATAGATATAAGCTAGCAGGGAGAAATTAACCGGTTATAAATAATTTATGAACTTTTGATAAACTTTCACCGATCTTCTATCGTATAAACCGGTAACCAGCACCCCACACTGTTTGTATATACCGGGGATTTGCCGGATCATATTCAATTTTCTCACGCAGACGGTTAATATGGACGGTAACGGTCTTTAAGTCCCCGTAAAGGTCCTCTCCCCAAATCTGGTTGTATAAGTGTTCTCTGCTAAAGACTATTTCAGGATTGGAAACAAGGAAAAGGAGTAATTCATATTCCTTATTGGTAAGCATTACCTCAGTACCCGCGGCATATACACGCCTTATCGCCGGTATTATTTTTAGATACCCTAAATCTATTTCCCCCGCCTTATTTTTCGTTGGGTCTGAGCGTTTTAGCCGTTCATATTGCGCAATATGCGCCTTTACCCGCGCTACTAATTCCGTTGGGGAGAATGGTTTTGAAATATAATCGTCAGCGCCAAGTCCTAATCCACGGACTTTGTCAACATCTTCAATACGGGCAGTGACCATCAAAATCGGTACATCAATTTTTTCACGTATTGATTTACAAATTTCATAACCGCTTTTCCCCGGAAGCATAAGGTCAAGCAGGATGAGGTCAAACACGCCGCTTAACGCTTTTTCCATGCCCTTTATACCGTCAGTTTCCGTAATCACTTCAAAGCCATTGATTTCCAAAAAGTCACATTCAACTTCGGCAATCGAAGTATCATCTTCGATAATTAAAATTTTCATAATTCTATTCTATTCACTATTGGCAGATGAATTACTATCGCGAGTCCGTGTTTTACCGTCAATTCTGAGGCTTGTTTCGCGGTTATTTTTCCGCCCATACGGTTTATAATTTTTTGTGATATAGCAAGCCCAAGTCCGCTGCCTTTTGTGTTTCTTGATGGATCTGCCCGATAAAAAACATCAAATAGTTTTTCCAACATTTCTTTCGGAACTCCGGGACCATCGTCGGTCAACCTTATTTCAAATGTGTTACCGGTAATGTAACATTTGATTTCCAGCCGTCCTTGTTCCGTATTTTTGTATTTCACACTGTTTTCCAAAATATTGATGATAACCCTGCGGAACAACCCCGGATCGACATTAATATATGCGCCGGGTACACTGCCGATTATTATCAATACAAGACCACGCCTTTCATATTCGTCGGAAAGTTCCGCTGTCAATTCTGTTAGAAAGTCCCCTGCCTCAAATTGTCTTTTGTTTACTGGAAAATCACCGATATCAAGTTTTGAAAATAAAAACAGCTGGTTAATGATATGTTCCAAATCGTTTACCTTGCTTTGAATAGTCGAAAAATATTTTTGCTGTTGTTCCGGAGTTGACGCAACGCCGATTTTAATACCTTCAAGATACGCCTTAATTGAGGTGAGGGGAGTACGTAAATCATGGGAAATACCGGCAATGAGTTCACGACGGCTTTCCTCATCCTTCTGCCGCGCGTCTACCATGGTTTCCAGGCGTACCGCCATTTCGTTAAAGGACTCGCATACCGGGAGGAATTCATCATCTTCTTGATAATCAATCCGGAAGCTGAGGTTGTTATCACGTATTTGTGTAACGCCAAATGAGAGTGAATCAAGGGGAGTTACAATATTCTTTGCCATTATGCGCGTCAGTTTTTTGTTTGTAATAAAAATGATTATCACCATGAGGATAAGCATAGCGAACCAGACAGCGGCAATCTGGGGTATATAATCGGCAAAGGCCGTCTCAAAGTATGTTTCCGGAAGTGCCGGCAGATCCCAGGTTTTATAAGCGCCGGCGGCGACAAGGCTCAGGAAGACGGTAAATACTATATATGCGCCAATCGGGATAATAATCATGAGGATATTAGAAATAAACAAACGGCGCTTGATAGTCATGGTGGTATCCGCTGGATGCTTTCTGTTACATCCTAATTTTTCTCCCATAGCTGCTTATATCATTTTTAAATTCCGCATATCACCCTTCGTCATACGGGGCATACCAGGCTATGCTAAAGGAGAATGATAAAACGATGATAAACAAAAGGTTAAATATTGGTAAACTTTTTTCCCGCTAAGCCGTAAACCGGTAACCTACGCCCCAAACAGTTTGTATATGCAGCGGGTTGCTTGGATTTTTCTCGATTTTATCTCTCAGGCGTTTGATATGTACCGCTACGGTTTTTATCTCTCCATACATATCCTCACCCCAGATTTTATCGTACAACTGTTCTTTGCTGAAAACCATTCCCTCATGGCCGGCCAGAAGACAAAGCAGCAAATATTCTTTATTGGTCAGGCTGATTTCCCGGGCATAAACAAAAACCCGGTGAGTGGTCTGATTGATCTGAATCCAGTCGAAATCAATTTCATCCATCTTTTTTGCATGACCGGCATTTTGAGTGAGCCGTTCATAACGGGCAAGATGAGATTTTACCCTGGCGACAAGTTCAGTCAGTGAAAAGGGTTTAGTGATATAATCATCCGCGCCAAGGCCCAGGCCGCGCACTTTGTCAACATCCTCGCCAAGGGCGGTTACCATGAGGATGGGTATATCAATTTTGGAGCGGATTTCGCGGCAGAGGCTTATGCCGTCTTTCCCGGGAAGCATAAGGTCAAGCAGGATAAGCGAAAACGATTCCGACAATGCCTGATCAGCGCCTTTCAGGCCGTCACCTTCTATGACCGTCTCAAAGCCGTTTATTTCCAAAAAATCTTTTTCCAGGGCGGCAATATCTTTGTCGTCTTCGACGATTAATATTCTCGGTTTTGTGTTTGACATATTATACCCCCCGCGCCGCCGGCAGCCGGATAATGACCGCAAGGCCCCCGGAATATGGCAGCTCCGCGTAAATGGCGCCATTCATACGTTCAACTATTTTTTTACTTATGGCAAGGCCCAGCCCGGAACCTTTTTTGTTGCGGGAAGGATCGGCGCGGTAAAAAACATCAAATAATTTGGGGAGTATTTCGGCGTTGACTCCGGGGCCGTCATCGACAAAACGCAGTAAAACAGAATCATTAACAACATCAGCGCTTATTTCCAAAGTACCCCGTTCCTTTGTCTTATACCGGACGCTGTTTTCCAGAATATTGATAAGCACATTGCGGAGCCAAAGCGTATCGGCCAGGATAAACACATCCGGGTTGTTTTGGGTAATATGTATGGCAAGCCCCCGCGAATCATATTCATCCGCGGCCTCCTCTATCATATCCGCGATCACCGGCATAAGCGGGACACGCCGCATGGCAAGGGGGAATTCGTCCATATCAAGCTTTGAAAAAAGAAAAAGCCGCTCAATAATATGTTCCATATCGGAGGTCTTGTTTTTTATTATGGAAAAATAATTCCGCCGCATTTCCGGCGTGGAGGCGACGCCGGTTTCCATTCCTTCAATGTACCCTTTTATCGAGGTAAGAGGCGTGCGCAAATCGTGGGATATTCCGGCCAGGAGTTCCCCCCGGCTTGCCTCGTCTTTTTGTTTTTGTTCCGAGGAGGCCTCAAGCCGCGCAGCCATTTCATTAAAGGCATCACAGATAGGGCGGAATTCATCGTCGTTTTGATAATCTATGCGAAAGGCGAGGTTATTGTCGTGTATCTGCCTTACCCCCTCGCTCAGGGGCCCCAGGGGGCGGACAATGTTTTTTGTCAGGCGGTAGTTAAGCAGGTTATTTACAAGAGTAATAAGCGTTACAAAAATGATGGTAAAGAGGAAGCCGGATATATGCATCAGGCCCGTATAGGGCCGGGGTTCATATTCCATTTCCAGCAGGGCCGCCTCCCGCAGAGCGCGTTCATTCTCAAAATCGATGCCCGTAATTCCGCCCAGCACAAGCTGAAACACAAAACCAGCTACCAAAAGCCCAAACAGTGTTACCAGAACCGTACGTATATTGAATATAAATATCTGTCGTTTTATGGTCATGATCATTTCTCCTTCGACTATGTACTACAGGGAACTTCAAAAACTTCAGTTTTTAGAGGCGCCCTATAGACCCATTTATAATATCAGCAAGTATTCTCAAAAATCCACTCTCCAAAATCCCGTGGACAACCACAGTTTCTATTCTCATCGCGTCAGGGTTCCGGGCGGGAGGGCCGGCTCTTATCATGGTTAACCAATGAGTATATCACCGGAATAAAGAACAGCGTTATCACCGTTGCCGACGCGAGTCCGCCGAATACGGCAAGACCGATAGGAGCGGTCATCATTGAAGACTTACCGGGAAAGAAAGCCATCGGCGCAAGCCCCAGCATAGTAGTAAGGGCGGTCATCAAAACCGGACGGAAGCGGGACGCGCCGGCTTCGAGGCAGGCTTCCATAAGCGGCGTTCCCCGGCGGGTGAGCAGATTGGTGTAATCTACCAGCAGGATGCCGTTGTTGACGACGATGCCGGCAAGCATCACAAAGCCTATCATGGTAAAGGCGCTCATGGTCTGTCCGGTAATAAGATGAATAATAACAACGCCGATCAGCATGAGTGGTATGGTACAGAAATTAATGATTGGGTCCCGGAAAGATTCGTATTGCGCCGCCATAACGCCGAATATCAAAAGGAGCGCCAGGATAATGACCAGCATAAAAGTTTGCAGCATATCGCTTGTTTCGGCTGATTCTCCGGCAAACTCCGCGCTGATGCCCTGTTCCGCAAGGAGCGCTTTTATCGTCTCTTCTGTTTTTCCCAGGGACTGTCCTTCTTTCAGGCTGGCGGTGATATGTATGGTCCGCGCCTGTCCTTCGTGGTTGATACGTTCCGGTCCCTGGGTTTTCTCAAAAACCGCGAAATTAGAAAACGGAAAAAGGACGCCCCTGGAAGAACGGACAAATATTTTCCCCAGATCGGGAAGCTCGTAACGGTCTTCTTTCGCGAGTTGCAGTACCACGTCATACTCGTCGCCGCTTTGCCGGAAGGTGGTAGCGGTTACGCCGTTCATAGACGCGGCTATTTCACGGGCGATTGTAGTGACGGAGAGGCCCATGTTATAGGCCCGCTGCCGGTCAATAGTAACCGAAATCTGCGGCAGCCCTGAGTTTACGTCAACGGCAATGTCCTCGACTTCCGGCGCCTTTTCTTCCAGCAGATTCTTGACGACAGCCGCCTCGGCGATGCCTTGGGATAAATCGTCGGCGCGGAGGACAATGTCAATATCGGAACCGCCGCTCAGGGCGGCAAAATCGCCTTCGGAAAAACTGATTACCGCGCTGGGGAACGAGGAAAAGTGGGCGCGGAGTTTTCCTTTTACCGTATCGCTTGAATCCGCCTGGGGATTATCCAGGTCAAGAACAACCGTAACGCTGGCGGTGTTGTTCCCGGCGTCACTCAGGACAGAACCGCCGCCGCCTATTTTGGCGCTAATATTTTTAGCCCCCACAATTTCCGCGATAGCGTATTCATGCAGTTCCAGGGCTACCGCTTTGGTATCTTCATAACGTGTACCCAGGGGCATCATTATATCAACGGTGATAGTATTGCTGTCCATATCGGGAAACATCACGATATCCATTTTTAGGAGCGCGAAAACCGAACCGGCAAACGCGGCGATCACCAGTAAAACGGTGACAAGCCGGTGTCTGAGGGCCTTTGACAGGAGCCGGGTATAGGCCCGGTTTATTGCCTCAATTCCGCCGGCGATAAGGGTGTCGATTTTTTTCAAGGATGGATTACGTAAGGGTTTTTGCAGGCGGCTGTGGACAGGCAGCCATTTAGCCGCCAAAACGGGCACGAGGAAAACCGCCACAAAGAGACTTGATATGATCGAAATGCCAATAGTAAAAAGCATATCCTGCACCAGGAGGCCGACGATTTCCAGGCGGTTTTTGAAAAGATATACCGGCAGGAACACGCAAATAGTGGTGATGGTGGACGCGATAATTGACGATATCACCTCATCTCCGGCAAAGATAGCCGCGATACTCGGCTTTTTTCCTTTTTCTCGGAATTTTGTTACTCCCTCCAGCATCACTATTGATGAATCGACGATCATTCCCAAGCCGAGGATAAGCCCCGCCAGAGTCATCATATTGATCGTAATATGCGCCAGGCTCATGACGAGGAGCGTAATCAGAAACGAGATGGGGATGGATAAACCGACGATGATGGAACCGTTGATGTTTCTGAAAAACAGGAGGAGTACCGCCATGGCAAGGAGAACCCCCAGGACCGCGGAATTCACCAATTCACTAATCATGGCGCGGATCTCGGTGGTCGAGTCCTGGATAATATCAAGGCCGATACCCTGGGGCAGTGTTCTTTCTATTGAATCAAGCCGGCGGTAAATCTGGTCCGCGGCCCGGATGGTATTTGCTCCGCTCTGCTTCATGATAGACAAATATACTCCCGGTTCCCCGTTGATATACGCCGCGGACCGTTCCTCCGCATAATCCAGCGCCACGCTTCCGATGTCCCCCAGCCTGATATCCGCGCCGTTCACCTGGGTGACAACAGTTTGGGCAATGGCGGTAACGCTGTCATATTCACCGGAGGTTTTTATCGAATACTCCACGAGTCCTTCCTCAATGAAGCCCGCGCCGAGCTGCAGATTCTGCGCGGCAAGAGCACCCGCGATTTCGCTGATCGTTACCCCGTATGCCTCAAGACGGTTTTGGGATACCGAGACCCGCACCGCCAGATCCTGTCCTCCCTCAACATCACAGGAAGCAACCCCTTCAATCTGTTTGAGCCGGTTCTGAATATCATTTTTAGCGTAGGCCCGTAATTCGTTTTGTGAGAATCCGCTGCCGCTTATCCCGATACGCATGATAGGCTCGTCATTAGCCTTAGCCAGTATCACCAGGGGCGCGTCCGCTGTATCCGGCAGCGCGCTTTTTACCATGTCGATATTTTCCCGAACCCGGTTTATCTTAGTATCCATGTCGGTCCCAAAGGCAAACTCAAGCAGTACCATGCTGGACTGTTCCCTTGAGACCGAGGTCATCTTGGTGATGCCGCTGGTATTCGCCAATCCCCCTTCAAGCACATCGGTAACCGCCTTTTCAACCGTTTCAGGGTCCGCCCCCGGATACATTGTGACAACGGCGATGTAGGGGATTTCCACTTCGGGGAGCATGTCAAAGGCAATATTCGAAACAAGAAATATACCGCCGATTGAAACAAGCGTGAAAACCACGAGCCACAGTACCGGCCGTTCGACCACCGCCTTCGCGATACTCATTTTCCGCCTCTGGCGATAATCCGCACAGCTTCCCCACCGCTCAATAACTGCTGTCCCTGGACAACAACGGCTTCGCCTTCGTCAAGGCCGGATCGAATTTCAGTCCATCCGTCAAGGGTTACACCTACCGCCACCGGACGGCTTTCCGCCTGGACTTGTCCTGTCCCCCGCAGGATATACACGGTGTCTTCACCGTGTTTCCTGACCACCGCCTCGGCAGGTACGGTAAGTACATTATCGTAGATACCGGTATTGATCCTGACGCAGGCAAACATTCCGGCGTTTATCCGGCTGTCATTCCGGTCAAATCTAAGACTTATCAATTTTGTCCGTGACGCGGTGTCCAGCACCGGCGAAACATGGCTGATTGTCGCGGGAAAATATGCTCCCGGATACGCCGCGAGGCTCACCTCCGCCTTAAGCCCGGTCCGCAGGCCGGCGATTTCCCGTTCCGGTATGCGGGCGTTTATTTCAAGATTGTCGGTCACGGAAATCACGGCAATACTGGTACCCGGACCGACCGTTGCCCCTACTGAAACGGGCGCCCGCAAGACGGTACCTGAAATCGGCGCGTATACCGGGCTGTTCATATAGATCATTCCCGGTTTCGAAGGGTCAACCGCCGCTATAACATCCCCTTTACGAACCGGTGATCCCAGGGCGATAGTAAGCCGGACAAGTTTTCCCGCCACATCGGGAAAAACATCGGTCTCCTGTCCGCTTACAATATCGCCGTTTACCTCAAGGAACGCGCGCAGCGTCCGCTTTTCCGCGTTTTCCGTTTTTACCGAAAAAAGCGGTGTTTCCCCGGTTTTACTTTCCCCTTTGTTTTCGTCCCCGGAAATAAGCAGACTTGGGCCAAACAGAAAGCCGCATACGGCAAGCAGGGTTCCAAGAACCATTACAAGTGTTTTTGTTCTTTTTTTTTTCATCGTTTTCCCCCGGAAAGTGTTTTTCGAATCCAAGGGTAGCAGGAAAAGGTAAAGCAAGTTTTAAGGAAAGTTAAACTTTTAGTAAACTGAGCCTCTTGCAAAACTCGGTTAGTTTTGCCGAGGCTCTTGTAGTTTCTCGCCGCCGAACCTCCGGTTCGCAGGCTGCGAAACATACAGAGGCGTCCGATCAACCCAAAAGGGCGCCCGTCTAACTTAAAAGCTTCAGTAATAGCTGATCCGGTAATCTCCCAAAACAGTAAAACCCAGGCAACGATAGAGGGAACTGGCGGCGAAATTCGATTTTTTGACGAAAAGGCTAATCCCCTTCCCCTGGGCGATAAGGGATCGGACAAATTCGGCGGCCATACGGCGGGCGATACCAAGCCCCCGGAAATCAGGGTGCACATAGACGCCGCCGACCTGAAAGCGGGTAAAGGACAGGCTGCTGGTGTTGATCTTTCCCACCAGGCGGCCGTCGAGTTCCGCGGTGAGTATCTGTTCGTTTGAAAGGATACGCTCAATATTCAGCCGGCTGGCCGCAGGATTAAACACCGCGTTTTTGGGCAGTACCTCTTCCCGCTCATAATCGGCTTGCAGTGCGGCAAGAGTATCCGCATCGGTGAATAAGGGCTTTCGGAGTATCAGATCCGGGGGGCCGGCGGAAAAACATTCTTCGTTAGGCGATCTGTCTATGAGCATGAGATCGTAATCAATGGTTTCCGATGCCTGCCGGCCAAGCTCCCTCAGGGCCTGTTCCAAAAGAACGGCCTCGTCTTTCTGGCCCTGCAGGGAATGGATCGGAACAGTATTGAAAAAGCCGCAGAGAAAACGCGGTGAGGGTATAGTTTTTTGACCGCACAATACCGGTAACAGGGTCCATTTTGACTGAATGATCATAGAGGAGACGCCGCCGTTTTTGTCCCGCAGAGTCCATACGTAATCCCTTGCGGGATTGCGCTTCAGGAATCTGCTGCAGGCGGCGACACACCAGGGTTCCTGATCGCGAAGCAAAATTTCAAGTCCGGCGGCGTCCTTTTTTTTCATTTTTCGCCAGCGGAGGGCTTTATTCATAGGGCAGTCTACCTTCAGCGGGTATTCTGCCGATGATTGCGGAAAAACCCGCCGCAAAAGATTCAGAGGCATAGCTGTAAACCGCGACCGCCCCGCTCACCCAGGGGACACTTTCAAGGTACACCGGGCTTAATACCGAAAGAGCGATCACCCGTTTTTTAAGCGGCTCAAGGCTTCGCAGCAGGCGCAGATTCGCGGCGTCGGAAAGACAGAAGATGATCGTATCGGCGTTTCGCGCATATGACACCAGTGCGGCGGGACCTTCGAATTCGGTATACCGATAGGAAGCGGCGCCGGGAAAGGCCGCTTTTCCGGCTTTGAAAAAATCATCATAATTGCCCGCCAGCAGCACCCGTCCGGCGGACTGTGGTTTCAGCGGGAAAACAGAATCCGGCGGCAGGGGCTTCACTATGGTAACGCTTCGGGCGGCAAGATTCAAAAAGAAGGCGGTTCCTTCAGGATCGGGCAGCTCTGTCTCAACTTTTCGCAGGTCCGGAATGTAGGGAATCTTCCCCTCCCCCTTAAGGTAACGCAGTTTGGTAAACAATACCCGGCGGGCGGCGTCACGTACCCTCATACGAAACTCCGCGTCCTCTTTCATAGAAGCAAGCAAAAAAGTCCACACCGCGTCGTAGAGGCCCGGTGTTGTCGACAGCATAATAATGTCGTTACCCGCAACCAGGGCCTGCTTGGCGCTCCGGGAAAGGCTCCCCGCCCAAACTGCGGCGCCGTTCATCATGAGATCATCGGTAATGATAATCCCCTGGTAGCCGATTTTGTTCCGGAGCACGTCTTTCAAAAACCAGGGCGAAAGCGAAGCCGGGGTCGATGCCGCGCTGGTATTGGGAAAGGCAAGGTGTCCGCTCATCACCGCGGGTAATCCTTCGGCGGCCAGCATACGGTAGGGTACCAGTTCCCGATCCCAGAGAGTCTCAAAAGAAACCATAATTTGGGGCAGTACCCCGTGAGAATCCAGATCAGTATCACCATGACCGGGATAATGCTTTGCGGTGGGAATCACCCCGGCGGCCTGCTGGCCCTTCATAAAAGCCCCTCCCAAAATCCCCGTCTTCACCGGATCGCTCCCAAAGGCCCTGGGGCCGATAAGCACCGAATCCCGGTTGATAAAGAGGTCCACCGCAGGAGCAAAGTTCATATTGATCCCCAGTACCGCCAGTTCCCTGCCAATGTAATAGCCCGCGAGGTATGCATCTCTTGGATAGCCGGAAGCGCCGATGGCCATATTACCGGGCGTCTCGCTGGTGCTTCCCTTTATATGGCGAATCCAGCCCCCCTCTTGATCGGTGGCCACAAAGAGAGGGATATTAAAAGACCCCGCAAGACTTGCCTTCTGCAAAGAACCCACGGTTCCGGCAAGCCTCAGCGTATCTTCAGTATTCCAGCCGAAGATCTTCACTCCGCCAATACCCCGCTCATGAATCCATTCCAGAATAAGCGGCGATGGTTCCGCTCCTACCCAGCCAAGCATAAAGGTCTGGGCCAGGGCCTGCTCATCACTCATGGCGCGTTCAATGGACGCGGCAAGCTCTTCCGGCGTGCCGGGATCAGCAAAACTTAAGGAAGAAAGCGAAACGGAACAGAAAAAACACAAGAGAAAATTTGAAAATTGTGCTTTATATACCGCCTTGGTAGAAAACAGGAACAAATGTATTTTCCCCCATCCGATTCCAAAAATCGCTGTTTTGAACTATCTCGTTTATTCGTTGCGAAGGGTCCATACCCCGGCCCCTTGGGGCGGAACCAAGGGTATGGACCCTGAGTCAAATACCTTATGAGAACAACATACCCCGACCGCTTGCGGCGGGGTTGTTGATTTGCCGTACCAGGCTGAAATACGGCCCTTCCCGGGCTTCTCCCTGAGCCAGCAGGCTGTCCGTATCTTCTATCTGCGGGAACAGACGATCCACCGTATGCGCGGCATTTTCAATGACGTCCGAGTAGCTTTTCCTGACATAAGAACGATATTGTAGAAAAAGCATCATCCCCATACCAACAGCAATGACAAAACCGAACCCGACAAAAAAAAGAAAAAAAGCCGCACGCAGGGGTTTCATTATGATACATACTAACCCTGTGCCGGTAAATGTTCAAGATACGCGCCGTTATTCAATTCGTCTATATATTCCGCCGCACTGTGAGCCGCTACCGCGCCTTCTCCGGCGGCGACCACCACCTGGCGGAAGGAACCGGAACGGACATCGCCGGCGGCAAAAATACCGGGCACGGAACTTGCCATTTTCTGATCCGTGATGATATAGCCGTTTTTATCGAGATCGACCTTGACGCCGTTTTCAGGCGCTCCGCCGCCCGCCGCCAGTGACGACTGGGGAATCGCACCGGCAAAAATAAAAACCGCGTCGGCGGATTCCTCATAAACCTCACCGGCCCGCTCAAGAACCACGGCGCTTACTTTATGCGCCATTGTACCGGAGCTTTCTCCTTTAATTTCCTTTATGATCGTATTGAAGCGAACCTCAATATTGGGATTGCGCAGTACCCGATCAGCAAGGGCCTTCTGCGCCCTGAAGCGATCCCGGCGGTGAACAAGGATTACCTGAGAACTGAGGCGGGAAAGGTACTGAGCCTCGTCACACGCCGCGTCCCCGCCGCCGACTGCCAGTATTTTTTTGTTTCTGAAGAAAGGACCGTCACAGGTGGCACAGTAGGAAACTCCCCTGCCGGTGAATTCCTTTTCGCCGGGAATGTCCAGGCTGCGGTGAGTCGACCCGGCAGCGAGAATTATCGCGGGCGCCGCACGGGTTTCGCCGTTGGCCAGGCCCGCGATAAAAAGCCCTCCTTCTTTTTTCAAGGAGGTTACCGCCCCGGAGAGGAAAACGGCGCCGAAAGCTTCGGCCTGGAGGTGAAGGTCCCGGGAAAAATCAAAACCCGTTCTGGGGCCGGCGATTACCGTACCACCGGCGTCCCGCAGTTCCACATTGCCGGGATAATTCTCAAGCGTGTCGATCAATAAAACCTGTCCGCCCGGGGCCATCTGCTCAATTACCAGCGTCTTGAGGTTTGCCCTGGCGCCGTACTGGGCGGCAGTAAGCCCGGCCGGCCCCGCCCCGATAATAATTAAATCAGCCTCAGATTCAGGCATATTAACTCCTATAAAAAGCTAAAAGCGGCCCGGCATTCTTAAAATGCAGCGGGACCGTCAGAATTCTTCGTAATCCCCTGTTCGGGAAAGATCGTAAGATCCCATTATTTCAAGATCCTTGCGAAATTCTCCTGACTCTACATAGGCCAGGATAACCTGTATGGCGGACCTATCCTTCAAGCGGAATACTATGTCATACCATTCAAGCTGGAGCGGGATAAAGTCCGCGCCGGCGATGTTTGCCATTCCCCGTTCGCAGCCGCAGCCCAGATCCGCGCCGCCTCTGGCGACGGTACCGGCGCAGGCTATATGTGAGGCAGATTCCCTGGAATAGCCGCGTATATTCTCCGCATTGATCCCCAATAACCTGAGTTTTTGATCCAGCAGGATCCTGGTGCCACAGCCTCGCTCCCGGTTGATCATGGAAACATCCGGCCGGGCAAGGTCCTTCCAATCCTCGATTTTCAGGGGGTTCCCCTTTTTCACATAAAAGCCCTGCATCCGGCCGGCCAGGCGCAGAACCCCCACAGGCAGGCCCGGCAGGAGACGTCGTATAAAAGGATAATTGTAGGTATCGGTTTCAGCGTCCCAGAGATGAGCGGCGGCCATAGTTACCCGGCCGTTGTAGAGGGCGATGAGGCTGTTATAACAGCCCATATAAGAACGGAATACCGGCCCAAGTCCCAGAGAGGAAAACCTGTTTACAAAAAGATCCAGGCACACATCCTGACCGTTGAGGATAATAGGAGTCCCCGCGTGCTCCTGTATTTTCGGAAATGTCTGCCCGGCCGCCAAAGCCGCCCCGGCCCCGTTTTCCTGGCTCCCGGCTTCCCATTCCCCTCCGTTTCGGGGTTTTGGAAAATCATCCCCATCTCGAAAGGCCCCGGTTTTCCCCACCCGCAGGTAACGGTCAATATCCTCCTGGGAAATCCGCACCTGTTTTCCCACCCGCGAGGAGGGGAGTTCTCCCCGCTTAATAAGCTCATAGACCGTATATTTTTTTATCCGCAGCTGCCTGGCCACATCCTCCGCGGTTAAAAGGGACGATTCCATGGGGAAAGTATAAATCTTTCATGAAAAAAGAGCAATGTTGAAGGGTATTGTTAACAGGGTATCGGCGTTTACTTTCATGTTTCGGGAAAGTACCAGGTTTTGCAAGAAATTATAAGCGCTGCCCGGCCGGCCGTGGTAACCGGCTCGAATTTTTTTTATTTTCTTCGGATAATTGTAATTTTTTTATATAATACGCTATAATAATAACGAATGGAGGTGATGACTATGTCAAATGAAATCAGCCGTTTGTTTAACGGATTGTTACCGGGTTCAAAAACTATGAAAACATGTTGCCCCCCACCCCCCCCCCTCAAACATTTTTACCGTGTGTAATTACCTTTTGTAACCGGCAGCCGCTTTCCCCCAACCCTGCCAAGAGCGCCCCTGCACTACCGGTCATCCAAACCGGTATTCTTGCGGCCGTGCTGGCCGCGTTGCTGGCGGCCTGTCCCCTGCCGATGGGCCCCGATTGGCAGAAGGTGGTCTTTGTCCCCCGGGTCGATATCCCCTTCGGCGCCGACGCCACGGTCGGCAACTACAACCTCCAGGCCTATGTCCCGGTTCCCACCGCGGGGACCGTCCCGGTTAAAACCAATACCGGCCGGGGCGATGTGGATATTGCGGTGGTCTGGAAGGACGCGGCCGGTCAGGCCCTCGGCGAGTCCTTTGACCAGTTTGTCCTCGGCGTGGTCTATCAGGCGGACATTACCCTGACGGCGAAAAATGGTTACGGCTTTGACCCGGGGATGCGGTTCCGGTACCAGCCCGAGGACACGGTAGCGGTACAGCCCGCGGACAACTCTTCCGCCAATATCCGTTCCCTCTCGGCGGTCCGCTATTTCCCGACGGGCGAGGGCATGACGATACCCAGCCCCATCGACCTGACGGCCCTGGTGCCCGCCCCGGTCATGAGCGCCACCCCGGTCACGAGTTTCTTCGCAGGGACCTACGGCGGGACCGTGGCCTGGAAGAGCGGCGGGTCGGGATCGGACGGCTTGTTCAAGGCTATCACGGCCTACGGGGCCGAAGTTACCCTGTACCCGGCGGTGGGCTATATGTTTCCCGCGAATATTGAGGTTATCCACAGCGGGGCCACGATAGCCACCCTCTCGTTTACCCGGACCGCCGGCACGGTCTCAGGGGCCGTGGCTTTTCCGGCGACCGGCACGGTGCCGGCCCTGGCGGTCACCGACGCGGACCTGACCTACAAGGTGCCCTCCCCGGTGCGGGGGGGGACGCCGGTAGAATACTTCTCCGCGCCCCAGTACACGGGGCGGGTAGACTGGTTCGTGGGCGGGACCACCGTGCCCCACAGCGTGTTCCAGGCGAATATGACATACACGGCGAAGGTGACCCTGACGCCCACTTCCGGCTATACCTTCGGCAGACTGGCGGTGAACTTTACCCATGCGGACGCGGTGGCGGCCACCGTGGACAACGGCAACGGGACCATCACCGTCACCACCACCTTCCCGGCGACCACCGCGGCGGCGGCTGTCCCGGTGAACGACTGGGATTTGACCTACCGGATCCCCGCTCCGGTGCGGGGCGGGACGCCGGTAACGTATTTTGCCGCGCCCCAGTATACGGGGAACGTGACCTGGACCTCAGGCGGCCAGAACCTGGGGGGCCTGTTCGAGGCGAATACCGCTTACACGGCCGCCATCACCCTGACCGCCGCGTCGGGCTACACCTTCACAGGGGTAAACGCTTCCTTCACCCACGGGGGAGCGGAGATTATCACCCATCTGAACGGCAATACGGTCAGGGTCCGGTTTCACGCGACGACCAGCGCGACGGCGGCTCAGGTCAGCGACCTGAACCTGACGGGCAAGGTTCCGGCTCCGGTGCGGGGCGGGACCCCGGTCAGTTACTTTTCCGCGCCTGAGTATACGGGGACCGTGAACTGGTCCGTTACCTCAGGCGGCCAGGCGTTGGGGGGCCTCTTTGAGGCGGGTACGGCCTACACGGCCACGGTCACCCTGACCGCCGTTTCGGGCTTCACCTTCGCGGGGGTGGGGGCCAACGCCTTTACCCACTCAGGCGGAACAGCGGCCAACGCGGCGGGTTCCAGCGTGGTTACCCTCGCCTTCCCGGCGACCAGCGGGGTGGCGGCGATCATGATCAGCGACCGGGATCTGACCTACAAGATCCCCGCCCCGGTGCGGGGCGGGACGCCGGTCACCTATTTTTCCACGCCCCAGTACACGGGGACGGTGGACTGGTTCGTGGGAGGGTCCAGCGCGCCCCACAGCGTGTTCCAGGCGAATATGACCTACACGGCGCGGGTCACGCTGAGCGCGGCGGCGGGCTATACCTTTGGCAGTCCGGCGGCGGCCTTCAGCCACACCGGCGCTTCATCCATAACCACGGCCGCCGGGACCGGCGTCACCGTCACCATCATTTTCCCGGCGACGACCAGCGCGGCGGCGGTAACGGTCAGCGACGTGGACCTGACCGCCCGGGTACCCAAGCCGGTCCGGGACGGGACGGCGGCGGTCTACTTTGCCGCGCCCCAGTATACGGGGAGCGTGGCCTGGAAGCAAACCGGCAGCAACACGCCCCTTGAGGGCCTGTTCGGGGCGAACACCGCCTACACGGCCACGGTCACCCTGACCGCCGCGTCGGGCTACACTTTTACAGGGGTGGGGGCCAACGCCTTTACCTGCGGCGGCGCCGCAAGTGTGTCCAACAGCGCGGATTCAGGGACGGTGGTCATCGCTTTCCCGGCGACGAATACGACGCCGGCGACGGTGGTCAACGACCTGAACCTGACGGGCAAGGTAGCCGCTCCGGTGCGGGGCGGGACCCCGGCGGGGTACTTCTCCACGTCCCAATACACGGGGACCGTGGCCTGGACCGTTACCTCAGGCGGCCAGGCCCTGGGCGGACTGTTTGAGGCGGGCACGGCCTACACGGCCACGGTCACCCTGACCGCCGTTTCGGGCTTCACCTTCGCGGGGGTAGGGGCCAACGCCTTTACCCACTCAGGCGGAACAGCGGCCAACGCGGCGAATACGGGGCTGGTGACCATCAGCTTCCCGGCAACAACCAGTGTGGCGGCCATCCCGGTCAGCGACCTGGACCTGACCTACAAGGTGCCTGCTCCGGTAAAGGACGGGACGCCGGCGGTCTATATATCCGATCCCCAGTACACGGGGACCGTGACCTGGGCCGTGTACCCCGGCGGACAGGCCCTCAGCGGGGTTTTTGGGGCGGGTACGGCCTACACGGCTACGGTCACCCTGGCCGCCGCGTCGGGCTACACCTTTACCGGGGTGGGGGCCAACGCCTTTACCCACGCACATCGAAGCTCCATCACCAACGCGGCGAATACGGGGGTGATTACCATCGTGTTCCCGGCGACCACCAGCGTGGCGGCGACGGTGGTCGGCGATCTGGACCTGACGGGCAAGGTTCCCGCTCCGGTCAGCGGCGGGACCCCGGTCAGTTACTTTTCCGCGCCTGAGTATATGGGGACCGTGGCCTGGGCCGTTACCTCGGGCAGCTCCCTTTACGGCCTGTTCGCGGCGAGCACGTACTACACGGCCACAGTCACGCTGACCGCCGCGTCGGGCTTTACCCTGACGGGGATAGACGGCCATTTCACCCATGCCCGGGCTGCGGGCATTACCGCCGCCGCCGACAATACCGGTACGGTAACCGTAACCATCGCGTTCCCGACGACCGACGGGACTCCGGCGGCGGCGGTGAATGACCTGAACCTGACGGCCAAGGTGCACGCGCCGGTATGGGGCGGGACGCCGGTCAGCTACTTTTCCGCGCCCCAGTACGCGGGGACGGTAACCTGGAAGGAGACCGTTACCGGCACGGCCCTCAGCGGCCTGTTCGGGGCGAACACGGCCTACACGGCCACGGTCACCCTGACCGCCGCGTCGGGCTACACCTTTACCGGGGTGGCGGCCAACAGCTTTACCCACAGCGGTAAAAGCACCATCGGTAACGCGGGGAATTCGGGGGTGGTAACCATCACCTTCCCGGCGACCACCGGGGCGGCGGCGGCGATAGTGGGTGACCTGAACCTGACGGCCAAGGTGCACGCGCCGGTCAGCGGCGGGACGCCGGTCAGTTACTTCTCCGCGCCCCAGTACACGGGGAACGTGGCCTGGAAGCGGACCGACAACAACGCGGCCCTCAGCGGCCTGTTCGGGGCGGGCACGTACTACACGGCCACGGTCACCCTGACCGCGGCTTCGGGTTACACCTTTACCGGGGTGACGGCCAACAGCTTTACCCACAGCGACAACAGCACTATCAGTAACACGATGAATTCAGGGGTGGTAACCATCACCTTCCCGGCGACCGGCGGCACGGCGGTGACCGTGACTGAAGTGGACCTGACGGCCAGGATCGCCGTGCCGGTCAGCGCCGGGATCCCCACCACCTACTTCTCCGCATCCCAGTACACCGGGACCGTGGCCTGGAAGCGGACCGACAACGGCACGGCCCTCAGCGGCCTGTTCGGGGCGAACACCGCCTACACGGCCACGGTCACCCTGACCGCCGCGTCGGGCTACACTTTTACCGGGGTGACGGCCAACAGCTTTACCCACAGCGGTAGAAGCACCATCGGTAACGCGGAGAATTCGGGGGTGGTAACCATCACCTTCCCGGCGACCTCGCCCGCCTCGGCGACCGCGATAAACAGCGTCAACCTGACGACCTCGGTTCCCGCGCCGGTAACGTCGTCCAACCCGGTAACGTCCTTCAACGCCGGGACCTACAGCGGGAACATCGCCTGGACGACCGTCGGGGGCGTACCGGTCACGCAGTTCGAGGCGGACACGGTATACCGGGCCACCGTAAGCCTGTACCCCGCGGCGGGTTATTCCTTCCCCAGTACGCTCCCGGTTACCCTGGGCAGCATCAACGCCAACTTTACCGGAGAGCCCCGGCAGGGGACCATCACCTTTCCGGAGACCGGGGGGCTTTTGTTCTACAGCGGCCCCTTCTCCGGGAGCGCCGCGGACAACAATGACAGCGTGATCGATGTTATCCGGGCGGC
>JAISBR010000044.1 GCA_031266095.1 Treponema sp. | reverse complement strand
GTATCGTAAGTCGTGCCAGAGACGCTTACCCCCTCGCTCCGGTTGCCGCTGTGATCCACGGCTTTAACGGTAAAGGTATACGTTACCCCGCCGGCCAGCCCGTTCCAGGTGTAGGTCCCGGCTGAAGCGTTTACCGTTTTGGCCGGTCCGATAAAGGGCTCACAGGTGATTTCCACGTATTGTAAATCCGGGTCGCCGGGGTTGGTCCAGTCGAGCTTCACCGAACCGAAGTCGTCGTTGGACGCGGTAAGGCCCGTAACCTTCCCCGGAGGTATCAGGTCCTGGGTGAGTATCAGCGTGACGGGTACGCCCGTACTCGAGCCGCCGCCGGTATAAAAGGCCGTGACGGTAAAGGTATATGATGTGCCGGTAGAAAGGCCGCTCCAGGTATAGGGTCCCAGTCCCTTGGCTGCCGTCTGGTTCGGCAATCCGCCGCTGGAAATCTCCACATGATCAAATGTGGGAGCGATGGGGTCCGTCCAGGTGAGCGTTACCGAATCGGCGCCGGTGATCGTTCCCGCGAGATTGGTAACATCCGCCATGACCGCCTCGAGTTTAACCGCATAGTTTACGACGGCGCTCCGGTTGCCGGCTGTATCGACGGCTATAAAGTGGCAGAAGAGCGTCTCGTTCGGCGTACCGTTCCAGGCGGCGGTCATGGTTCCCCTGGATACCGAAGGGACGGAAGTACCGCTCGTGGCCGACGGACTGGTCCCGAACCATATTTCCACATGGTCAAAATCGCTGTCCGCGGGGTCCTGCCAGATGAAGGTCACCGTATTGCTGCCGGTATGGGCGGCAAGATGCGTAATGACCCCCGGAGGCGTCGTGTCCAGGGAGAGCGGATTCAAGCCCCCGCCGCCGGGGGTATGACCGCCGCCGCTGCCGTAGGGCCAGTTAGGGCTGCTGTACGGCGATGAGCATCCGGCGAATAGGACCGCCGCCAGCACAACTATCGCCGCTAAAACCGCCGGCGCGGAAAGCGCCGCTGAAACCGCCTGTATTACCGTTCTTTTCCGTATCATGTTCTTTGCTCCTTTCATTGCCCGCCGGCCTCCCGCTCCGTCGGGGCTTTATTTGCATTGCGTTCCGCCGCCGGCGGAAATTAATCTCTTCGGTCGACGGAAACCACCGTCTTCGGTCGACGGAAACCGCCATCTTCGGTCGACGGAAACCGGCCTCTTCGGTCGACGGAACTAAGCCTTTTCCGTCGACAGAACTAAGCCTCTTCCGTCGACAGAACTAAGCCTCTTCCGTACCCGGAACTAAGGCTCTTCCATACCCGGAACTAAGGCTCTTCCGTCCACGGAACTAAGGCTATTCCGTCGAGGGAAATCACCGTCTTCCGTCGACGGAAACCCTCGTCTTCCGTCGACGGAACTAAGCCTCTTCCGTCGAGGGAAACCCCCATCTTCCGCCGGCGGAAATTGGCCGCTTCCATCTGCGGATTAGGCCTGGGCGGTCAGCTTGAATTCCGACTTCATGTCCCGGACCGTTTTCAGGATGTACTCGCCTTTTCGGGGAGAGCTCATAGTGAAGAGGCGGAGGTTATACTCCGTGCCGGCGGTAAGGGCCGGGACAATCACCTTGAGGGTGCGGGGTTCGTTTATCGCCACCAGTTCTGTTTTGACCGGGATGGTCCCGCTGGGGCCCTGGAAGAAGAGGCCCATTTGCAGCTCATGGTCCTTGTCGCTCTCGATTTTAAGGCCGTAGCCGTGGATCGTGAGGAAGTTCCCGATGGTCGCCACGTCGTCAGTATGCCCGGTCTTCTCGTCCACCGCCTCGGCGATGAGGCCGTCGGCGTTGTCGATGCCGTCGAAGCTCACTTTGACCTTGTCCCGGATATACTCGCGCAGGCGCGCGGTCGGCTGCATCCGCACCTCCGGGTATTTCCCCTCGGCCAGCGCCGTCTCCGAGCCGTTGTACTCGCCGGGCATCCGGGCGCGGAGGTTGAAGAGCGGGGTTTTGATCCGGTAGCCGTCGGCGGCGAGATAGAAGCTGAGCTCGCAGGCGGCGAGGAAGCCCTCCTCGATAACCTTGGGCTCGGTCTCGATGTTGTAGACCTCCGCCTTGCTGGCCAGTTCGTGGACGTCTATCTCCGGCTGGAGCACGGCCTTGAGGTAATACGGCTTTTCCGCCTCGGGCAGGTAGGCGGGCGTAAATTTGACGACGGTCTGATGCATAACGTCTTTTAAGATGAAATCAATGGCCATGAGGGGCCTCCTTGTAAAGAGAAAAAATAAACGCCGCACGGCGGCGCGCTGTGCACAAAGGGTAGGTCGTACCTCAAAGGTACGTATAACGAGGAAGTAAGCGGTAAGAGGGAAGCTATATTATATCTGAAATACGTGTATGGGGGGGGGGGGGGGGGGGGGTGACGGTATCGGGGCGCGGACGGCTTATGCCGGGGAGGAAGCGGGGAGAAAGATTGCGTGATTGGCCGCGCCGGGCGGCGTTTGTCCGTATCATATAGTTAATTATATCACCAATAGTACTAAAATACTAATATCATTTGAAAGAAAATACAAGTAAGAGCGTAATTATACTCTGTTGATTCGTGTTGAGGGTTTACGCTGTTTCCCGGCGGTTGCAATAAAGCCTGAAACGATTTACTATGACGGCATATTAAATGGTATCACCCCTAATGGAGTTTTCGGTCGTATGGAACAAACCCTCCCCCTGATGCTGCGAGCCAGGGCAAACGATAACCCGGATATGGTCATACAGTACTATAAGGAAGCCGACGGCGGCTTCCGCACCAAAACCTACCGCCGGTTTTACGAGGAAGTCTGCTTCCTTGCCGCCGGGCTTATGGAACTGGGGGTCCGGCGGGGCGACCGCGTGGGCCTGATTGCCGACAACCGCCATGAATGGATGGTGACCGATTTCGCGGTCCTTTCCATCGGCGCGGCGGACGTACCGCGCGGCTGCGACAGTACGGTCCAGGAACTGGCCTTTATTCTGGGCTTCACCGAATGTGCTGCGGCCTTTGCGGAAAACCGGAAGCAGGTTCAAAAGATCCTTTCCTGCAAAACCGAACTCCCCGCGCTGGAAACCCTCATCACCTATGACCCGGTAGACGGCGAAACCGAAGCGGCGGCCGGGGCCGCGGGCCTTACCGTGTATTACTGGGCCGATGTTATCGCGCGGGGACAGAAGCGCGAGGCTTTTCAACCGGGCGGCGCCGCGGCTGAAATGGACAAGGGCGGTGAAGAGGATATTGCCTCCGTCATCTTCACCTCCGGTACCACCGCCGAGCCCAAGGGCGTCATGCTCTGTCACCGTAACTTTCTCTGCCAGCTTCCCGCCTTCGATCTGATTTTCGAGCTGAATCCCGGCGACATTTGGCTTTCGGTGCTGCCGGTCTGGCATGTGTACGAGCGGCTGATCGAGTATGTGATCTTTTACAACAAGACCGGCATCGCCTATTCAAAACCTATCTCTTCGGTATTGATGGCGGACTTCCAGGCAATCAAACCGCACTGGATGGTGAGTGTCCCCCGTGTGTGGGAAGCTATAATGGACGCTATCTGCCGGAACGTTAAGTCTATGGGAGGGCTCACCAAGGGGCTGTTTGACATGGCGATCTCCCTGTCCATGCTGTACACCTATTTCAGGGATCTGACCTTCGGCCTCCTGCCCAATTTTCATGGCCGCGTCCGGATCCTGGACTCGCTCTTGGGCTTCTTCCCCTGGCTGGTCCTGCTGCCGGTCCGGGGCCTTACCCGGCTCCTGGTGTTCAACCGGATCAAACGCCGCCTGGGCGGCCGTTTCCGGGCCGGCATTTCAGGCGGCGGCAGCCTGCCCGCACGGGTGGATCTCTTCTTCAATTCGGTGGGTATCCGCCTGCAGGAAGCCTACGGCCTTACCGAGACCGCCCCGCTTATTTCGGTCCGCCGGTACCGGCGATCCCGGCGGGGCACCATAGGCCAGGCGCTGCCCGGCACCGCGGTCAAAATCATAGACAACAAGGGCCGCAGGCTGCCGCCGGGCCGCAACGGGCTTATCTTCGTCAAAGGCAGCCAGGTGATGAAAGGGTATTACCGGAGGCCCGAAGCCACCGCCGCGGCGCTCAGCGCCGACGGCTGGCTCAACACCGGCGATATCGGCATGCTGACGTATGATAACGAACTGCGTATAACCGGCCGCGCCAAAGACACCATTGTGCTCCGCAGCGGTGAAAATGTGGAGCCGGTACCCATTGAGCATAAAGTGCAGGAAAGCCCGTATATCCGGTTCTGCATGGTGACGGGCCAGGATCAGAAATACCTCGCCGCCCTTATCATTCCCGATCAGCAGGCGATCATGGACTTTGCCGAGGAAAACGCCATCCCCATTGTCGACTACGAACTGCTTTTGCAGCAGCCGGAAATCAACGAGCTTATCGCCGCCGAGCTGGCGGACAGGGTAAGTCCCAAAACCGGCTTCAAGCCCTTTGAGCGCGTCTTTAAGTTTGCCCTGCTCCCGCAATCATTCGAAGTCGGCCGGGAACTTTCCGCCAAACAGGGACTGCTCCGCCACCGGATCTCGGCGCTCTACGCGAAGGAAATTCATGGCCTGTTTAAGCACCACGAATAGCGGATGAAGCGGGGATTGTTGAGGGATACCGGGTGTCGGACGGGAGAGGACTGTTTCACCTCATTCCGTACCGGACAAATAGTTACAATTGAGCCGTGCAGGATTCGAACCTCCGACCACCGCCTTAAAAGGGCGATGCTCTACCTACTGAGCTAACGGCCCGACATACAAGAGTATTGTAAAAAAACGAGGTCAATTAGTCAAGTATTCGCTTTTCGGCTTTTTATATCGGCGTCTTTCTTTTCGATGGCTTCCCGGACCGATGCTATTTCCGTGAGGAGGGCTTTAATTTCCGGCGCCTCCCGCTCAATAGTGGACTGGTCGCGATCGACAAAGGCCCGGTAGGTCTCGTTACCCAGGCGGGTAAGGAGTTTTTGAGCCTGGCCTTCAAGCTGTTTGATTTCCAGCTTGAGAACGCCCCGTTCACCCAGATCCTGTGCTTTGGCGCCGGCTTTGACGGCAAAGTCCTTGGAGGCGGCCACTCCCTGGTCCAGGAGTTCCTTCATTCTTTCGCTAAATGTCATTGCATGTTCTCCTTATCTTATCTCTGTCTCCTGGTATTTTCGCTTTATCCCCAGGATAGTCAGATCATCGTACTGCTCATCTTCTTTGATATGAGTATAATACATATAAGCATCATTGCCAGGGTATGCGCGGGTATCGGCGCAGTAATTCCGGTACTCAAGAAAATGGGCTTTGAGAAATTCGTCTATCCTTTTATCCACCAGCACGCGGGAATCCTCGCCGGCCAGGGGGTGTTTGTAACAGCGGAACATTTTTTCCACTGAGACCAGGGCCATTATCACTTCTTCCACTTTGCCCTCACAGGCCGTGAAATTGAAATGCAGCGGCTTATTCCCCTCGCCGTTATGCCATTTGTGCAGGGTATACAATCCCCTGTTCATCAGCGCGTCGATGATCTGCTTTACCCGGTCGGGCCCCAGCTCCTCACTCCCCTGGCCGGATATGTGGTTCCGGTGGGG
Organism: Treponema sp.; assembly: GCA_031266095.1. The sequence continues at coordinate 12,932 of JAISBR010000044.1, read as the reverse complement.
AGTACCGTTGGGACCTTCGGCGCACACGATCTCCCTGAAATCGGAATCCCGGAATTTCCGCTTTGCCTCCTCAATACCGTCGGTATAGAGCAGGAGTATATCGCCGTAATCAAGGTCCAGGGTCTGCACCTTATAGCCGCCCTTGGATTGTACCGTGGAATTGGAGAGCACACCGGTGGCGAGGGTCTCCTCCAGGGTGACGGTTTTGAAGCGGTATTCAGAGGCGTCGTACAGGTGGACCAGGTTATCGCCGGCGTGGCAGATGCGCAAAAGGCCGGTCTCGGTATCAAAGAGACAGAGGGTAAGGGCGGCGAAACGATCTTCAAAGCCCATGTTTTCAAAAAAGTCGTTGACCTGGTACACCAGTTCCTCGATGCGCATACCCTGGTCTGTGGGCTTCCAGTGTTTGAAGTAGTTGAGAAACATGGTGGCAACCTGGATCATGATGAGCGCCGCGGATACACCCTTGCCGGCCACATCGCACTTGATGATTGCGTAATAACGGCCATCCAGATCCAGGTAATCAAAATAATCCCCTGAAACGCCCTTCGCGCCTTCGTAGTAACCGAAAAAGCGGGCCTTGGGGGTATCCTTATAACCGCAGCTGAGCTTGTTGCCTTCCCGGTCCAACTCCAGGGGAATGAACTTCTTCTGTATTTCCTTGCCGATGGAAAGATCCGAGGCGGCAATCGCGGCCTGTACCAGTCTTCGGGTCATGTCGTTGATAGTGTTTCCCAATATGGCTATTTCATCCTGGGTGATGAAATGGATGTCCATGCCGGCAAGTTTCGCCTTGTCCTCGGTGTCCCGGATTATTTCCACATACTGCACCAGTTTCCGTATAGGCCGGATGATCAGAGAGGAAAGCACCAACGCGCCGGTGACACCAATGGCAAGCGCCGCCAGCGCGATGATGAGGATGATTCTGAGCAGCTGTATCTGTCCGTTGGTTATTTCCGTAATAATCGAATCGGTGGATACCTCCAGCCGGATGAAACCCTGGAATAGGGTATCATTCTCAGCCTGGTAATATACCAGGGGCTTGAAGAACAGGTAGTGATGGTCCCCGGAAGGGGAAATAGACCTGGCGGAAAAGGCCGGTTCCGAGCCTATTTGAGCCTCGTTATTCATATTCCGGATGACTTGCGTAAGCCGGGGGGAGAGCCGGTCGGTGAGCCGGGAAACACCGGGCAGCAGTTCATCGGTGTCAATTTTTGAAAGGATATCCGGATCATTGCTGGCCCAGACATAATCGCCGTACACAGCGGCGTCGAAGTCGGCCGCCCTGTATCCGAAATCCTCATTACCGTCGGCCATATAGCCGGTGATGGTGAGATAACGGGCCTCATGAATGACGGCGAGCCGCGCCTGAAGGAGGCTGAGGGATTCCTTATCTTCCAAGGCCAGATAGACCCGGGCGCTTGAGGCAAGCCCTTCAATCAATACGGCGGAGCGATCCCACAGCCCCTGCAGGAGGGTTTCCCGCCGCGTTTGGGTCATGATGTAGTACAAGGGCGCCGAAACAATAACAACCACCAGCAGGGACAAGACCATCGTAAAGAAGGCGATTTTGAAACGCAGACCAATTCCCTGCTTTTTTATTCCGGAGAGCCGTTCTTTTTTTTCCAATGGCATAAAATCTCCTCGCAGGATGGCAAGAACCGCCGCTTTGGCCGCGGCGCTTTCAGCAAGGACGCCGCCGATGCCCCGGATTGTAATAAGCAGCCCGGCGGCGCTGAACACCAGGATTATCCCGGCAAGCGCCATGCTTGGGTCAAACACTATCCTCTGGAACGGCACCGCGGCCTCGTATCTATCGTCATAAAACGCTCTATATCAAACAGCATAACACAAAAACCACGCAGCCGCAAAGGCAATGTGTATGAGCTGCCATTCCATGTTACGGTCAGGAAATACCTGTCCATAAAGAAATCGGCCAAGAGCGGCAAGGCTTATGTTTTTTGAAAAATGATTGATAAAAGCAACAGCAAGTATTAGTATTGGTATTTATAGAAGGAATTTATTATGAAGAAGACATGTGTATTCTTATGTGTTGGGGCGTTTTTTATTCTTGCCTCATGTACGACGTTTACCGCAGTAAACCTGGAGTCCGGTTTAATACCAGGGGCGACGGACTATGAAGTGTTGGGGAACTTTACAGAACGTGAATGGGTTAACAAATTTTTAGGACAATCCGGTGGAGCGAATTTGCTTAATCTATCATCTCATGCAACCGATGGGGTAGTTGAACGGGCTATTTCGAAAAACCTGAAGAAATTTGGCGGTACAGGTATCACCAATCTGGAAATATCGTATGGAAGCAATCCTATACAATGGATACTGAATTTTGTCACGTTTAATATTTGGGCTCCATCGACAGTTGTTGTTAGCGGAACTGTTATAAGACAAAAATGAATATTTTGTCCGGTATCCCCTCCTTATCGGGGCTGCCAAAAAGTAAGGCCAGCCCCTCATCTAAAAGAAATCAGGGTCTTTAAAGGAAGCTGTTCCAAAAACTGAAGTTTTGGAACAACCTCGGTACATAAAAATATATAAATCCCACAACACCCTCAAAAGCAAAGCTTTTGCCTCCAAAGAGTCTGCGCAGGCGGCGTCCATGCCGTCTGAAACCTACCCCCCAAGAAACGGTATCCCAAAGGGTGGAGAGTGAGTTTCGCCTATCTGCCGCTCCAAACAGGTTTCACCTTCAAATGTTCGAAGCGCAACAAATTCCCGGGGAAAACCAGCGCCGGTTGTTTACTGGCAATCCTGAGATACCTGTAGTATCCTAAGGGAAGGAGGCGTTGATGCGGATAGTCTTGGTACATTATCACCTCAGGCCGGGCGGGGTTACATCGGTAGTGTTGAATCAGGCCCGGGCGCTGGCAAAGACCGGAGCGGAACTGCTGATAATCGCAGGTGAGGCGGTCCCGCCGGACTTTGGTTTTCCGTTTACTCTGATAAAGGACCTGGCCTATAATCAAACGGAGCCGGCGCTTTCCCGGACGGAACAGGCGAAAGGAGTGGAACGACTCGCCGCCGGAATATTGCGGGCCATTGAGGAACGCTGGCACGGGTCCGCCGATATTGTCCATGTGCATAATCCCCTGATACAGAAAAATTCCCTGCTCATCCCCGCTCTCAAACTGTTGGTCGGCCGGGGAGTCCGGCTTTTTCTCCAGAACCACGATCTGGCCGAGGATTTCAGGCCCGATGTGTACACCGGAGATGTGGACTACCCTGAAAACTGCCATTACGGGGTAATTAACAGCAGGGACTATGACTGCCTGCGCCGCGCCGGACTTGAGGCCGAGGGGCTGCATCTGATTCCCAATGAGGTGTCTTCCATGCGGGCAAGTCCCGGTCTGGAGCGGACACGGTATCTCTATCCGGTGCGGGCCATCAGGCGGAAGAACATCGGCGAGGCGCTGTTTCTCTCGCTCTTTATTCCTAAAGGAAGAACCGTGGCGATTACCCTGCCGCCTTCGGAAAAGGACGCCGCCCCATACCGGCGCTGGCACGCCTTCGCGGCGGAACTGGGCCTGCCCGTGGAATTTGAACTGGGGCTGCGGTACAGTTTGGCCGACCTCCTGGGCAGTTCCGTCCGCGCCTTGAGTACATCGGTTAAAGAGGGCTTCGGTTTTTCCTTCCTGGAACCCTGGACCGCAGGCCGGGGGCTGTTTGGCAGGCGCGTTGAGTATGTGTGCGCTGATTTTGAGCGGGCCGGGGTCCGCTTCGACGGCCTGTATTCATCACTGGAAGTTCCATTGGAATACCTCGGTGGCGCGGCGAACAACGCTGTCTCCGGTCTTGAGCAAAAAATGGAGTCCGCCATGCGGCGAATCTACCGATCTTTCGCTCTCGAGGCGCCCGAACGGGTTATGCGGGCTTTGGCCGAAGACCTGCGGGGCCGGGAAACCATCGACTTTGGCCGGCTGGACGAGGAATTACAGGAATCGCTTATCCGTGCCTGTCACGGGAATCCTTCCGCGCTGCGGCATACCACTGCCATAAATCCCCTGCTGGAAGCCCTGGGGGACGGGCAAGAAGATGAGGAGCTTATTGAGGCCAACCGCCGGGTAATCGCCGAACAATACGGCAGCGATCGGATTGTGAAATTATTATTGAAGATATATCAAACGGTTTTGGATCATCAGGTGAGCCAGCGTATTTCAAAATCAACGCTCCTTGAGCTCTACCTGGACCCGTTGCGCTTGTCCCTGGTGGGCATCAGCGATGGATGAAGCGGAACGCCGGCGTCTTGCCGCTATAATCAGGGAATCCGCTGTCCCGCTTGAGCCGCGGACGCCGTCTTTGCCGCCGGATTGGACGGAGCCTCTGCCGGTATCCGCCGGTGATTTCCGTGCCGTACTCTTTGATGTGTATGGAACCCTGTTCTGCTCCGCCGCCGGGGATATCGGCCTGACCGCAAAAGAAGCGGACGGCGGCGGCAGTGATACCGCGCTCGATGCGCTGGCGCGGAGCCGCGATTCCCGTCTTTGTGGAGATGATCTTACCGCTTTTTTTCACCGAAAAGTTTCCGGGATACACCGTTCCCGCTCCGCCGAGACCGCCTGGCCTGAGGTGCGGGTTGAGGAGATATGGGCCGACTTCCTGCGGGAACGCGGCCTGGATACCGATGCCGGCCGGGAATTTGCCCTGCGCTATGAACTGGCGGTGAATCCGGTCTATCCCATGCCCGGAGCGGCGGAAACCATCGCCGCTTTGCGGGATGCGGGCCGCGTTTTGGGCATCATCTCCAATGCCCAGTTCTTTACTCCCCTCCTGTTTGAGGCTTTTTTCGGCGCGTCCCCGGAGTCCCTTGGTTTTGATTCGGAGCTGATTATCTGGTCTTTTGAGATGGGCGAGGCTAAACCCGCTCCCCGGCTCTTTGAGGCCGCGGCCCGGCGGCTTGCCGCCATAGGCATCGCCCCCGAAGAAAGCGCTTTTGTGGGCAACGACATGCGCTCGGATATGTACGGCGCCATTACAGCCGGCTTTCAGGGCATCCTCTTTGCCGGGGACAGCCGTTCTCTGCGGCTCCGGGAGGAAGACCCCCTGGTACGGGGACTGCGGCCCTCCCGCATCATCCACAGTCTGGGAGAACTGGTATCTTTCTTAGACTAAAAACACCGGAGCCTGTTCCAAAACCATTAAAGCCGTCCTCCGCCTATACCGATACTGTAAATACCGGGAGGGTAAACCTCTCATAATCAGGCGGTGCGCAGCGGACTCAGGTCCGGACGTCCAGGCGCATCGTCTTTTTTTTCCTCCCCCAGTATAGTATAATCGTCTATTCATATCGAAGAAGGAGTGGAATATGGAGGATGAATTGGTTGCGTGGAGCGATGATTTTCTGGTGGGGAACAGCGTCATTGACGGGCAGCACAAAGAGCTGGTTAGGATGACTAATGAGTTTTGGGCGGGCTGTCAGATAGGCGGGGTGGTGGCGAAAGTCTATTTTATGAAGACTATCCAGGGTGCGGTACTGTATGTAAAGACCCACTTCTCCACCGAGGAAGCGCTTATGAAGAAGGCGAATTACCCTAACTTTGATACCCACAAGAAGCAGCATGAGGATTTTGTCGCCGAGGTGACTCAGCAGATACAGGTTTTTGAAAAAGAAGACAATCCCAATCCTTCACAATTTGTCGAGTATCTGATGAACTGGGTGCTGCACCACATTGCCGAATCAGATAAGAAATACATGCCTTATATCGCCGGGCTGGAACAATAAGCAGAGCCTTTTTCAGAACTCCGGTTTTGAAAGAGATTTGATCGCCTTAACAGTAAGAGGATTCCCATGATTATTGTATTATCAAAGGGTATTACAAGCCATGACATGGAGATGGTTCGCATATACCTCAAGGATCGGGGCTTCAGCATCAGGGAGCAGCGCTTTGGGGAAGACGCGATTATCAGCGCTTCCGGCAAAGGCGTGGTGGATGTCCGCGAACTGGGGCTGCTCCCCGGAGTCGAGCGGGTAGCGGCCACTTCCAAGCCCTACGAACTGGCCTCCAGGGAGACCAGGGCCGAAGACACCATTGTTACGGTGGGGAACGTGAAGATCGGCGGTTCCCGGATTACGGTAATAGCCGGACCCTGCGCGGTGGAGAGTAAAGAGCAAATAATGGAAACCGCCGCCCGCGTGCGGGAATCAGGCGCGGTAATGCTGCGCGGCGGTGCGTACAAGCCTCGTACCAGCCCCTACGCTTTTCAAGGCCTGGGCATGCAGGGTCTTGAGTTCATGAAAGCAGCCGGTGAAAAGCATGGCATGCCCATTGTGACGGAGGTGGTTTCCCCGGAACTGGCGGTCCAGATGATGGATTTGACCGATATGTTTCAGATCGGCGCCCGGAATATGCAGAACTTTGAACTGCTGAAAAAAGTAGGCTCCCTGGGCAAGCCCGTGCTCCTGAAACGCGGCCCTTCGGCCACAATCGAGGAATGGCTGCTTTCGGCGGAATATCTGCTCGCCGCAGGCAGCAGAGATGTGGTGTGCTGCGAGCGGGGCATCCGTACCTTTGAGACTTATACACGTAATACGCTGGACATTTCCGCCATTCCGGTGGTAAAGAGCCTCTCCCATTTGCCGGTGATTGTAGACCCCAGCCATGCCGTGGGTATTCGCGCCAAGGTAAGCTCGGCGGGACTTGCCGCGATTGCCGCAGGCGCCGACGGCCTCACTGTGGAGGTCCATCCCCGGCCTGACGAAGCTCTTTCAGACGGTCCACAGTCCCTGTATCCCGAACAGTTTGAGAAACTCATGCGGGATGTGGAAGCCCTGGCGCCTGTAGTGGGGAAAGAGCTTCTGCGCACCCCGAGACCGCACCATCATACGGTGTTTGGCAGGATGCCCTCCGGCGCGGGCGGTAAAGCGGCGGCGGACGGGGTTTCTTTCGACGCAGACGCGCCGGTGGCCTTTTCCGGCGAAAGCGGCGCCTACGCCGAACAGGCGCTGATGCGGGCCTTTGGCGATGACGCCAGGCGTATGCAGACAGACGGCTTCAAACCCGTGTTTGATGCCGTATTGGACGGCTCCGCCGGCGCCGGTATTATCCCGGTGGAAAACAGCCTCGCCGGCTCGATACACGAAAACTACGACCTCTTTCTGCGCTATCCCGACATTGCCATGGTTGGCGAACTCAAGCTCCGCATCGTGCATTGCCTCATCGCCGACGAGCGGGCCGGAATCGATTCACTCAGTGTTATCCGCAGTCACCCCCAGGGCTTTGCCCAGTGTAAAGAATTTCTGGACAAGCATCCGGGCTGGATTTTGGAACCCTACAACAACACCGCCGCCGCGGTAGCCTCAATAGTGCGGGAAGGCGCTGTTAAAGTCGCGGCTATTGCCGGTGAGGCCGCCGCCCGCGCCCATGGCCTTAAGGTGCTGAAAGAGGGCATCGAGACCAATCCCCTCAACTACACCCGCTTTGTAATTATCTCCCGCCGCGCCGGAGACAAAGCGCCGGTCCCGCCCAGCCTTGGATCGGGCAGGCCCACTAAAGCGTCCTTCGTGTTTTCCGTTTCCGATGAACCCGGCAGCCTGTTCGCCTGCCTCAAGATCATGAGTGAGCGGGGCATCAACCTTTCCAAACTGGAATCCCGGCCCATCCAGGGCAAACCCTGGGAGTATCTCTTCTATGTGGATGTCGGCATCCCCGATTCAGTGGAAATCTTTGACGAGGCTATCGTGGAGCTTAAGACCAAGACCAGGGATTTTCACTTTTTAGGGGCGTACCGGGCGGCGATGTGATCAATGGATCTGGAAATCATCCGCGCCGATCCCGCGGGTAATATAACGATTTTTGTGCTGAGTCCGGTCACGGACCGGGAAGAGCGGCTCCGGGCGGCCGGAGCGCTGCTGGCGGATCCGGGTTTACAAGCGGAACAGGTTGGCTTTGTACTGCCCCCGGACGCCGAAGGCTGTTCCCGGCTCAGCCGCCGGCTAAGTCCCCGGTGCCGCCAAGAGCGCCGCCTTTGGCGGCTTGAGATGATGGGCGGTGAATTCTGCGGGAATGCCGCCCGGAGTTTTGGCCTGTATGTCGCCGAGCAAACCGGCCTAGCGGACCGGGGCGGCGTGCTAATTGCAATAAACGGCGCGCCCCTGGCGGTACGGGTCGATACCGCGGCCGGAACCGCCGAGCTTGAGATGTCCGGCCTCCTCGCGGAAACAACTGTTGAGTGTAAGGGACAAGACTTCCCCATGTATGTGTTTGACGGTATCAGTCACGTAATAGTCGAAAACAGGGAGCCCGATGAGGGGCTGCTCCGTTCCCTGCGGGAGAGTCTCGACGCCCGGCCTCCGATAGACGCCTTGGGTGTGATGTTCTACGATACGGAGCGGCGTTTTATGCGGCCCCTGGTATGGGTGCGGGCAACCGGAACCACGGTTTTTGAATCAAGCTGCGGTTCAGGTTCAGCAGCCCTCGGCGTGTGGATGGCGAGGAATATCCGTAATGGGGAGGAACATAGCGCGCTTGCCCAGCCGGGCGGAACCATAGAGACGCGGGTAGTGAAACAGGAAGGCCTTGTACGGCGGATTTCCATCGGCGGTCCGGTCGGCCTGAGCGGGCCGTTCCACTGGTCCTCCCGCGATTAAACGCCGCCTATAGCCCCGCTGCAGGCGCTAACCTTGACCCACAGAAATTTTTAACCGCAAGGTCAAAAAAGTTTTTACGCTCAGGTCCCTTTTTTCTCCTTCCTTTTCGACTGCGACCCTTTGGTTCGATTCGACTTCGAGGTAAATTTTTTCTGCAAAGCATGCTGCTTTTTAGGGAATTTTGACGCTGAAAAAGCAAACGCCGATGCCCTGAAATTGTACTTGCGCCCTTGTCCGCCCTGTGCTATACTGCCCCTATGTTACGTGAACCTGACGCTATAAGTACTAATATCACCCCCCCCTATCAGCATATATCATGATTTAACTGTATTTTCCGGAAAACACTGCGGTTCCCCATCGTTTTATAGCATAATTATATCTTTTTTCACAAAAAACCCAAATTTTACAGCTTTATACCACCTCTCTGTTCCAGCGTTATGGCGCGGCACGGCGGGCGGCGGGTCGAATACCGTAAAAATCCCCACGCGGAACGGATCCATGGGGCGGAATGAAGCGGCCGGCCGGATAAACGGAACAGCCATCCGGATAAACGGGCCATCCGGCTGGATAAATGGAGCGTTTAGCCGGATATACAGAGTGTTTAACCGGATATATGGAGCAGTGAGCCGGATATACAGAGCGTTTAGCCGGATATATGGAACAGTGAGCTGAATAAATAGAGCGTTTAGCTGGATATATAGACCATATATCTGGATATATGGGGCAATGAGCAGGATATATGGAGTGTTTAGCTGGATATATGGAGTAATGAGCCGGATATATAGAGCGTTTAGCCGGATATATAGCGTATATATCCGGATAAACGGAGCAGTGAGCCGTATAAACGGACCGTTCACCTGGTTGAACGGACTATTAAAATAGAAGCGGCGAAACGTCCGCTTTTTAACAGGAGGTTTTTGTATGGGTAAAGCTCTTATTCCCCAGTGCGGTCCCGAGTATGACCGCTTCTTCAAGAACATCGTCGATTACACCGATCAGATGTGCGGCGGCCCCGCGCCCCAGTGGACCCACATCCCGCAGACGGAGCAGACGGCCCTCTCCGATGCCTACGCGGACTGGTACACAGGGTATTCCCGCACCCTCAAGGCTCACACCAAGGCGGACACGGAGGCCATGAGGGCGGCCTACACCCGGTCCAGGAAGGTCCTTTCCCGGTTCATCAAGGTCTGGATCCGGGGCTTTCCGGATATTGTGACGGCGGAGCACCTGGCAAATATGGACATCCCGCCCATCGACGACACCAGGACCCCCGTTCCGGAGCCGGATAACCAGGTGGAAGCGGACCTGACCTTTCCGGGTATCCACCTGGTGGAGCTGGCGAAGATCCGGCCTGTATCGGGGACGCCGCCGGACGCCCGCAGCGACTACGGGGTGCGGATCTACTTTGGCTTTTCCGGCCCGCCCAGCGAAAAATTTCCCTTTCGCCTGGTGCAGGTTCCGAAGAGGGGGGAGGATCTGCCCTACTCGGTTTTTACCAAGAAGAAAAAAAAGCGCTTTGACTTTGAGGGGGAAAGCGGCTGCACGGTGTACTTCTGCCTGCGCTACGAAAACAGCAAGGGCGACGTGGGGCCGTTTGGACCGATGCTGAGTGCGGTTATCCCATAAACAGTGAGCAGTTAGTGGTTGTTTGCTGCTCACTGCTGCCCCCCGGCGTTGCCGGGGTAAGAAAGCATACAGCACATTAAAGCCGGCGGGCTCTAAACGCTTTTGCCTGAGGAGGGTAATTATGAAGAAGAAGTTTTTCGTGTTGGCCGGTGTTTTGATCGTGGCCGGCCTGTTTGCCGGATGCGCCAGTACCGGCATGTCGGCGGAGGCATATTATAACCGGGGACGAAATGCATCCGGCAAAAAAGACTGGAATGAAGCCATTGCCGAATATACCAGGGCAATCAATGAATACCCCGATTACAAAGAGGCTTATTACTATCGCGGCAGGGCATATCTGTATGAAGGGGATTTCGCACAGGCCGAAAAGGATTTTCTTGAAGTCCTGCGGATTGATCCATCCGATAATGACGCGAAAGTCAGTTTAAGAGATGCCAGCGCCCCCCATGCCGCCTTTCTGCTGTGTGATGAGGGAGTCGATGCCGTTATAGATGAGAAATATGACCTCGCGGTAGAAAAAAACAACCAGGCCATCGCCCTGTTCCCCAGTTATGCGAAGGCGTATAACAACCGGGGCGTTGCATATTTCCGTATGGAAATGTACGACGAAGCCAGGGCCGATTATGAAAAAGCAGTGGAGCTCGATCCTGAATATGCAACAGGGTATGCCAACCTGAGTGACATTTATAAAAACCGGGGGGAATATGACAAAGCGGAACAGTACCTGAACCGGGCGCTTGTTATAGATCCTGCCTATACATACGCAAAAAGAAAACTTGAGGAAGTTGTTGCCATGAACGCGGAAAAGGACGCGTGGGACCGGCGTATCGCCGCGAACCCAAACCCTTACCCCGCGCCCTTTAACGGGCAATGGAAATACGTAACACCGCCGAGGCAAGTAACCGGAAAAACAGTAACTTACCGTGAATATGAAACAAAATACGAACAGGTAATGAAAGGAAACCAAGACCAAATCGAGTGGGGTTTGGATGGCAGAGGCAGGCGGTATGCAGCAAGAGTGATACGCGTACCGAATTATGTCTATGAACAAGTTACCCGGGAAGTAACAAAAACCAGAACCATCCCCGCCTTCATGATGCCGGAGTTAAGCACGATATGGGAATTTGACGGCAGTACCTACCGGAAGACCGAAATGCTTTTTGTAGACGACAATGAGGTGTTGGCGAAGGCAACATTAGAAGGGAAGAAACCCCTAACCCCCTCGGAAGCGAACAGAACAATAAAACGGGCAACCAAAACCGGCACTTTCTATTACAACGGGGCACAGATAGAACTGGAAGACGGCACAATCCTGCGGTTTGTCAACGGGGCCATAAACGACGGTGCGGGGAACAGGTACACGAAACAGTGAGGAGAAAGAAAATGAGGGGTGAGGATATTACTGTTGATTCCTATTCAGAGCGGCCTTCACAAAGGGCGTTTTGAAACGCGGCGTATTTTTCAGCGGAAAGGCTCAGCGTCCCGGCAAAACGCTCGGACAGCCGGCCTTGCGGCGCGGCAAATTGAAGGGCCTGCATAATATCTTCCCGCTCAATGGAGGGATAATCGGCCAGCAGTTCTTCAATGGTCTCTCCCGCGCCAATCTGGGAAACTATCCTTCCGACGGTAACCCGTGTTCCCCGGATACAGGCTTTGCCTCCCATGACGCCGGGATCCAGACTGATACGATCCAAATGTCCGTTGTCTATCATAGGTCAAGTATATTCCCAAAGGCGGGACAAAACAATGGTTCAAAAAAGAGAAGGCAGGGGTGACGGCCCGGTTCTACCTGGCCCTCCGCGTTGACAATCGAAGCGCCGCTCTCTGCTAACTGCTATCTGTTAAGGAGGTTTGTATGTCGAAGACCGTTTTCAGACTTTGGTCAATACGCGCCGCAAAAGGTTTGGGCAGTGCGCGGACACACTCTCGTATGAACGCCTTGTCGATGGTAACGATTTGTGAGAAATTGACGACCGAAGTCTTTTCCAGACCGGACACGCTCTTTTCAAGGCGGAAGTTGCCCGGCGCGTGTTCCAGCGCGAGGTTGGAGGTGATAGCGGCGCATATCACCGTATTCACCACTCCACCTTTTCAAGAAGGTCAATCTGGGAACGCAGAAGGTCGTCGGAAAGAGCGGATGGGATTCCGGCGTATACGTCATCGCTCTGTTCGAGCGGCGCCCTCGGGCGGGAAACCGGGGCGTCGCCCTGCAAAACAAGAACAACGTCCACCCGGCCGGGGCTTACGCTTTCCGGCAAGGGCTTTTCCGGCCGCAAAATGCGGCGGCTGGAGTCAATTTCAACGGTTTGCTGTATGGTAGTCATGGATTTATTATACAATAAACAGGGCATTTTGCAACTCCAGGGTAAACACAAAGGAGGATTGCCATGATAATCAATGGAAAGCGGAAAAAGATCACCCAAGCCGAGGCGATCATAATCGGCGCGTTAATAGGCGTCGCCGGGGGTGTAATCGTCGGCAAAATCCCTCCGGCGGTTCCTCCCATTATAAGAGACGTAAGCGTTGTGGTACGGGACAGGGACACCGATGTTCCGGTACCGCGAGTGGACATCACGGTGGCCGGTTCCAACGGAAAGCGTGTCGCCCAGGCCCTAACCACGGTGGAAGGGGAGCAGAAAATACGGAGCCTGGAAATGGACGACTATACGGTTTGGGCGCGCGCCGTGAACTACGAGGAGGAAGA
>JAISBR010000135.1 GCA_031266095.1 Treponema sp. | reverse complement strand
CCGCCGCTACCCCCCACCCCGCCGCCACCCCCCCCCCGGCCGGGGGCGGGGGGGGGGGGGGGGGGGGAGGATACTGGTAATTAGGGCGACAGGTTCGCGCAACATGGGGGTAGTATAACACGGGACGGGCAAGAACGCAAGTACAATTTTTCACCTTGACATGGCGCGGGTTCCTCCAAGCCCTGTCTGCGATAAGCCCTGTCGCAGACAGGCCCGCGGAGAAGTCTTATCGCAGACAGCTGGTTGACTCTTCCATCCTCGCAAGGACCGTCTCAAAGCAGCCCAGCAGTTTGTTGCACTTAGTGCATAAAACCTCCAAAAATCGCCATTTAGGCGATTTTTTACCCTGCAAACTGCGTCGAACCGAAGGTTCGCAGGAGCCCGTTAATCGGGGTTTTTGCGGCACAAAGTGGTGCAAAAACCTACAAGCGCAACAGGCTCCCAGGTCCCAGGCAAGATCCAGGACTATGTACCGGTTGCGGATCATCCGGGCGCGGCGGGCGCAGGCGATTACCCCGGCTTGACAACGCTTTCCAGGGCCGATTCAAGCTGCCTTCAAGCGTGAGCAGCGCTTCTTTGCGCTCAAGCCCTCCGGCATAGCCGGTCATCTTTCCGTCGAAGCCTACTACGCGGTGACAGGGGATCAGTATGGAAATGGGATTGTGTCCTACCGCGCCGCCCACCGCGCGGGGCTGTGAGCCAAGCTGTTTCGCTATGGCGCCATAGCTTGAAAGCCGCCCCCAGGGAATGTCCAGGAGGGCCTTCCACACCCGCTTTTGAAAGTCCGTCCCCCGGGGGGTCAGTCTGAAAAAACCGGTATATGAGCCGGCCATTTGCCTGCCCGCGAAATAATCCGCCAGCCAGGAACGGAGCTGTACAAAAACGGGCTTATCCGCTTCCGTCCGCCAGCCGCTGGTTTGGGGGAAGTATTTCTGTCCCTCAAACCATAATCCGGTAAGACCGTTATCCTCCGCGGATGCCGTCATAGGCCCCAGCGGCGTAGCAATGGAACAGGTACTTATAGTCATTGTAACCTCCTCAGCCGGTTTCAAAACCGGCCTTCTTGTGTAACCGACGCAACGAATCACCTTGCCGGCATGCTTCCTGCCGAGCCTGCCCTGAACAAGGCGCGCAGATGCCGATCCCGGGTGATAAACAGAAGCGATATCCCCAGCGCGGCAAAGACGAGGGTGTTGACAACCAGCGGTATACCGTAGGAGATGAGGCGGCCCCTGCCGGTAAAAACTGCCAAGAGCCAGGGGGAGAGGAAGCATACGGGGACAACGGCGATGCCGGAGAGGAGTAACAGTTTCAGCATATAGACCAGGGCTGAACCGAGGGCGCGGCCGATGGCAATGTTGGGGTTCTGCTTGAGGAAGACGAGGAGCAGGATGGTATTAGTCACACTCGCGAGGGAAAGGGCTAAAGCGATACCCGCGCCCCGGAGGGGGCCGACCAATATGGCCGCCAGGCATATATTCACCGGGAAGGAAATTATACCCGCCAGGGTGGGAGACTTGGAATCGCTTTGGGCGTAAAACGCGGGGGCCAGGATACGATTAAGCGCGATGAAAAAGAGGCCGGGCATATGGAAGGTAAAGGCCGAAAGGGTTAAAGCAACTGATAGTTCGTTGAAGCTGCGATTTTGGAACAGCAGACGGATGAGGAGCTGGCCCTGGGCAAGGGAAAAGAAGGTGATTGGGATGGTGATGAGGGCGATAATGTTCATCGCTGCAATCAGCCGCTCGTTGTACATATCCCACCGGGAAGTTTTCGCGTATTCCGCGAGATTGGGCAGCAGTACGGTTCCGATGGAAACAGCGAAAACACCGAGGATCAGTTCCTGGAGTCTCAGGGAATATTGGAGACTTGAGACGACGCCTTCACCGGCGTTACCCGCCAGGGCGGTAGAGACCAGATCATTGAGCTGATAGGCGGCCATTCCGATAATCGTGGGACCAATGAGCCGGAGCACTTTGCGGGTACCGGGATTGGTGATGGCGCGCCTGAGATCGGTAAAAAAGAATCGCTGGCCCTGCCTGAGGACAAAGGGAAATTGAATCGCCGCTTCCAGAAAGCCGCCTAAGATGATACCCAGGGCCATGGCGCGGGCGGGATTTTTGGTAAAGGGGCTGAGTCCGTAGGCGCAGAGTATCGTGACTATATTCAGGAGAATCGGAGCGAGGCCTGAGGGGGCAAAGATATGGAGGCTGTTCAAAATCCCCTGAAACAGGGCGGCCACTGAGATAAAACCCAGGAAAGGGAACATGATCCTTGTCAGGAATACGGTCTCGTCAAATTCCTCCATGCCGAAGAGACGGATGATGAGCGGGGCGGTAAGTATACCAGCCATAACCGCAAGGGTCACGAAAAAAGTGAGGAAAGTGAAAATACAGGATAGAAACTCCCGGTTTTTCTGTTGATCATTCTCAAGGAGATATTCTTTAAAAGTGGGAATGAACGCGACCGAAATGGAACCTTCCGCGAAAAGCCGGCGGAAGAGGTTAGGGAGCATAAAAGCCACGGAAAAAGCGTCCGACAAGGCGCTGGTGCCGAGGAGGCTTGCTTTCGCCATCTCCCGGAGCAGACCAAGGACGCGGGAGATCAGGGTCAGGAGGGACAGAGCCCCGCTGTGGCGGATGAGGAAGCGGCCGGAGGTCTTTGAAACCGAAAGTTCGGCTTCACTTGGAGCCGGGCGTTCAGCCTCCGGGGGAACCGGGCTGTGCGGCTGTATGGAATCCGGCGACGGCGGAACCGAGCTCAAGAGAAGCCTCCCATATCCTGCGGCCTGTTGGTGATGATCCCCGCACAGCCGGTTTTCAGCATCCGTTCCGCCAGGGCGCTATTGTCAATAGTCCAGGAAACGAGGGGCCGTTTTCCTACATCGCTCAACCAATAGTGAGACCAGCGGTTTACCTGGCGGTGAACCGGTTTCAGGTAGTCGCAATGGGAGAGAAAGCGGCCAAAGCCCCGGCGGAGTATAGGAGGAACTTCCGCATCGGCGCTCCAGATGACGGCGGCAGGGACCTGGGGACAGAGCCGCTTAAAAACGAGGATGCTGAAAGGGTTGAAAGAAGAAACAGTTACCGATTTCAAAACCCTGTCCCCAAAACGTTTGAGGGTTTCCGCCAGGAATCCCGGAAGGGGATCGTCTTTGGTTTTGCGGGTCTTCAATTCAATGTCGATATACATATCAGGGCAAAACGCTTCCAGCACATCCTCCAGCAGCGGCGCCCGTTCCCCCCGGAAAACGGGAGCGAAAAAAGAACCCACATCAATCACCTTGATCTCCCGGTAGTCAAGTTCCGCTATCCTTCGGCTGTCCCCGGCGGTCCGCTGAAACGTATCGTCATGGACTACCGCCAATTCCCCGGAGGCGCAGACATGGATGTCCAGTTCAAGCCCCGGCGCGCCGGTTTCTCTGGCCTTGTTGAAGGACGCCATGGTGTTTTCGGGGGCCAGCGAGGAACAGCCCCGGTGGGCGAACACAAGGGGACGCTTTCGGTCCGGTAAGAGGGGGACAGGGCTCATTGATGCGCCTCTTTTTTACCGGTTTTCGCCATTTTTTCCTTGAGCTCCTCAAGGGCGGCATCGGCGGCGCTGTTTTTTTCGATTTCCCGAAACTGCCGTTCGATTTGAAGTTTTTCCTCATCTCCGGGAAGACGGCCCGCGGCCATCAGGAGTTCCTGTTCAAGCAGATCCGGATCGACGCTTCGTTCCCGTGCCGCAAGGAGGGGAATCTGTTTCCGCATGTCTTCGATGCGGCTTTTGAGTTCGGCGGCTTCTCCGGCCAATTGGGCCTGCTGTTCCCTGATCTGTCCGGCTTCTGTTTCCGCCTCCAGCGCCAGATCGTCTTTCCCCTGGGAGCGGGTCAGATCAATCCGGGAATTCCATCTGGCCAGGTCTTCGTCCAGTTCCTGAATCCTTTTCTCCGTCAGTTTCAGGGTGATCATAACATTGAGGATATATTCCTGTGCGCCGGCGATGTCCATCCCGCTAAGGTTTTCGAGCCCCTGTTCTATCATGTCAGGCCCGGATTTTTTTACCGATGAGGATCGCCCGGACGAGGTTTTCAGCGGCAAAGCCGAGGTCCCGCCTGCTGTCTTTAATCATGACATCAAGGCCGGTTTGACCACAGGCGATGGATACCGCGTAATCGAAAGTGGAAAGCAGATTCGGAGCGTCGCCTCCCAGAGCGCCTGAGATAAGGGCGACCGGAATTCCCGCCTTATGGCCTTCGCGGGCAACTACGGAACAGAGTTTGCCCCCGGCGGTTTGGCCGTCGGTCATCCCCTCGCCGGTTATGATTAAGTCGGCTTCAGAAAGACGGCTGAAAAAGCCCGCGTATTTCATCACCAGCATCGCGCCGGATTCCATAACCGCGCCGAGGCATATCCGCAGGGCGGCCCCGATCCCGCCGGCGGCCCCGTCCCCGGGCCGTTCCACATCTTCGGCGAGTCCCGCCTTGATCCAGGCGTTTCCCAGCCTGGCAAGCCCCGCGTCAAGGATTTCCACCATTTCCGGGCTGGCTCCCTTTTGCGGACCGAATATCGCGGAAGCGCCCTGGGGGCCAAGAAGGGGGTTTGTCACATCACAGGCCACTTTTATCGAGATATTTTTAAGCCGTTTATCGGCTCCGCCGCAATCCACCGAAGCGATTTTTGCCAGCGCTTCACCCCCCTGGCCTACAGCTTGTCCTTTTTTATCCAGAACCTTGAAACCAAGCGCGCTAATCATGCCGATGCCGCCGTCATTGGTGGCGCTTCCGCCTATACCGATGATAAGTTCCCGGGCGCCTGTATCCAGGGCGGCGGCGATAAGCTCGCCTGTTCCGAAACTGGTAGCTTTCATGGGATTGAGCTTGTCCCTGCCGGCCAGTTCCATCCCTGAGGCACTGGCCATATCAAGAACCGCTGCCCGGCCATCTTCAATAAGGCCGAATTCGGTTTCAATCCTGTCGCCCAGCGGGCCGGTAACAAGGGCTTTGATAAAACGGCCTCCGGCGGCCAGGGTAATCGCCCGGGCCGTTCCCTCACCGCCGTCCGCCAAGGGGATTTTATATATCTTTGTATTCTTATCAGCTCGTACTATTCCCGCCTCAATAACCGTACACACCTCAGGAGCGCTCATATTTCCCTTAAAAGAATCCGGGGCTACAATAATTCTCATGGTTATATCTCCTGATATTAATGTACGTAAGTGAAGAGATATATGCAAGGTATAGTTCCATAGCGCGGATACATTAAAAAAGGCCGCCCCTTAAGGACGGCCTCGATTCTTTGTATATCAGCGGTTTTTAATAATCCATTCCTCCCATACCGCCCATTCCGCCGCCGGGCATGGGCGGAGCTTCTTTCTTCTCGGGGATATCGGTAACGGCGCACTCGGTAGTGAGGAGCAGGCTCGCGATGGACGCCGCGTTTTGTAGGGCGGAGCGGGTTACTTTCGCCGGATCGATAATACCGGCTTTCACCATGTCTACCCATTCGAGTTTGGCGGCGTCAAATCCGACGCCCTTCTTCTCGCCCTTAGCCCGTTCGGCGATGACCGCGCCGTCCAAGCCGGCGTTTTCGGCGATCTGGCGGATGGGTTCTTCAAGGGCGCGCTTAACGATCTTGAAACCCACCTTCTCATCATCGGTCAGACCTGAAAGGTCGGCCTTATCCAGCGCAATGGCGGCCTGAATCAGGGCTACCTCGCCGCCGGGAACAATGCCTTCTTCAATAGCGGCGCGGGTGGCGCTGAGGGCATCCTCGACACGGTGCTTTTTCTCTTTCAGTTCCACTTCAGTGGCCGCGCCGACATTAATGACCGCCACGCCGCCGGCCAGCTTGGCCAGCCGTTCCTGGAGTTTCTCCCGGTCGTAGTCACTGGTAGTATCCTCAATTTGGGCCTTGATCTGGGCAATCCGATCCTGAATATCCTTCTGCTTACCGGCGCCGTTGATAATGGTGGTGTTATCCTTGTCGATTTTAACGGTTTTGGCTTTACCAAGCTGCGAAATATCCGTGTTTTCCAGCTTGAGACCGAGTTCCTCGGAAATAACCTCGCCGCCGGCGAGGATAGCAATGTCTTCCAGCATAGCCTTACGGCGATCGCCGAAACCAGGAGCCTTGACCGCGCAGGCGCGGAGGGTACCCCTGAGACTGTTCACTACCAGGGTGGAAAGCGCCTCACCGTCAACATCCTCGGCAATGATGAGCAACGGCTTGCCGCTTTGGGCGACTTTTTCGAGCAGGGGAAGCATATCCTTCATGCTGGATATTTTCTTGTCATGGATGAGAATGTACACATCCTCATACACACTGGTCATGGTGTCCCGGTCGGTAACAAAGTAAGCGGAGATATAGCCCCTGTCAAACTGCATACCTTCCACAAATTCTATGGTGGTGTTCATAGTTTTGGACTCTTCCACGGTGATGACACCGTCTTTGCCGACTTTTTCCATGGCATCAGCAATGGTATTGCCGATTTCACCGTCATTGTTGGCGGAAACCGAGGCGACATGAGAAATTTCTTCCTTGTCTTTGATATCCTTGGAATTCTTTTTGATTTCCTCAACCGCGATCTCAACAGCTTTGTCTATGCCCCTTTTCAGCTCAATAGGGGTCATGCCGGCGGCTACCGATTTGAGCCCTTCTTTAACCAGAGCATAAGCCAGGACAGTAGCGGTGGTAGTACCATCGCCGGCCACATCGTTAGTCTTGGTGGCCACTTCTTTCAGAAGCTGAGCGCCCATATTCTCATAAGGATCCGCCAGTTCCACTTCCTTCGCGACTGAAACTCCGTCTTTGGTTACGGTAGGGGCGCCGAATTTTTTGTCCAGGAGGACATTCCGTCCCTTGGGGCCAAGGGTAACCTTAACCGCCCTGGAGATCTGCTCAACCCCGGACAACAATTTGCGCCGGGCTTCTTCGTTGAACAACAACTGTTTTGCCATGATTCTTTTTCTCCTCTTTCTTATTACCGGCTTTTACTAAAAAACGGTATTTCCCGCTTATGAGACCGGTATAGTATAAAATGGATAGTACACCCCTAAGGAGCGACGGGTCTCCACAAAGACCCGTATATAAAATACTAAATTGAAGGTAAAACGGCAATAGGAAAATGAAATTTTGTTGAGAGTTGCGGAATTTAATAGCGCCGGATGCGATGATTTAAGTTGCCGGGAAAGATCGGTACACTGATCTGACATCATTAGCCAAATATGAAAGCGGCGTACCCCACGAAGGAGTCAAGGCGCCCTTCCCTTTCGGCGGCCAGGGCATCGGCGCTGGTAGCGTATTCCAGAAGCCGGGGGAGGGGCGCGCCGGTCACACCGGCAAAGCCCAGCGTGCCCAAGACCGCTCCGGCGGAACAGCTTGAACGGTCCTCCTCGGCCCGGTCCAGCACGGCGGCAGGGCCGCCCGCTTCCACCACCCGGATAAAAGCAGCGTCATTCACTTCACGCACCCAGCGCAGAGCCGCTTGGCCGCCGCCCTTGGGCGAGAAGCCGTAGTCGGCCCCATAGTGGGTTAAATCGGTGGAACCCAGCGCCACCACCCGCCGGCCCAGTAGCTCTGCGGCCCGGGCAACGGCCCTGCCCGCCTCAAACGCGGAAAGTTCCGCAGGGAGACGTATCCAGAGCAGCATAGCCTGAGGGAAGAAAAAACGAACCATGGGAAGGAGTACTTCAATGGTGTTGTCCCTAGACTGGTCCTCTCTTCCGCCGAGTTTCTTTAGCACCAGTTCCCGCAATTCCGTATCTATAGCCATGGGGCCAAGCGGGGTCCGTACCCCGTCTTCCAGGGCGAAAAGAGGCGCCGCTCCGGCGGGGAGATGTCCGCCCAGAACCACCACGGTTTCCGCTTGACGGTCGAGGCCCGACACCGCCCGAGCGGCAATACGGCCGGAGTAAAACCAGCCCGCGTGAGGAGCAATAGCGGCCCGGGCATGACCTTCCTGACCGCAAAAATCCGCCAAAAACCGCTCTATTTCACCGGCTGAACGGGGATACCAGCCCGGCGGCAGGGAAGATTCTCGTAAATTCATCACAATTACCCTACTTAATTCTAGCGAAATATTATGAATATGTATATAATATCCCTATGCAGCAAAAAAACGCCTCCAACAAGATCTCAATCATAAGTGTTGCGATAGCCTCAATTTGCATCGTGGTGTATGTCGCGGCCCTGGTTTCCGCAGTACTACGGATCTATGTCAGCGTCGAACAGCGCCGCGTCGTCGCGGAACGGGAATTCTTCGACATTGCCGACCTTGTCTCCTCTGCAGGGGTACTGGGTTTCATGGATGAGCCTTTTGTCGAAACCGTTACCGACTCCCTTGCCTTGAGCACTACCCTTGAGGCGTTGATCATCACCGGGCCTAACGGCGAATACGCCTTTGAGCGGGAACAGGGACAAACGGTTAATTGGGTGAACAATTCTCCCCGTTTCAAAAGTCGGTTTGATCTCTCAAGTCAGTCCCTGTATCGGCCCCTGAGTATCGCCGGTTTGCGTAACGTAAATATCCAGGCCGTGGCGAGCGCCCTGGATTACCGGCTCCTTTCGGTCATCCTGAAACAGACCCTGCTCATGGTACTGGCCGGCCTGGTACTGGCCTTTTTCACTCTGGTCATGGAATCCCTCCTGGGTAAATCTGCGGCAAGGCACCCTTACGTACCGTCCCGGGACGCTGAGAGCCGGGCGGCGGAGCCTGTCAGGCCCTCCGAAACCCAGTCCGCATTTTTCGAAGAACCGCCTCCCCCGACACAAGCCGCCAATTTCACGGAGCGGTCCGCCGCAGGCCAGACAGGGGAAAGTAAAGTACAGCCCACGGGTCTCTATTCACCGAGGAGTAATATCGGCTGGGAGGAATACATAGAGGAACGGCTTGAGTCGGAACTGCACCGCTGTGCGTCCGTTGAGCAGGATCTGGCATTTATTGTGATGGAAATCGCGGAATTAGGTTTTCAGGGTGATGATTTTTACAAACAGTTCGCCGAAGACGTGTCAAATTTTTTCACTCTGCGGGACCTCATCTTTGAGAGAGGGGAACGGGGCATCGCGATAATCTATCCGAATTGCGATCTGGAAAAAGGCTTCGCGCAAGCCGGTGAATTCCATAAACGTGTTATGAGCAAATACCCTGCGCAGTTCAAAGAAACACCCGATCTCCGCGCCGGCATTTCTTCCCGTGCGGCACGCCTTGTCGACGCTGAAAGGCTGATGTTTGAGGCTGGGGAGGCTCTGGAGCGGGCCTGGGCCGACCCGGTCTCTCATATCGTGGCCTTCAAGAGCGACCCCGACAAATACCGGGCTTTCATTGCTTCTCAAAAAAGGAAGCATCCCTAAACAGTCGTTCCACAGCCCAGCCGGCCAGGGAGTATACGTATTGTGATCCTGAAACCCTGGCAAGGCGGCGGCCGGTTTCGTCAGGCGGACTGAGGCGCAGAGTCCTGATACTGCCGTCTCCCAGCTCCAGTGTTATGCGGCTGTGGTTGAACATTGAATCTGACGGATCATCGGAATCGTTGAAATCATCCCCCTCGGCGGAGAGGATTCCCCGTACATAAGTATCCACCTTACCCATATCCGCTTCAGCAATATCTATGCCGCTAAAGGTCCATTCCCGGCCGTTACGGGTAAAGACCCGGAGTTCCGCCGCCGGGGCAGCGGCGTTACCTTCGGCTGTCCGTGCTCCGGCATAGACGGTGAGCCGCTGTACGCTGTCCGGATCCGGGCCGCCTTCCTCGCTGTCCGGAAAGAGCCGCAGGTTATACCAGGAAGCGCGGGGGCTTACTACATAGGCGGTAAAAACATCCTCTCCGGAACGGACCTCGTTCTGGCCCTGCCTGCGTACATAAACTTCCCGTCCGGTATTGTCCCCCTGCCCCACCAGAAGATCCAAAAGCGGAAGTCCGGCGCCCCCCGACACGATGATTCGGGAAGCGGCGCTTTCGGTAAGCCCCAGACGCTCATGAGACGAAGTGTTTGAGGAACGGACCGGATAGGGTTCGCGCCTGGTAAGAAGGCCGATAAAAACCTCCACCCGCATCTGCCTGGCCGGATAGTCTCTCCCATTATAGGAAACAAACCATTCATTGTTTTTCCTGATTAGTTCCCTGGTCTCGCCGTCGCTTATGATACGGATCCGGTCTATCCGGTCAACAAGCGTCGGATCTATCCAGAAAAGGAGGGCGGATCCGGCAGCCGTCCGTTCAGGATCAAAGACCATGCTTAAAACGTATACGGCAGACAAGACCACGATTATCGTTAAAAGGAAGAACAGCTTTTTGCTATACGCCATCAGAATACTCCTTTACGGATGCCCGGGAACGCGCCTCGCGTCTCCAGGCGAGGAATAAACCCACGATAATAACCAGCAGCGGCATCAGGATCACATTGATGATCTGGATAAAGCGCATGGCGGCTACTCTCTTTTCGGGATCGATTATCCGGTCAAGCCTACCCGCCTGGGACTCCCGGTTCCGTATTCCGATAATATCATCGTCGTTACCCAGCCAGTCGGCAGCCTGCAGCAGGAAATCCAGGTTTTGACGTCCTCCGCTGGCGCTGATAATAGTGGTAGCGAAATCCGTATCACCAATGACAATAATCCGTGAAGGCCTGGGCCTTGCGGGCATATCGGGCAGTTCCTCTCCTGAACCCTCCCGAACCGGTTTGGGGGTGTTCCTGAACCAACTGGGAAAAGTCCCGGTAAGACTGGCGCCGAGTATTTTAAGACCTCTGGTTTGAACGGCGTCCCGCTCAAACAGGTAGGCGGTATCGGGATTAGTGAAAAACGTATCCCGCATCACCCATGCCTCACCGGTACTGGTAAAGAGAGGCATCGCTTCCACCCCTTCGGGGGCATGTAGTTCCAAGGGACCCGGCCAGAAGAGATCAACGCCGCCGAAACGGGCGCTTACCGGATGTTCAAGGTTCCCGTTTTCCGGGAGAACTCCGATCCAGTGGGGATAGCGGATTATCCGGTACTGTACACCCCCGCCGGGGCTTCCGGTCTGGTATTGCAGGGTCAGGGCGGCACGATCCAGAACAAGCTCCGGACGGACGATCACACCATAGGCAGCGACCATTTCCAGAAGACCCTGATCGTTTAACCTCCTCGCTTCAAGGCTGCCGTTAACGGTATCCACGTAGACGCCTTCCAGGGCGAACAGTACCTTTCCCCCCTGCTGGATATAACGGTCAATCCGGTACAAAGCCCAGTTATCCAACTCCTCGGCGCCGCCCAGCACAAACAGCGCCGGCAAACTATCCGGAATTTCATCCCCCGGCGGTATCAGGCTTGGCCGGTAGCCCGCTCCGTTGAGGGCCTGATTCAGGTAAGCATAATCCTCGTTCCAGCGCCGGAAACTGTCCCCCAGGATGATTCCGACCTGGCGTTCGCTGCCCCGTACCAGGGAACGGATCCGGCCGGTCAGGTCATACTCCAGGGTGTCAAGGGAAAACACCACCGGCAGCACATCTATCTTGTCAAGGTACTCAATGACCAGGCCGGTGTACACCGTGACCAGACTGGCCTGATCCTCTCCCACCGTCTGGATCTGCTGGGGCTGTATGCCGAGCCGTTCCACCTGCTCCGTGAGTTGGACTTTAACCGGGTCTCTGACAATGAGCCGTATTTTTCCCCGGGAATAGGCGGTATACTCCCGCAGCAGATCCTCAATCTCCCCCGGCATAGGATGCATAGAGCGCAGTTTATCCGAAAGGTAATAGGTGATTCTGATCTGATCCGGTATCTCGTTATAGAGGTTGCGTGAAACTTCGGAAATCGTATAGGCTTTGTTCCTGGTAAGATCCAGGCGAAACCAAAACCGGCGGCTCACCAGAAGCATCAGCGCCAGGGCGATGAGCGACAATACCGTTAAAGTCGCGGTCTGTTTTCTGGTCACAGCTACCCCCATTTCCTGAACAGGATAACCCTGGTGTTAATAAACAGAAACAGCACCGTACTGATCACAAAGAAGGCGAGATCCCGGCTGTCAATAAGCCCTTTAGAGAAACTTTCAAAATGGAAAGTCAGGGAAACAAAGTTGATTCCCCCGGTGAGCCACTGGGGAAGGTCAAACGAAAAGGTCAGTTGATTGATCAGCATCACCGTCATCAGCGCCGCCGCGGTTCCCAGAAAACTACCGGCCTGGTTTTTTGAGAGCGAAGAGAGCAGCAGCCCCAAGGCGGTAGCGGAGGCTCCCAGCAGCAAAGCCCCGGCATATTCACAGAGGATCATACCGCCGTCAAAATCCCCCAGGGCGGTCAGACTCAGGGGCAGCGGAACGGTCAGGGCCAGCATCATCGCCAACACGGCCAGGGCGGCGAAAAACTTTCCCAGCGCCAAGTCCCACTCGGAAAAGGGCATGGTAAGGAGCAGTTCCACACTGCCGGTCTTCCGTTCTTCAGCCCAGCTTTTCATGGTGATCACCGGAATAACCAGGATAAACGCCAGCGGAAACGCGGCGAAATAAGGCCGCAGGGTCGCGGCGTCCATGGCAAAGTAACGCTGAAAATAGAAGAGCCATAACGCGCAGAAAAGCAGAAAAAAGACCGCCGCGCCGTAAAAGGCCGGGGCCTTAAGGTATGAGCGAAGTTCTTTCCGCGCCAAAGCCCAGACGCGGTTTGAGCGGGCAATACGGGACACCGTCTGCATCACGCGCCTCCTCTCGGCGCCTGAGCGCCCCGTTCCTCGGCGGTAAGTTGCACAAAGATATCTTCCAGGCTGAGCTTTTTCCGGTTCATGCCCAGTATCTTAAGGCCGCCGGCAACCGCCCAGTCAAAGATCCGTTCCCCGCCCGCCAGATCTGAGCGGCCATCCGGGGGAATAAAGACACTCATGCGGAGGATTCCGTTTCCGGCGGATTCCACCGCCCTGACGCTGATGCCGGCTCCCAGCAGCGAGAGCCGGGCCTGTATGGTTTCCGGCCTCGCCCCTTTCAGCATAAGCTCCCAGGTATCCCCGCCCTTCATCGTACCGGCGATTTCCTCAGCGGTTCCCTGCGCCGCGATACGCCCCTCGTTGAGAATAAGCACCCGGCCGCATACCGCTTCTACCTCCCGTAAAATATGAGTGGAGAGGATCACGGTCTTCCGTTTGCCCAATGCTTTGATGAGGGAACGAATCTCTATTATCTGATTCGGATCAAGCCCGCTGGTCGGCTCATCCAGAATAAGAATCGGCGGATCATGAAGAATGGCCTGGCCGAGGCCGACACGCTGGCGGTAGCCTTTTGAGAGGGTCTCGATTTTCCGTGAACGGCAGACCCCCAGTCCGCAGGCCTCAAGACTCGCCTCAATCTTCCTCCGCCGTTCCTTTGGGGAAATGAGCCGTGAATCGGCGATAAAGGCCAGATACTCATCCACGGTAAGATCCCCGTACAGGGGCACGCTTTCCGGCAGATACCCGATACGTTCTTTCACCGCCACCGGATCATCCTCCACCGATATGCCGTCCACTCGAACGCTTCCGGCCGAAGGAAAATGGTAACCGGTGAGTACCTTCATAATGGTGGTTTTCCCCGCGCCGTTCGGCCCGAGAAAACCCATCACCTGATCGGCGCCCACCGAAAAAGAGACGTCCCGTACCGCTTCCACTTTTCCATAGCGTTTTGAAAGATTCTGTACCTCAATCAAAGCAGGAACCTCCTATGCTGCATCCGGCGGCCGCTTTCAATCCGTAAACTCAATCGGGTATACGGCCCGATCACGGGCAAGCTCCGTATTGGGAAACAGCTCCCTGGCCTCCTGTAAAAGCCGCTTCAGGTTGTATTCGGTATACCGGGGACTGTAATGGATCAGCATGAGCTTTTTGATTCCTCCGGCCATGGCGGCGATTCGGGCCGCGTCCCCGGCGGTCATGTGCTTTTTGCTCCGGGCGTCTTCGGCAAGTTCTTCTTCGAACATCCCCTCGCACACAAAAAGATCTGAACCCGTGACCTCTTTCGCTATTTCCGGAAAGGCCAGGGTATCGGTCACAAAGGAAAACTTCCTGCCTGAGCGGGGGGGACCCAGCACTTCAGCGGGACGTACCGCTTTGCCATCGGCGGCCTTGACTGTTTCACCCGACTGCAGCTTCGACCAGAGCGGCCCGCGGGGAACGTTCAGGGACTCGGCCTTTTCCGGATGGAACTCACCGGGCCGGTCCGCTTCCTCGAAGGCATATCCGAAACAGGGCTTGCCATGCCGTAGCGGAAAACAGCGGACATGAAACCCCTCCCCCTCATACACCACACCCGGTTCGGTAATTTCCTTAATAACAATCTCATAATTGATATACATATCAAGGACCCGGCGGTTGGTCTCGATATAATCGGCTATCCTCGGCGGCCCGATAATGTACAGCGGGTCATCCCGGTCTACCTGGGAAGAAAGCATCAGGAGACCGGGAATACCGGTCACATGATCCGCGTGGGTATGGCTCACAAAAATTACGGATATCTTTTTCCAACGCAGATTAAGCCGCCGCAAGGACACCTGGGTCCCCTCCCCTCCGTCAAAGAGGAACAGCTCCCCTTCCCTCCTCAAAAGTACCGATGTCAGATGCCGGTTTGGCAGCGGCATCATGCCGCCGCTGCCCAGTATAAACGCCTCAAGATTCATGAAGCCGAGTATACCATATAAGCACACCGCATAACCAGGAGGACCAGAGCCGCTGCCAGGGCGAGCGCATATAATATAAATAAAGTAGGAAGAAGTGATATAGTTGGCATGATGTTCTGGGAGGGGAATTATGGAACAAGAAAAATGACCCATAGCGCCGATCATGACCTATGTTTCGGCCATTCGAGATCCCCGGATAGAACGGAACAAAGTGTATCCGTTGGAAGAAGTCATCGTCATAACCATACTAATGTTCTGTAAAACACAGCAACTATAAATCAGATTTTG
>JAISBR010000005.1 GCA_031266095.1 Treponema sp. | reverse complement strand
TCTTCCGCTTGCCGCCGGGGGCGGCTTCGTCGGAAAGCTCGATGCTCTTCCCCTCATCGAAGGCCCCGGAGAGTTCCAGGACTTTGCCCTGGAGCCCTTTGGGGACCTTCCCGTCCATGGCGGCCCTGAGCCGTTCCCGGGCCGCTTCCCGCTGTTTGCCCGCGGCCTCCGAAAGGGCCAGGTCCTTGGCCTGGCTTTCGGCTTTGAGCCGCTCGTTCTCCTCGCGCAGTTTCTGCGCCTCTTTCTCGTCCACGAGTACCTCCTCGGTTTGGTCTGGGGGGCTTTCGCCTCCCGCGGAATTGCCCCCGGTTCCGGCTGTCGCGAGTGTTGCTTCCGGTCTCGGTTTGGGCCCGTCTCCGGTCCCGGGGGGTTCTTCCTTATCGTTTTTTAAAAAAGTTTCAGGCGGGGTTTCGGAGAGGTATAAACGCTTCTCCGAAGGGGAAGGGAACGCGCGGGCGCCCGAGGCCTCGGCGGCGGACAGCCCCAAAGACTCCTTGACGGAAGACGCCAGGGTTTTTATAGCCGGGGCTTCCTGCCCGAGGTACGCCAGGTGGACCAGGTACATCTTGCCGTCCGCGGCCCGTTGCTTTGCCCGGATGGACACGTCGGGATAATAACCCGCGTCCACCGCGCCGGCCAGGGCGTCGTCTTCCTCGATTTCGGCGGAGAGGCTTTGGGCGGCCTCGTCATAGCTGACGGCTGCCACGTTCCCCAGCCGGGGGTCTTCCGGCCGCGGCCAGTGGCCGAACACCACCGGGGCCCTTCTGACATCGGCGAAGGTTTCCCCGATTTCCTACAGGTCCCGGCTGGTAACAATCTGGGGATCGTCTTTGGAACCGAAGATGCCGGCCCTCGCGATTTCCCGTTTCCGCGTTCTCATGGTTTGAGGATACCGCCGGGGCGGGGAGGCTTACTCTAAAGGGGATAAAGGTTTTAGGGAGTAATGGCTTTTGGGACAGATGTTAGCCGGGAACTAAAAAACAATCGTTCCCGGCCTTTTTTGTGGGCACCGGCGCTATAAGACAGGTCAAAGGTTATGGAATTTTGTTTTTGATATAAATTCTCTATTTCCTTGACATTATCATACGTCAGGATCCAGGGATGACGTAATTCATTTTGAATATACAGTGCAAGCGATTTGTGATCTTCCGTACTGTAAAAATTAAGATACAGTTCCGGCCCTTGTTGATAATAGGGTGGATCAAGATATACGAATACGGTTTTGGTCAAACTATTCAGGTGGGCTAAAAAAAGACGGGCTTCCAGATTAAAGATTTCTATGCGTCCTTTGTAGGATGCTATTCTTTTTATCCGGTCAATTAATTCGGATCTGTTAAAGCGCGCATTGATTTTCCATTTTCCAGTTTGTTCAAGCCCCCCTATCGGCATGCCGTCTAAAATCCCCGAATGATTGGTCCTGTTAAGATAAAACGTTGCGAACCCGACTTCATACAGGGTGTAAGCATGAACCGCATCAAAGATATTCTTTTGTTTTTTCCATTGCGCGATGGTAAGCGGAACGGTTTTAATCCGTTCGCAAAACTGTTCGGTTTTATCAATGATACTTTTCCAAAACGCAAAAAGGTGAAAATCGGCATCATTCAGAAGTATTTTCCAGACCCGTTCGGAAAAGAGCAGATCAAGCGCAGCCCCGGCACCGCCGGCAAACGGCTCTGCATAATAAGTATCCGAATATCCATTGTCCACAATAATTGAAGATATTACCGGTGCAAGAGCCGCTTTCCCGCCGGGATACCGTAAAGGGCTTTTATATCGCGCCATGTCCTACTCCGTGAGGAGTATTTTAACATACGTTTCAAGTTGTGGCCATAGGCCCTTTGCTTCCTCGGGAGTATAACTGATTTCATGGTTATGGATCAACTGATTCATGCCGCTGATTTTGTTTTTTGACTGTTCCAGCCCCTTGGCCTTAAGTCCCAGAAAAAACTGGAGGGCTTTTTTCACGGAATCAGAAACCAAATCGCATTTGCTTGAACTGATAAATTTTAAGCAGTCGCCAAAAGCAACATCAGTAAACGGGTCTTCTCTGAGCAAGTCACCATTCTTGTTTACAATCGGACATTTTTTAAAACCATGATTTTCCAGAAATTTCCTCGTGGCCTTGTCAAGAAAGACCCGGAACAACGCAACGGATGCGTTTGGGGCTTCCTCAACCTTGAGTTTGCATAATTCCCGGTAGATATCCTTAAGCGCCGTCGCGTTTTCCAACCCAAACGGAATCTTTGTTCTTATGATACTTTTGGTTTCTCTTGGCACCGCAGGCGGATTCGGTGGAACCGCCGGGTTTGCTCCCGGCTCTGTCGGCGGTGACTGCGTATCCGGGTAGGATACCCCTTCAGTACCGGGAGCACCGTTCACATTATCCGGTGGAGGACTGTCTTTCGGCTTGGACACCTTATTGTACGAAAAAAAGAATCTCTCTATCTCCGCCGCCTTGTCCAAAGATCTGGAATTCTCTTCCTTGTTGATTACACTGATAACAATATTCTTCATGGCAGTATTGAAGAACTCTGTTTTATCTTCATCTTCAAAAAACCAATCGATGGGCAAATCCAGGTATTCGGCAACCTTCTTGTTTTTTGCTATTCTTTCAAATGTCGTTATTGGAATAGTTATTGCATCCCCGACTATTTTCTGGACATCTGCGGGCAGATTGTCCATTGCTTTTATCATCCGAAACAGATTGTATAACCGCACGTGCTCGTTAAATTTTGAGGAAGTTGTATTGAAATGCGCTGCGGCCATCTCAAGCTTGATGCCGGGATTATCTTGTATATATTTCCAATAAAGATACGCCTGCATCAGAGTTTTCCACGAAGAATGATCTTCCGATGCATGTTTTAAAAACAGCAACTGTAGACAGGCATCCCTTGAGGGAGCTATATAAACAGGAATTATCTCAATATCGTTTTTTATCTTCTGTGAAAGTACCCGCAAGGCCTTTTTTTGCATGGGCTGAATAAATTCAAAATTGGGATTGTGAAGTATCTTTAAGGCCGCCAGTCTCCTGTTTCCCTCAATAACTATGTAGTGACCATCTTCGTCATCTTTAACGACAACGGGTACTTCATGACGAAAGAATCCCATGTTTCCAATACTGTGTATTATTTCTTTAATGTTATAATTGTCCCAAAACAACCGTATTAGCGTAGACTGACTCATTTGCGGGTCATCCATCCAGGCAATGCGTACATTCATTTTGTCAAGCTTGATACTCGTAACCGGAATATTCGCCGGAATCCACTGGGAAGCCTTTTCTTCCTTCTTCACAATTCTCCCTCCTTTTGTTTCCCCCCAAACCCGCCCCCTTTTGAGGGGATCGTAAAATCCTGCCGGTTTCTTTATCTAACGGTTTTTGAACGGCTTCTCACGCCTCCCGCGGCCTTTTTAAGCCCTGCCCGGGACGGCGGTTTACGGCAGCACCGCCACAAATTCCCCCTGTATCTGGTAGTCCCGCGAATTGAGCAGGACGGCCTTCCCGCTGCCGTCCTCGTAGCGCATCTCCCAGCCCCCGCCTTCGACTTCCTTCAGCCGCTTGAGGGTGGACTTCCCCTGATGCCGGACCACCTGGATGGCCCCGTCAGCCGGGGCGTCCGTATGGCGGATAAGCACCCGGTCGCCGTCCCGGATATCCGCCTCCGCCATGGATGCGCCCCGGACCGTGGCGGCATAGTACCGGGACCCCTTGTGGATAAGCCGGGCGGGTACGGAAACCAGCCCCGTCTGGTCTTCGCTCTGGGCTATGGGCGGCCCGGCGGCAATGTCTTCCACGTAGGGGATTTGGACCGGCCTTTCCGCTTTACTTTCCGCTTCCCCGCCGTACTCTGGCTCCGGATCGGCGGTGTACAGGCTTACGGGTTCGGCGGCAGCGCCTAGATAGTCTGCGGGATAGTCATCAGCGGCATATTCCCGGTCCAGCCGCTTCTCAATCCGGGCAAGCCGTTCTTCCAGGGCGGCAAACTGGGGATGGGCCGCTATAATTTCGTCTAGCTCTTGTTCTAAACGGCTCTTTTCAGACACCTGATCTTGTACAAAAACATCTCCATACTCCGTAAGGAGCCAGTTTGAGTTGACTTTATATCTTAAAATCAAAGCCGAAATAATCTTTTTTGATGGTTCCTTATCGCCCCGTTCTATGTCGCTGATAATACTGGGATTTGCACCTATTTCCCTCGCAAGCTCGGATTGATTTAGCCCAAGTTTTGTTCTCAGGACCTTGAACCTATCACCAATTGTCATAGCCATATATTCATTTCGGCCCTTTTTAGATAATTTTTTAAAAAAATATCTAATTTCTAGTTGACAATATCACGATATGTGATATTGTTAGGACATCCGGCGACAAAGTTCGCCAGAGGAAGACAAAACGCCTCTACCTGGCGACAAAGTTCGCCGGGAAAAGACATATGTCCTAAACCGGCGACAAAGTTCGCCGCTTTGAGTATCGCAGGATTCCGGCTTTCTGTCGAGATTCCGGCGGTCATGCCAGGCTGAAG
>JAISBR010000214.1 GCA_031266095.1 Treponema sp. | reverse complement strand
GCTTCCGGTGGTTCGCCACACCTTTCCGGATGAGGTGCACAAGTTTCCCTGCGGTCTCATTAGGTCATGTTGAAAGGTTTTACCTGTTTCCTCCTTTCACGAGCTTTCGTGACGCAATGTGGGTCAAGTTTAGCCCTTGGGCGGGGTATTTTAAGATTTTTGTTTGGAAATCAGTCAAACAAAGACGGCTGTGACTCCTCTGTTATCTTACGCAGTTGTTTGTATTGTTCTTCTGTCCCTTGTGATTTGACATAGTTTGCTATCACGTATTCGTTGCCATGTTTGCTTACCCTACTTATAAAATGCCCGTCTGTCCAAAATTCTCCTCCCCATTGCTTTTTCTTTACTTCAGGATGTCTCGCGAATATTTCTCTCGCAATTATGCTTTTTATCGTTGTTACTATTTTTGTCGGACTATATGCTGGAACTGATTGTACCAGAAAATATGCAACCCTGCGGTGCATTTTTTCAGGCGTCTCATAATTAAGGGACGGATGAGGCCGTCCGGTGTTGTACAGAAACACCGCCTCATCTATCGCCGCGAGCGCCTGCTTCTTCCCCGGAAACGAACAGCCAAGCCCGTATTCCTGTTTCAATATCCCGTTCAGCCGTTCGGCACGGGTGTTTTCGTAACAGTGCGTTTCCCCAGTCATGCTTATCGCAAGCCCGCGGTCCGGCAGAGCATGAGATGAGAAGGGGAACTGCCGGAACAACGCCCGCGCGGAAAGCTTTTTCAAAACCCTGAAAACCGAGTTGGAAACATTGGACGGTAACCATAGTGCATCGGAAGTACGGGATTCCGTGTTTGAATACATCGAATCCTACTACAACGGCTGCATTCAGCGCTTGACTATTCGGCATCCGCTGAGGCATTATGCAAGAAAACGGCTTAACCTACTGTCCACCCAACCGGGGCAAGTCCAGTTTCGCCGCGAACCGAAGGTTCGACTGCGCCTTCGTGGTTGTTTCTTTTATCCTGAGTTTTAGTGTAAGCAAGGTACTGGCAATTTCGAATTCAAAAATAACCACGGACCAACACAGACCAACACGGACAAAAACAAGGATAACGGTCTCTGCTTTAGGCGGCATGCTGGCGACATTCCGGCCTGCGCTGTCGACAACCTGACCCGCGTTGTCAACCGCTCGGCCGGCGGCGAAATGACCCGGTCTGTCTCCGGACTGACCCGGTGTCTACAGACACCGGGCCGCGGGCAGCGCGGAGATGTTCCCCCGCCGGATGAACCGTTCAGGCTTTCGGATACTTCATCCGGTTCTTAGCGCAGGGCGATGGCGTTGGCGGAGCCGGATGTCCCGGGAACAGGGAGGGCCTGCCACTCGCCGTTGAGTCAGTAACCGGGCGTACCCCCATCGACGCCCGCAACATACACATCGGAACCGGAGACAGCGATGACGGTGGCATAAGCCCATGTCCCGGGAACAGGGAGGGCTTGCCGCGCGCCGTTAAGCCAGTAACCGGGCGTACTCTCCCTCTCATCCCCATCCCGGCCCACGACATACACATCGGAACCGGATACGGCGATGGCGCCGGCGCTGCCGTATTTCCCGGGAACAGGAAGGACCTGCCGCACACCGTTGAGCCAGTAACAGGGCGTATCCCCATCGACGCCCATGACATACACATCGGAACCGGATACGGCGATAGCGTAGGCACGGCCGTATGCCCCGGTAACAGGAAGGTCATGCCGTGCGCCGTTAAGCCAGTAACAGGGCGTATCCCCATCGACGCCCGTGACATACACAACAGGTCCGTGTTTTTCCGCATAGTCCGTGGTTAATTTTACCCCGGACCTGTCTAATAGTGGTTCCCGGCGTCTTTTTCTATTATAATCTATAGTTATGAGTTCCGCGGCAAAACCCCTTATCGTACAGAGCGACAGAACCCTGCTTCTGGATGTCCACGCCGAAGGGGCGGAGGACGCCCGGGCGGCAATTCTGCCCTTCGCGGAACTGGAAAAATCCCCCGAGCATATCCACACCTACCGTATCAATCCCCTGTCCCTGTGGAACGCGGCCAGCGCGGGGCTGACTCCCGCCGATGTGGTAAAGGCCCTTACCGCCTACAGCCGCTACGAGGTGCCCGAGGGGATCACCGGCGGCTTTGCGGATACCATGGCCCGGTACGGCAGGATCCGGCTCCGGGCGGCGGAGCCGGGGCAGTCTGCCGAGGCCGGGGCCACGGCTGCCGGGGCCGGGGCTCCCGGGACGGAAAAACTGCTTCTGGTAACGGAGGACAGCGCGGTGGAAAAGGAAATCGCCGCCGCCAGGACCCTGGGGAACTATCTTACCAAAACCGAAGGAGGATTTGTCCTTAAGCTGACCGACCGGGGGACGGTAAAGCAGGAACTGATCAAGCTTGGCTGGCCTGTGGAGGACGAAGCTCCCTTAACGGAGGGGGCGGCGCTGGAGATCGGCCTGCGGGACCGCTGTGTTTCGGGGCAGCCCTTTATCCTGCGGGATTACCAGGCCGAGGCCGCCCGGTCGGTGCTGGGAAACGGCGGGCCGGGAACGGGCTTTGGGGTGGTGGTGCTTCCCTGCGGGTCCGGAAAGACCGTTGTCGGCATGGCGGTGATGGCCCTTCTGAAAACCAGTACCCT
This sequence comes from Treponema sp., assembly GCA_031266095.1. The sequence goes on along the minus strand of JAISBR010000214.1, from coordinate 38,131 downwards.
GATCCTCTCCGCCAATGTGGCGGCGGTGCACCAGTGGATCGACGAACTGGTGGATAAAACCACCCTGACCCGGGATCAGATTGCCGAGTATTCGGGGGATTCAAAGGCGGTGGCTCCGGTTACCATTGCCACCTACCAGATCCTTACCTGGCGGCCCGCCAGGGGCGGGGATTTTCCCCACTTTACCCTGTTCCGCACCCATCCCTGGGGGCTTATCATTTATGACGAAGTCCATCTCCTGCCCGCGCCGGTATTCCGGGTTACCGCGGAACTTCAGGCCGTACGGCGGCTGGGCCTTACGGCAACACTGGTCCGGGAGGACGGTGCGGAGGACGCGATGTTCAGCCTGGTGGGGCCCAAGCGCTACGACGTGCCCTGGAAAGACCTGGAACGAAAGGGCTGGATCGCCGAAGCTTTCTGTGTCGAGGTGCGGCTGGACCTGCCCGGCAAGCTTAAAATTCCCTACGCGGTGGCGGGCAGGCGGGAAAAGTACCGTATTGCCGCGGAAAATCCCCGGAAGGAAGAGGCGGCGCTGGAGCTGATTGCCAATCATCCCCTGGATCATATCCTGGTGATAGGCCAGTACATTTCCCAGCTGGAATCCATCGCCCGGCTGCTTAAAGCGCCCCTGGTAACGGGGAAGACCCCCAACGCGGAGCGGGAACGGATCTACGGGGCCTTCAAAAGGGGTGAACTTAAGGTGATGGTCGTTTCCAAGGTAGCCAACTTTGCCCTGGACCTGCCGGACGCTTCCATGGCGGTGCAAATCTCCGGTTCCTTCGGTTCCCGGCAGGAGGAGGCCCAGCGGCTGGGGCGGATCCTCCGGCCAAAGGAAAACAAAAATTCCTACTTTTACACGATTGTATCCCGGGCCACGGTGGAAGAGGATTTTGCCGCGAACCGCCAGAAATTCCTTGCCGAACAGGGCTACCGTTATTCGATCCAGCACTGGACCGGCGGGGAAGCCGAAGCGGCGGGGGAAACCGAAGCGGTAAAGGAGAGCCGGTGAAAGCGCCGTTCCGGTCCGTTTCATTTTGGCAGTCCGCGCTGGTAACCCTCCCGGACAATACCTTCTTTGAACTGATGCGGAGCATTCTGGGGAGCATCAAAACCCCCTTTAGCAAGCAGAACCTGCTGGAGGATCTTTCCGCCTTTGCCGCCCGGCCTGAAATCCAGGAAGCCATCGCCGCCTATATTGACGATCATGACCGGAGGATTATTGCCGCCATAGCCCTGCTTGAGGAACCGCTGCCGGGGGAACTGGAACGCTTTTTTTCGGAGGAGTATTCCTACGCCGAACTTCACAGCCTGCTGCTCAATCTGGAAGAACGGCTCATCATTTACCGGTTCCGGGACGGGGATAAGCTCCGGATCGCCCTGAATCCCCGGCTGGAGAAGATCCTGGCCCCGGCGGCGGAAGATAGTTCCGTCCTCTTCCCCGCCCTGGCGGAACCCGGAAGTCCGGGAACGCCGGAGGCAAATGCCCTGCCGGAGGCGAATGACGCGCCGAAGATGCCAACGGCAGGCGCCGCGGATCCCGCTGCTGAGGACGCCGCCGGCGCGGGACCGGTTCCGCCGGACAGCAGAACCCTGGCGGCGCTGTTTGCCTGCCTGCTTTCCGGCCAGGGGGTTTTAAAAAACGAAGGGGAATTTTCGCTGAACGGGGGACTTTCGCTGAGCAAAAAAACAGAAGACGCCGGCCGCCGGCTTTTTCCCGGCCTGGATATGGAAGCCCTTGCCGGGGGCCTGGTTTCCCTGGGACTGCTGGTTCCCGGCGGGGAGTTCCTCCTTCCCGAAACCGCCCGGCTGGCAGCCTTTAAAGAGCTTCCGGAGCGGGAATGTTTTGAATACCTGGCCGGCGGAATAGCCCTGTACCTTCACCGCAGCCCCGTCTATCTGAACCGGAGCCTTTTAAAGAGTACGGTCCGTCTTATCCACGGGCTGGTTTCTTCTTCGGAAAAGGCGGGGATCCTGCCCGAAACCACCCTGATCAAACTGGCGGAACTTTACCGCCGGGAAGAAGAAGCGGCCTTTGGCTTTATGGGACCGGCGGCGAATTTTCCCCCGGCTCCGGTCCTGCTCCGGTCCCTGGTTTTGGCGGGCCTTTTTTCCGAAACCCCGGTCCGGGGGAAAAAAGCGTACCGCCCCGTACCTCGGCAGAACCAGGGCGCCCCCGGAGCGCATTCCCCGGTCGCCATGGATTCGGATTTTTCCTGTATCCTGTACCCCGGTATCCGGTTTTCCGACGCCCTGGATTTGGCCGCCTTTGCTTCGGTGGAGGAAACGGGAACCACGGTCCGTTTTACCCTGTCCCGGGATTCGGTAGTCCGGGGCTTTAACCGGGGGTACGACGCCGCCTTCATGGGGGAGCTCCTGGAACGGCTCTCCGGGGGCCGGGCGGGGGATGCCCTGGGGTGGAACCTTAAGGACTGGGAAAAGCGCTACCGGGAGGTCTCCCTCCACCAGGGAGTGGTGCTGTCCCTGGGCGGGGAACACCGTTATCTGGCGGAAACGGGACCCCTGGCGGCCCTGATTAAACGGACCCTAGCGCCGGGGGTGTACCTTCTGTCCGGAAGCGCCGGAGAGGCGGAGGAAGCGCTCCGTACCGCCGGGGTGGATATTGTGGCCCGGCCCGAGTGCGGAAACCCTTCAGGGGAGCCCGCCGCGGCCTTTCCCCTTCCCGGTCCGGCGCTGCCCGGCATAGCCGTTCCGGTTCCGCCGGAGCGGGAACGGGCGGAACATCCGGCGGATCGCGCCGCGGCCTTCAAGGAACGGTTCCGGGCGGCCCTGGAGGATCTTGCGCTCACCAGGCAGGAGCGGGAGGAGCTGAAAAACCGGATAGAGCGGCGGATGATAGTAAGTGAAACCCAGCTTAAGGATGTTTCCCTGCGTTACGAAAAACTGGAAGCCCGGTCCCTGGATTATGTGGGCAAGACCGGCATTGCCCGGCAGGCGATGGCCTCCGGTTCCCTGCTGGAGATAACCTGGAACACTCCCGGAGCAGTTCCCGGGACGGGGGAACAGAAAATCCTGGGAACCCCGGAGAATCTTGAAAAAAAGGGCGGCGAAATGATAGTAACCGTCCGGCCCAGGGACGGGAAGGATCCCGTAAAAATCCCCCTGGGCAAGATCAGCCTTTTAAGGCGGATCAAACAGTCTATTTTTGGAGAATAATATGCCCCTTTTACCATTTTCGGATCAGGCGGCCAGCCAGGACAAACTGGCGGTCCTTATTGACGCGGATAACACCCAGGCGATAATCATCGAAGGCCTTTTGGCGGAGGTTGCCAAGTACGGCGTGGCGAGCGTAAAGCGGATCTACGGCGACTGGACCAGCACCAACCTGCGATCCTGGAAAGAAAAGCTGCTGGATTACGCTATCCAGCCTATCCAGCAGTTTTCCTATACCGTCGGCAAAAACGCCACCGACAGCGCGATGATCATTGACGCCATGGACCTGCTGTACAGCGAAAAGCTCGACGGTTTTTGCATCGTTTCCAGCGATTCGGATTTTACCCGGCTGGCGTCCCGGATCCGGGAAAGCGGCCGCCGGGTCTACGGCTTTGGGGAAAAGAAAACTCCCCGGGCCTTTGTCGCGGTCTGCGATAAGTTTATCTATACCGAAATACTCCGGGACGCCCAGGATGACGAGGACGACGCCAAACCGGCGGCCAGGACCCGCCGGGACTTTAAGGGAGACCGGAAGCTGCTTAAACTTCTCCGGGAAACCGTGGACGATCTGGCCGACGATTCGGGCTGGGCGTACCTGGGCGGGGTCGGGCAGAAAATCACCCTGCGGTCCAGCGAATTCGACTCCCGGAACTACGGCTTTCGCAAGCTGGCGGATCTGTTCAGGGCCATCCCCCAGTTTGAAACCGAGGAACGGCCCCAGGAAAACGGTTCCGGCCGGCAGATCTACATCCGGTGGAAAAAACGCGGGCGCTAGCGGCCTTACGGTTAACAAAAACCGGATAATCCGTTATACTTGAGCATTATGTTGTTTACCGTTGCGGTTCTGGGCGCCGGAGCCTGGGGTACTACGGTGGCCAAAGTCATTGCCGAAAAGGGGCATGACGTGGTCATCTGGTGTTACGAAAAAGAAACCGCGGAGGAAATAAACTCCCGGCATACCAATGCGCGGTTTCTTCCGGGGGTGCTTCTGCCCGAAAATATCAGGGCCCTCTGTGACATATGCGAAGCGGCGTCCGGCAGGGAATTCCTGATCCTCGCCGTTCCTTCCCTGTTCCTGCTGGATACGGTAAAACAGCTCCTGGCGGTTTCCTCTATCCGGGAAGGGGAAACCACTATCGCGGTTATTACAAAAGGTTTTCTGCCAACCTCCAGGGGCCCCCGGCTGATCCTGGACGCGCTGGAGGATTACCTGCCGGGCTTTTTCCGGAAGTCCCTTGTTTACGTGGCGGGGCCCAGCCATGCGGAAGAGGTATCCCGGGGTAAAATTACCGGCCTTATCGCCGCCAGCCAGAGTCCCAAAAATTCCATCCGGGTCCGGTATCTCTTAAAGGGCCGGCGGCTTTTGGTATTCGCCTCCCTGGATGTCCGGGGAGTCCAGGTCGCGGCGGCGGTAAAAAACGTTATCGCCATCGCCTTCGGGATCATGGACGCCCTAAAAACCACCGGCACGGAAGAAATGTTCGGCGACGGAACCGAATCGTTGCTTTTGGCCGCGGGGCTGAACGAAATACAAACCCTGGGCATGACCATGGGGGCAACTCATCCGGAGACCTTTTCCTCCATTTCCGGAGTGGGCGATTTGGACGTTACCTGCCGCTCCGTATTCGGCAGGAACCGGCGTTTCGGCAGGGAGATCATCGAAAAAAACATCCTTGAACCCTTTAGAAATTTGGACGATCTTATTGCCAGAATACATGAAATAGGCTATCTGCCCGAAGGGGTAGCGGCAACCAGGTATGTTAAAATCCTTTGTGAGAAATACAGACTTAAAATGCCCATTTCCGTTGGAATGCATCAAATACTCAACAAAGAAATAAAACCTGTCGATTTTTTAAACAGTTTCCTGACAGATTTATCGTAAGGAATACGATGCATTTGACCCCCGCGCTGAACATAATCGCCGGTCCCGCCCTTCTTATTGTCCTGATCCTGATTGATTATACCCGGAAGTATGTTACCGACACCTTTCAGCTGTCGATCTTCCTTAAGCTTTCGGTTTTTGTCTTGACCGCCATGGCGATGAATTTTTTATATCACCTGTGCGAGGGGCTTCCCGGTCCGGGCATGTACCGGTTTTTTCAGATTATCATAATGCTGCAGCATTTTGCCCAGGTGCTGGTCTATTATTACATGTTCCTGCTTGTCAACTACAATGTGTTCAAAAATCCGCGGCGCGTCAAATTCCTGGCAAAAACGGCCTGGTTCATCGCCGCCGTTTATGCCCTGGTTCTGGTGGTGAACCTGAAATGGCGGTTTTATTATACCCTGGCCCCGGATCATACGATACTGCCCGGCAGACTGTATATCATACGGATACTGGTCAGTTACAGCCCTGTCCTGTTTATCCTCTACGACTGTATGGTCTCGTTCCAATCCTTTAAAAAAAGCCAGATTTTTTTGCTGCTGATTTTTATTTTTTTTCCCTTTATCGGATCTTCCATTGACATGATCTTCCACAGCGGTTCTCTTATGCTGTGGCCCAGTTTGTCGGCATCCCTGCTGTACGCATACTTTTTTATCATCCGGAGCGATTCAAAACTGGACAGCCTTACGGGACTGGGAAACCGGTACAGCTTTAACGAGTTTATCAGCAAACTTTCCAATCCCCATTCCAGGCTTCTGTCCCGTAAAAAAACAAAAAGCCGCCGTTTTCCGCGTCGTTTGCAGGAATCCTATTCCGTTGTAATGATCGACATGGATCACTTCAAGAAAATCAACGATACCCTGGGCCACCTGGAAGGAGACAACGCGCTGCGGGACATGGCCGCTATTATTAAGGGATCGATACGGCAGAGCGATTTTGCCGCCCGTTACGGGGGCGACGAATTTGTTCTGGCCGCAAAAGTGGAATACGATATAACAAAGCTTATGGACCGCATCCAAAAGGCTATTGACGAACTAAACGAAAAAAACCAGCGTCCCTATAAGCTTGAAATAAGTTATGGATACGATGTATACAACACCAATTCGGATCAGTCGATAGAAGATTTCCTAAAGCACATTGACAGCCTTATGTACAAACACAAAAACGAACGCCGCCGTTCCACCGACAGGGGGCATGAATGATACCGGTTCATGTAAACCCGTCGTTAAGCGCCGCGCTTATTATTGCCATGATCATCATTGATTATGTCCGCAAGTACAATACCGATCCGGTTCAGCGCCGGCTGTATCTGGCCGTTTTGGTTTCAGCCATGACGGCGGTTATAACGGATGTGTTCGAGCGCCTTATCAGCGGAATCCCCGGCGTTCCTGTTGCCTATGCCCTTTACGGAAGCCTTAACATCTTTCTGGTAGCCCAGAATTGTACCTACTATTTGACCTTTGTTTTTATCGATTATTTCGCGTTTCGCAATGCCCAAAGGGCCCAAAAAATACTAAAGATCATGGCCTATTTTCTGGGTCTTTATGTTCTGGCGCTGATTTTCAATTTACCCCTGCACTTTTTCTTTTCCATTTCGGCGGATAACCACTATGTTCCCGGCAGGTTTTATCTGCTCAGGCTTATCATAAGTTACTTTCCCCTGGTCCTTTGTTTTGCCGATATAGCCTTTTCCGCCAAACAGTTTACCCTGTCCAGGGTTTATTCCATTATATTTTTCGGCATCCTTGTGGCTTCCGGCGCGGTTACGGACATCCTGCTCAGATCCAGCAATCTGATGTGGCCATGTTTTGCCGCCGCCATGCTGTATTTTTATTTTTTTATCGTGCAGAGCGATTCAAAGCTGGACAGCCTTACGGGGCTGGGGAACCACTTTAGCTTTAACGAGTTTATCGACAAACTTTCCCGGGCCAGCGCCAGGGAAAGTTACTCCATTGTCATGATTGACATGGATCACTTTAAGGAAATCAACGATACCCTGGGTCATCTGGAAGGGGACAACGCCCTGCGGGACATGGCGTCGATCATCAAGGGCTGTATCCGGGAATCGGATTTTGCCGCCCGTTACGGAGGGGACGAATTTGTTCTGGCCGTCAGGGCGGAATACGATGTTACCAAACTGATAGAAAGAATAAAAAAGGCCATGGATCATCAGAACAGTACCGGCCGGCCCTATAAACTACAGATGAGCTGCGGCTGGGACATGTTCGTCCCGGGGGGGAATCGTTCAATCAAGGACTTTCTTTCCCATGTGGACAGGCTTATGTACCAAAACAAAACGGAGAACAGGCAAAAAGAGCGGCCGGCCGGCGAATCCTTACACAGGGGGAATCATGATGTTTGACAAACTAACCCAAAAATTTTCCGACGCGTTCCGGTTCATTTCCGGGAAGGCGGCGATTACCGAAAAAAATATCGAAGACGCGGTGGATGCCATCAAAATGGCCCTGCTGGAGGCGGATGTTAACCTGAGGGTGGTGCGCCGCTTTGTCAATTCTGCCGTCGAAGAAGCCAGGGGCGAAAAAGTTCTCCGCGCGGTAAATCCGGGCCAGCAGTTTGTCAAGATCATCCACGATAAACTGGTGTCCCTCCTGGGAGGGAACGGCGAAGAGTTTGCGCTGAAGGGGCCCGACACCCTTTCCACGGTTCTTATGCTGGGCCTTCAGGGTTCGGGGAAAACCACCAGTTCCGCCAAGCTTGCCCTGCGTCTTAAAAAAGAAGGCCGCCGGCCCCTTCTGGCGGCCTGCGACCTTATCCGCCCCGCCGCGGCGGAACAGCTGGCGGTTCTGGGCAGCCAGACCGGCGTACCGGTCTACCGGGAAGAGGGGGCCAAAGATCCGGTCATGGTGTACCGGGGCGCGCTGGCCCTGGCAAAGAAAGAACTGTACGATACGCTGATCATCGACACCACCGGAAGGCTTCAGATAGACGAGCCGATGATGGACGAACTGCGGCGCCTTAAAGACGCTTCCAGGCCGGACGAACTGCTGCTGGTCGCCGATGCCATGACCGGCCAGTCGGCGGTGGATATTGCAAAAACCTTTGATGAAAAGATCGGCCTTACCGGAGTGGTGCTGACCAAGTTTGATTCCGACACCCGGGGCGGGGCGGCGCTGTCCCTTAAAACCGTTACCGGCAAGCCCCTGAAATTTGTGGGAACCGGTGAAAAGCCCGAAGACTTTGAACCGTTTCATCCGGACCGTATTGCCGGGCGTATTCTGGGCATGGGTGACGTGGTAAGCCTGGTAGAAAAAGCCCAGGAAGTGATCGATCAAAAAGAAGCCCTGGAACTCCGGAAAAAGATGGAGAAGGAGAATTTTACCCTGGACGACTGGCTGAACCAGCTGCGCTCGGTCAAGAAAATGGGTTCCCTGCAAAAGATGATGGAAATGATCCCCGGCATGGCGGGACAGATAAGTGAAGAAGATATTGACAGGGAAGATTTTAAGCACCAGGAAGCAATCCTTTCTTCCATGACCCGCGGGGAACGGAACAACCATCTGATTATCGGCCCCTCCCGAAGAAGCCGGATTGCCAGGGGCTCCGGTACCTCCGTGGCGGAAGTGGGGCGGCTTATCAAGAAATTTGAAAAAATGCGGACCATGATGAAGAAAATGGCAAAGATGGGGAAAAATCCCGCCGCCCTGCAGCAGATGATGGGACGCATGGGCGCCCGGTAGCGTCCCGTGGCCGCCATAGTCCTGGCCGCGGTTAACGCAAAGTGGATACATCCTTCCCTGGCCCTGCGCCTGCTCAAGGCAAACCTGGAAGACCCGGATCAGTGCGCCATTGCGGAACTTGCCCTGCGGCAGCCCCTGGCGGAAAAAACCGCGGCTATTCTCGCTGAGTCGCCGCGGATCCTGGGCATCTCCGTCTCCGTCTGGAACCACGGCGCAACGGTGGAACTGCTTGGGGAACTGGAACGGATATGGCGCATGACGGCCGCCCGTTCTTCCGGGCCGCGCCGGCCGGTAATCGTCCTGGGTGGCCCCGAAGTAACGTACCTGCCGAAAGCCGCGGACATTTTCCGCTTTGCGGATTTTGTTATCCGCGGCGAAGGGGAAACGGCCTTTGCGGAACTGTGCCGTTCCATTCTGCGGGATAAAGAGGCGGGCTGCCCGGACATGAACGGAGCGGCGGCCGGGCGGCGAGGCGCCCTGAATGTCCCCGGTCAGGTGAACGTTCCCGGCAAAACGAATGTACCCCGGGATACATTCATCGATGCCCTTCCGGTTGATCTTGCCGCCGTTAAGCCGGGCTATCCCCTGTACACCGCCGAAGATCTGCGGCGCAAGCTCATCTATGTAGAAGCTTCCCGGGGCTGTCCCTTTGCCTGCGCCTTCTGTCAAAGCGCCGCGGGACCCACGGGTTTTACGGCCGCGTCCGAAGGGCCGCCCGTCCGGGGCCGCCCGGCGGAGCGTGCCGGCGTCCGGGAATTTCCGCTGGAAAAATTTCTGGCCGATCTGGGAACCCTGCTGCAACGCCGCGTCAAAAACAGTACCGGAGACGAAAGCGGCGGCGGTAAAAACGGCGGCGCCGGACCGCGGACCATCAAATTCCTTGACCGCAGTTTTAACATCAATATCCCCCGGGCGCTGCGAATTCTGGAGTACTGCCTGTCAAAAACAAGACCCCCGGACAGGGCGCATCCCGGGGGCCTTCAGTTTCACTTTGAAATGGTCCCCGCAGTTTTTCCGGAAGAACTGCGGAAGATGCTGGTCCGCTTTCCGCCGGAAAGCCTGAGGCTGGAAATCGGCATACAAAGCTTTAAGCCCGAAACCTGCGCCCGTATCAACCGGGCTTCCAATCCCGAAGGGGAATTGGAAGTCCTGGGTTTTCTGCGGACAAAAACAAATGCCCTCGTACATGCGGACCTTATCGCCGGCCTTCCCGGGGAAGATCTCGCTTCTTTCGGCGCAGGTTTTGACCGGCTGTGGATCGGCCTGAGCGGCGCGCAGGGCCCGGAGGCAGCCGGAACCTTCGAGATACAGCCGGGCATACTCAAATGCCTGCCGGGTACGCCGCTGCGGGCCATGGCGGAATCCGGGGCCTTTCGGGCGGAGTACGACGGTTCCGCTCCCTACGAAGTAAGGGCGACGGATTCTCTTCCCAAAGCGGACATGGACGCGGTAAAGAACTTTGCCCGCTTCTGGGAACTTATCGTAAACCGCCGCCCTTTTCCGGAACTGCTGCCGGCGGCGGGAAAGCCGGTATTTGGGCGCTTTATGGAACTGTCCCGGCGGCTTCTGGATCATTTTGGAAGAAACTGGGGCATCCCCAGAGACGAGCTGCGGAAAGCACTGGAAACCGGTTCGTTCTTCTGATATGCTGTAATCATGATAGGTCTTATAGGCGCCATGGAACCGGAAGTGATCATGCTCAGGGATCTGCTGCAAAACCCTCAAACCACAACTATCGGTGAATTTGAATTTTACCGGGGTACTCTGGATAACAGGGATACGGCGCTGCTTCGCTGCGGAATCGGCAAGGTAAACGCCGCGGTAGGCTGCGCCCTGCTGATCGACAAGTACCATCCCGATACGGTAATCAATACCGGTTCCGCCGGGGGTATTAACAACGGTACGGGGACGGATCTGCATTTTGGGGATGTGGTCATTTCTTCCGGCATTGTTCATCACGACGTGGATGTGACGGCCTTTAACTACGCGCCGGGGCAGCTTCCCGGAATGCCCGCGGTTTTTCCCGTACCCGGCAAACTGATACAGCTGGCGGAACAGTCGGTGGATGAACTAAAAAACGAAGGGACACTGCCGGAAAACTTTCACCATGTCCGGGGGATTATCGGTTCCGGGGATGTATTTATGCATGAACCGGACAGGATCGCCGCCGCGGCAAAGCGCTTCCCCGGACTAAGGGCGGTAGAAATGGAAAGCGCCGCTATTGCCCAGGTCTGCTGGATCTTTAAAACGCCCTGTCTTGTTATCAGGGCGCTTTCGGATATCGCCGGAACCGAATCGCCCATGGCCTTTGAAGAATATCTGCCCATCGCCTCAAAAAATTCCTGCGGGATCGTCCGGCGGATTATCGCAAAAATTTGATGTATGGCAGTATTATTGCATGGGTATCTCAAAAGAAGAAATTCTTGCTCTTCTCAATAATTATGAAAACCCGGGAAGGATTGCATTTTCAAGAAAATATCCGTTCCTGAAAAAACCAATTATCCATCTTCGGTGTTTTATAAGAAAACTGCAAAATATTTTTGATCCTGGAATATCCTATAAAAAAAGCGGCGCGTATTATAAATGTATAATTGCAAGACACCAGTCGGTTTTGCGGAGAAAATTGGGTAACAGTGATCCCGAACTCCAGGAAAATAAAATAATAAATTTGAAGCAGGCTATACGCAGCCTGGATGGCATCATTATTGAGCCAAATAAAGTATTCTCGTTTTGGACAATTGTTGGTAAACCAAGCTACAAAAAAGGATATGTTGACGGCATGTTATTATCAAATGGAAAGGTGATAAAAGGCGTCGGCGGCGGATTATGCCAGCTTTCCAATTTTCTGTACTGGATATTTTTGCATATCCCCATGGAAACCGTTGAAAGATACCATCATTCCATGGACGTTTTTCCGGATTCCGGGAGAGTTTTACCCTTTGGCAGCGGGGCAACTGTTCTATATAATTTCGTTGATTTGAAGGTAAGGAATAAATTAGAATATCCGATACAAATTAAGATATGGCTAAGCGATAATTATTTGAAAGGGCAGATACTCTGTCAAAATCACATAAAAGAAAAATTCCATATCGTTGAAAAGAATCATTTTTTAATAAAAAGAAATAAAAGTTATTTTCGATATAACGAAATTTACCGGGAAGTAAAAATAGACGGAAAAATAGTGGATGTTGAAAAGATAACAAGGAATTTCTCTCCGGTACTTTACAAAATAACAGATGAGTATATAGAAAAGAATAATATTAAGGTTCTCGATTTTATGTAATTGCTGATGCGCCGGGACGGCGGCAAAATGGTCTGACATCACTTTTTTCGGCGGACCTTGCTTGACACTTTTTCCCGGAAAGGATAGATTAACGATATGAAAGACAGGAACACCGGGGCCTACTACTATTATTTTTACTTCATCCCGCTTCGGCCAACGGGGTTCCGTGTCTGCCTTTAGCTGTCTAAAGGCCGCAATACCAGGGACTCCGTACGGGGTCCCTTTTTTTATGCCCTCGGGTATTTCGGGCCGTAAACCCGCGGGCAAAGGAGCTATATATGATTATCGCGCTGCAACAGGGAGTGGGCCGGGAAGAGACGGAAGCCTTCGCCGCCGTTATGGAAAAACGCGGCCTTACGGTACATGTTTCCCGGGGAGAAGCACAGACCGTTCTGGGCCTTGTGGGGGATACCTCTTCCCTTGACCCGGAGGCCATAGGGGCGCATCATCTTGTCGCGAAGGTTATGCGGGTACAGGAGCCGTATAAAAGGGCGAACCGGCTTTTTCATCCGGAAGACACCCGGATTGACATTGCGGCAAACGCTCACGGCACAGGCGCTATTCACAGTATCGGCGGCGGCAGGTTTGGGGTTATTGCCGGTCCCTGTTCCGTGGAAAGCCGGGAACAGATCATCGCCGTGGCAAAAGCGGTAAAGGCCGCGGGGGCTGGTTTTCTCCGGGGAGGGGCCTTCAAGCCCAGGACCAGTCCCTACAGTTTCCAGGGGATGGGCTGCGAGGGGGTGGATCTGCTTGGCGCGGCGAAGGAGGAGACGGGCCTGCCGCTGGTTTCCGAACTGATGGAAATTCATCAGCTTGAGGTTTTCGACAATGTCGACATCATCCAGGTGGGCGCCCGGAACATGCAGAACTTCAACCTTCTTAAGGAACTTGGCCGCTGCGGCAAGCCTGTTCTGTTAAAGCGGGGTCTGGCCTCTACGGTGACGGAACTGCTTATGGCGGCCGAGTACGTCATGGCGGGGGGCAACGAAAAGGTGATCCTCTGCGAGCGGGGCATCAGAACCTTTGAAAGCTTTTCCCGCAACACCCTGGACATTGCCGCGGTGCCTTACCTCAAGCAAAAGACCCACCTGCCGGTGATTGTCGATCCGAGCCACGCCACCGGCGTTGCCGGCCTGGTCCCCGCCGCGGCGAAAGCCGCCGCAGCCGCCGGCGCGGACGGCCTTATCATCGAAGTCCACAATGACCCGGAGAACGCCCTTTCCGATGGCGAACAGTCCCTGACCCCGGAAGCCTTTACCGATCTGATGGGCGCCCTGAAAAACTACGCCGCCCTGGAAGGGAAGAGCATATCGTGAAGAAAACATATCATGAAGGAAAAACATACCGTGAAACCCATTGAAAAATGTACCGTAGGAATCGCGGGGCTTGGCCTTATGGGCGGCGCCTTCGCGCTGGCCCTGCGGCAGGGGCTTTCCGGTCAAACATCCGGCCCGGAAAAACAAGCCGGCCCGGAACGGATTTTCGCGTACGACAGGGACGAGGGGGTGTTGAAAACGGCGCTTGGCCGCGGCGTTGTTGACGAAATGTTTACCGAGCCAAAAGCAATGCTTGGACACTGCGATTTTGTGATACTCTGCCTTAACCCGTCGGCGCTTGTCGACTTTATCGAAACATACGGGGCTTTTTTTAAAAGCGGCGCCCTTGTTACCGACATTGCGGGGATCAAGGGAAGCGTCTGCGCCGCCGCGGAACGGCTGCTCCGGTCAAGGGAAGACCTGGATTTTATTCCCGGCCATCCCATGGCGGGCTCGGAAAAGAAGGGCATGGTTAATGCGGGAATGGTAAACTTTACGGGAAAGAACTATATCCTTACCCCCCTTAAGCGCAACAAACCGGAAAATCTTGTTTTTCTGAAAAGCCTGATTCACCGGATGGGATTTGGCCGGATCACCGAAACAAGCGCGGCGGATCATGACGACAAAATCGCCTTTACCAGCCAGCTCTGCCATGTGATTGCCGCGTCTCTTATTGACTGCGAGCCGGATACGGAAATTACCCGTTACGGCGGCGGCAGTTTTGAAGATCTAACCCGCATCGCCATGCTTAACGCCCCCATGTGGGCTGAAATTTTTCTGGAAAACTCCGAAAGGCTTTTAGGCCGAATAGTGCGGTTTGAGCAAAGCCTTGATGAAATCAAGGCTTTGATTGCCGCGGGACGGGGACCAGAACTGGAAGCCCGGCTTGCCGCGGTCCGGGACCGGCGGCAAGCAATGGGCTGATATACCGGGCCAAATACACCCCGTTTCTGAAATTCATAGAAAATTTATAGGAATTCTAGGAAAATTTAAGAAATTTTTCTTTTTCCCCTTGACATTATTTCGATTTTAGTAAATTTATAGGAATTCTAAGAATTACTAGCGGAATTACCGGAAGGGGAATATATGAGCAGCGAAGGCAGAAAAGAACGAAAAACGGCCGTTGAGCGGATCGCTTTCTACTACAGGAAAAGCATCGCCATTATCGCTTTTTTTGTTTTTTGGCAGATAGCGCCTGTTGTGGGCCTGGCGGACCGGCAGTTTATTCCTCCGGTTTCGGACATAGTGGTTACCGGCGCGCAGATGTTCGCTTCGGGCAGCCTGGTCCTCCATGTCGGGGTAAGTTTACGGCGGTCCCTTTTTGGTTTTGCCCTTGCTTCGCTTATCGCCCTGCCCCTGGGCTTTCTCTTGGGGGGCTGGTTCAAACGGTTCGAAGAGTACCTTGATCCCCTCCTCAATGTCATGGCCCAGGTAAATCCCTTTTCGGTCTTTCCCGTGTTTATCCTGCTCTTTGGCATCGGCGAGGTGACAAAAATCGCAATTATCCTGTGGGTCTGCGTATGGCCCATTTTGTTCGGGACCATCCAGGGGGTAAAAAATATCGATCAGCTGCTTGTGAAGGCGGCTCTGGCCATGGGTACCAAAAAGCTGGAACTCTTTTGGAAGGTGGTGCTGCCCGGCGCGGCTCCGGCAATTTTTGGCGGCCTTAAACAGGGATCGGGAATTTCTTTCTTTATGCTCATAGCCGCGGAAATGATAGGAGCCACCGCCGGTTTGGGGTTTTTGATTCTCCAGTCCCAGGTGAACTTCCAGATTCGCCGGCTTTTTGTTGCCGTGGTAACCATCGCGCTGCTGGGTCTTTTAATCACCTGGCTTTTGAGGCTCATCGAAAAAAAGGTAATCACCTGGCGGGAGGAGAGCATCTTAAAGTAGCAAAAACCCGTTTTCCCGTCCGGACCGAAGGTGCACGAAAAACGGTCCGGGGGGCAACGGTTTTTACCGGCATGGTCCGGAATATTTTTTTAAGGAGAGATGTATGAAGAACAAGAAACGTGCGGCGAGTACCGTCCTCCGGTTTGCGGCGGCGGCAGTTTTGATTGGTAGTGTTTTCTTTGCCTCCTGCGCCAAAAAAACCAAAACGTTGACGCAGGTTGAGGAAAACGGAAAAACCTACTACCAGATAAAAACATGGTCCCGGTCGGATTGTACCGACGCCCCCTTTGTCGTTGCGGAAAAAAAGGGATTTTTTGAGGAGGAGGGCATCAAGATTGTATATACCGGCGAAACCCAGCCGCCGCAGCGCATTGCTTCAATTTTGAACGGAGATAACGATGTGGGTACCGCCCATCCGAATACCCTCGCGATAGCCCGGGAAGGCGGCGCGCCGGTCCGGGGCGTGGCCCGTTCAATCATTGAACCCCCGCTCGGGATAACCGACGTTCATTTACAGCACATGTGGTGGGTTACCCGCAAAGACGGTCCCTATCAGAGCTGGGAAGACGTGCGGAATTCTCCCCGTCCGGTCAAGCTGCAGCTGCTTCTCCGCAATGCCTGCATCGACTTTCTTACCGACATAGTCCTGGAGAAATACAACATCCCCAGGGACAAGATCGAGTATATCACCATGCCCGATATTGAAGGGGTGCTTGCGCTCAAGGAAGGATTGATCGATATAGCAACGCCCCATCCGCCTTTCTATGCCACCCTGGAGGAATGGGGCGAGTTCACCACGCTTATCACCAGCCGGGAAATTGCAGGGGAACAGGCGGGCACTTATCTGTACTATTTTGCCGACGACTTTATCGAGAAGAACAGAGAACCGATAAGGCGTTTTGTGGCCGCGATAAAAAAGGCGGAACGCTGGGCGAACGAGAACCCCGAACAAACGGCGCAATGGACAGAAGAGGCAATCGGGATTCCCGTGCGGGCCAATCATTATTACGCCGACAACGCCCGTATCTACGATGATCAGATTGATTACTGGATACAGGGTTCGATAAAGAGCGGGGCCCTGCCGGCGGATACCAAAATAACGACGGCCGACATTATTACCCACGAGTTTGATCAGGCCGGCGACAGATAACACCAAGGAGACAGGCGTGACCAGTTTAGTTGAAGGGCAAAGCGAAATAACGCGGGAGCTTATCGGGACACATAAAATAGTTGCCCGTAATATTCGCCGCGTTTTTTATATCAAGCGCGAGGGCGCGGAACGGCGCGAATTTACCGCGGTAGAGAACCTTAGTTTGGCGGTTCAAAAAGGTGAGTTTGTGACCATCGTCGGGCCTTCAGGCTGCGGTAAATCGACTTTTCTTGATATTTTGGCGGGGCTTTCCGAACCGACCTCCGGCGATATTTATATTGACGGGAACAAGGTAAAAGGGCCCGGCTTGGACCGCGGCATTGTTCTTCAGGGTTACGCCCTGTTTCCCTGGCGCACCGTCCGCCAGAACATTGAGTACGGACTGGAAATTAAAAAAGTAAAGAAAACCCAAAGAAGGGAAATCAGCGATCGCTTTATCGAGCTGGTTGACCTGCGGGGCTTTGAAAACAGTTATCCCTACGAGCTTTCCGGGGGTATGAAACAGCGGGTTGCCATTGCCAGGGCGCTGGCATACGATCCGGAGGTTCTTTTGATGGACGAGCCTTTTGCCGCCGTGGACGCCCAAACCCGGGAAAGCCTGCAGGAAGAACTGCTGCGCATTTGGGAAAAAACGGGAAAGACGATCATCTTTATTACCCACAGCATTGAAGAAGCGGTTTTTCTTGCCGGCCGGGTAGTGGTTATGTCGGCAAACCCGGGAACCATAAAATCGATCCTGAAAGTGCCCATTGCCCGCCCCCGGCGCGCAAGCCTGCTGCGCAACGATCCCGAATACATCCGTATCACCGGTCTTGTCTGGAACCTCCTCCACGGCCTGGGTTTTGCCTCGGAGGAAGATATTGATTCCGCCACATTGTAGAAAAAGTGTAGAAAGAGAGGAGTAAAATGAAAACCAGATTTGTATGTCTGCTGGCAGCCGGCATTCTGCTTTTTTCCTGCAAACCCAAAGGAACGGTTACCCTTGGTTCGATTGCCTCCGGTGACGCGCTCACGGTAAGCGAAATTTATGCCGAAGTCCTGGAAAAAGCCGGTTATAAAGTTATCCGTTCCTTTGATTTTGACATTACATCGCTTCATGAGGCCGTAGTAAACGGAACGGTGGATATCGGAGTGGAGTGGACCGGCGCGGCCTTGACCAAACTGCTGCAGGCGCCCAGGGGCGGCGATCAGTACGGTACTTTTGACGCGCTTAACGCCCGGTATAAACAACTCGGCCTTGTGCTGCTTGAGCCCCTGCCGGCGGACAATGCCTGGACTTTTGCCATGCTTCGGGAAACCGCGGAGGAAAAAAACATTAAAACCTTCAGCGATCTGCAAAAAGCCGCCGGGGAACTTACCATTGCCGTCAGCGAAGAGTTTAATAATGACAGCGAAGGATTCCTCCTGCTTGGAACGGTATACGGCCCATTCCGTTTTAAAGAGGTCCGGGTCGTTTCTGAAGAAGAACAGCACAGCCTGCTACATGGCAAAGCGGCGGATGTTATATCGCTCCGTTCCGGTGACGGTCATTTTGTGGATGCGGAGCACAAAAAACTCCGGGATAACTTTCACGCCTTTGTACCCCAGAACCTTGTGCCCGTGACAGGCGGCGAATTTTTAAGCGCCCATGAGGATATACGATCCCTGCTGAACGCCGTTTCGGCTTCGCTCAACGATAAGGTGATGACAGGACTTGACGCGAAAACCCGGATTGAAAAAATTCCCTACCCCAGGGCGGCAAAGGATTATATAAAGGAAAATTCGTTCTGATGGAATGGTACAAAACTGCGGAACGTCTTAAAACCGCGGCGCTAAAGGCTTCCGGTATTCTGCTCCTTGTTTTTTTATGGGAGCTGCTGCCCCGTCTTGGGTTTGTTGACCCGCAGTTTTTTCCGCCCCTTTCCGCGGTCCTCGAGGCAACGGGGCAGCTTGCCGTCTCCGGCGTACTCCTGACCAGCGTTATGGTAAGCCTTTGGCGGGCGCTTACCAGTCTTTTTGCGGCCCTTGTCCTGGGCCTTCCCCTGGGACTTTTTTTCGGCAGGGCGCCGTTTTTTGTTGAGGAAAGCTGCTATCCCCTGTTCCGCTTTTTCTCGCAGTTCAATCCTTTTTCGCTGCTGCCGGTGTTCATCCTGTTTTTTGGTATAGGCGAAACCGCCAAGATAGCGATTGTCGCCTGGGTGTGTATCTGGCCGGTATTTTTTAATACCGCGGCGGGGGCGCGGAACATAGATCGGATCCTTGTCAAGACAGCCCGTTCCTGCGGCCCCGGCCCCCTGCGTTTCTTCTTTACCGTGATACTCCCCGCGTCCTCCGCGTCGATCTTCACCGGCCTTCGCCTGGGTCTTGAAATGTCGTTTTTTATGCTCCTGGCGGCGGAGATGGTGGGAGCAAGTTTCGGCATAGGCTGGCTGCTGCACAATTCCGGCATGAACGCGCAATTCGGCCGCATGTACGCGGCAATACTCATGGCCGTTTCTTTAAGCTGTTCATTAACGGGGTTTTTAAAATACATCGAAGGACGTTCGTTCTTCTGGCGCGAAGGATTAAAAGAAACTATCCGGGGAGCACGGCGTAAAGCCCTTACAAAAACCGACATAGGTTTTGCCGCGGCGCTGGGGTTTTTTATTTTTGCCGCGGGAATCTGGCAGCTGCATGTGGCAAAAACAGAGCAGGCGCGGTTTAATCATACCGGCCACAGCGAACACATGCCGGTAACCAGGGGCGCTTCCATGGAATAGATGGAATAAACAATATGGCGGAATGATTAAACCCGATGGAGTGACGAATGGATAAGGCGAAAACATTTTTATGGGGCGCGGCAATAGTGGTTATATTCTTTTTGTTCTGGGAACTGGCCGGCGCCCTGCAATGGGTAAACCCGTTGTTTATTCCTCCGTTCAGCAAAATTGTAAAAAACACCTGCCGTATGCTTTTTCATAAAAGCCTTATGCGGGACATGGCCGTAAGCGCGGCCCGGGCGGCGGCGGGTACGGCGCTGGCGGTTGTTCTGGGCGTTCCCGCGGGACTTGTTCTGGGTCTGCCGTACCGCGCGCCGCGTATCGTCCTGGATTCCCTTACCGGCGTTCTGTCGCAGATCAATCCCTTTATACTGTTTCATATACTGATCCTCTTTTTGGGGATAGGCGAACAGACAAAAATAACGATTATTGTGTGGGCCGCCCTTTGGCCCATCGTTTTTAATACCGCATCGGGAATTGAAGACAGCGACCGGATCCTCTTCAAGGCGGGCCGGGCCTTCGGCGGCGGCAGGATCACGTTCTTTTACAAGGTCGTGCTTCCCGCCGCGGCACCGAGGATTTTTTCCGGCATCCGCATCGGCGCAGGTTATTCGCTTTTTATGCTGATTGCCGCGGAGATGATGGGCGGTAAGTCGGGATTGGGCTGGCAGATAGTAAACTACCAGGTGAGTTTTCAGATAGAGAATATTTTTTCCGTCGCGCTGGTTATTGCCCTGCTCGGCATATTTTTTGACGGCGTTATTGCGGGGATTCAAAAAATATTCCTCCGGGGAATCAGCGCTTGACAAATTTATATTATTCCTATAGTTTTAATATTAATTAACATAGCTGGTTGTCAGGGATCAGAGGAACCAAGGAGAGTACCGTGAGCCGCATTGCGCTTTCACTTACCGAACTAATAGGGAACACCCCGCTTTTACACGCCCGGCGTTTTGCCGAGGGTCTTAACCTTAAGGGGCGTCTTGTGTTTAAGCTGGAATATTTTAATCCCGCGGGGAGTGTTAAGGATCGCATCGCCCTGGCCATGATCGAAGACGCCGAACAACGGGGTACGTTAAAACCCGGAACGGTTATCATTGAGCCCACCAGCGGCAATACCGGTGTGGGACTGGCCTTTGTCGCCGCGGCAAAGGGCTACCGCCTTATCCTGACGATGCCCGATACCATGAGCGTTGAGCGGCGCAGTCTTTTAAAGGCGCTGAACGCGGAACTGGTACTGACCCCCGGCAAAGACGGTATGAAGGGGGCGATCCGCAGGGCGGAAGAAATCGCGGCGCAGCTTCCCAATTCGTTTATTCCCCAGCAGTTCAACAATCCCGCCAATCCGGAAATTCACCGGAGGACAACGGCGGAAGAGATATGGCGGGATACCGAAGGAGAGGTTGCCGCTTTCGTCGGAGGTGTCGGTACCGGCGGCACGGTCACAGGCGTGGGGGAGGCCCTAAAGGCAAAAAAGGCCGATGTGTACATCGTCGCGGTTGAACCCTTTGATTCTCCGGTACTTTCCGGTTCGGCGCCGGGTCCCCATAAAATTCAGGGCATAGGGGCAGGTTTTGTTCCCAGGGTGCTTAACCCGGGAATCTATGACGAGGTCTACAAGGTTCGTACCGAAGAAGCCTTCAGCGCCGCCCAGCGGCTTGCCGCCCAGGAAGGACTTTTGACGGGCATTTCCTCCGGTGCGGCGGCCTTTGCCGCGGTACAGCTTGCCCGGCGCGAAGAGTTTACCGGTAAAATGGTTGTGGCCCTTCTGCCCGATACCGGCGAACGCTATCTTTCCACGCAGCTTTTTGACAGACTAGAAAACCCAAGTTTGTAATGGAGTAAATATGACGGAGAAAAAACCGGTACAGATTGCGGTTTACGGAAAGGGCGGTATTGGAAAATCCACGACCACTTCCAATTTAAGCGCGGCGCTTTCAAAACTCGGCTACAAGGTCATGCAGTTTGGCTGTGATCCAAAAAGCGATTCGACCAATACCCTGCGGGACGGAACGTATATTCCCACGGTCCTTGATACCCTGCGGGAAAAAAATACGGTAAATGCCCACGAGGTTATTCACCTGGGCTTTAACGGCATTTACTGCGTCGAAGCGGGCGGTCCCCAGCCCGGTGTGGGCTGCGCGGGGCGGGGTATTATTACCGCGGTTGAACTTTTTAAGCAGCAGCGTATTTTTGAGGAACTCGATCTAGACTTTGTTATCTACGATGTTTTGGGCGATGTTGTCTGCGGCGGCTTTGCCGTTCCTATACGGGAAGGCATCGCCGAACATGTTTTTACCGTTTCATCCGCGGATTTTATGGCGATATACGCGGCGAACAATCTTTTTCGCGGCATTCAGAAGTATTCAAATTCCGGCGGAGCCCTTTTGGGCGGCGTGATTGCCAATTCAATTAACCGGCCCTATTCACGGGAGATCATTGATGACTTTGTTACCAGGACAAAAACCCGGGTCGTCGGGTATATTCCCCGGTCTGTTACCGTAACCCAGTGCGAACTGCAGGGAAAGACAACTATAGAAGCTTCGCCGGAGAGCGAACAGGCAAAGGTATATACCGCTCTGGCGGAAAAAATTGCCTCCCATACGGCTTCGGGTACGCCGTCTCCGCTGGACGTTCAGGAACTCCGTGACTGGGCAGGCAGGTGGGGAACGTATTTGCTGTCCATCGAAAAAGGAGAGATCCGTGAAGAGCTTTCCGCGAATATTTAGGGAGGGGGTATGACGGGAAAGGAAATTATCGGCGCGGCCCTCAAATTACAGGCTGCGCCGCGCTGTCCGGTAACGCTGATGTCCGGCGGCGCATGGGCGCTGAACAGCGCGGGTATTTCACTGGAAAAGGCCCTTGCCTCGCCTCCGGAAAAAATCGCGGCTGTCCTGTACGGGGCCTACAGCGGGACCGGCTCGGACATATTCTGGGCTGTATCGGGGTTTAACAATATTTTGATCGGCGCCATAGGGGGTAAGATTAAATTCAGGGCAAGGGGAACCCCGGATGTTATAGAGCCCCTAGTTAAGCATATTTCCGGCATTGACGCAATCAGCACAAGCGCCTTTAAGGACACGCCGCAGATGCGTTTTCTGTACGAAACAAGCCGCCTTCTGGTACGGCGGACCGGCGGCGAACATTTCGTGGCCCTGACCCGCTGGGGGCCCTTTACCCTGGCGGGGCTTTTGTACGGCGCGGAAAACCTGATGCGCGGCATTTACCGGGACCCCGGTTCCGTGCGCCGCCTGCTTGAATGGACGGCGGAACTCTACCTGGCGGATCTGAAAAACTACATTGACGCGGGGATTGATTTTGCCCTAGTTGCCGAACCGACCGCTTCCGGCGATATGATTTCCCGGGAACACTTTGCCGCGTTTGCCCTTCCGGCTTTCACGAAAGTTTTTGCCTCGCTCAAACAAAAAGGGGTTGCCACCTGCCTGCATATCTGCGGGAATATCGAAGACAGGCTCGACCTTCTGAACGGCATTGGCGCGGATCTTATTTCGGTTGATTACAAGGTGAGTTTAAAAAAGTGCCGCGAAATTTTCGGCGGGAAAACAGCTTTTGCCGGCAATATGAATCCGGTGGGAGTTATTCAGCGGGAAAGCCCCGAAGGGGTGGCAAGGGCCTGCGGGCGGTGCATCAGCGAAGCGGGAGAGGATCCCGGTTATATACTGATGCCCGGCTGTGATATTCCGCCTTCAACGCCTGTGGAAAATATCAGGGCCATGGTACATACGGGAAAGAATACAAGGAGGAACACATAATGGCTGCATTGGCTGCAAAAACCGCTCCCAAACGGGAAGACCGGCTCCATTCGCGCATAAGCTACGGGGGTACGCTCTGCGGGATTAAAAAACGGCTCGGCTGCGGCTGCTTTGGCGACAGCGATCGTTCTTTTTCGCAGGGGTCCATCTGTTTAATGCTTCCCGGCATCGCGATGATCAACAGCCTTCCCGATAATGTCAATTTACTGCACGGCGCCGTGGGCTGCGGCGTATGTTCACATTCACAAAACGCCAATGCCCGTTCGGGCAGCCTGCAGCATTTCGGCGTCCAGAAGGACGCCCTGTGGATTTCCACCGCCATGAACGAAGCGGACGTTATTTCCGGCGGTGAGGGAAAACTCAAGCGCGCCATCCTGGAAGCCGACCGCGTATACCGGCCCAAAACAATTACCGTGGTGGCAAGCTGCGTCCCGGGCATTACCGGCGATGATGTTGACGGCGTTATCGCGGGGGTACAGGAATTTGTTCAGGCAAAAATAATTCCCGCTCATTGTGAAGGTTTCAAAACAAAGATTTGGTCCACCGCTTATGACGCCGTATACCACGGGCTTCTGGAAACCCTGCTGGAGGATCCGCCGTTCCCGAAGAACATCATGCCCGACGATGCGGAAGCCTTTAAGCTTGAACAGCTGAAAAAATATACGGTGAATCTTTGCAATGTGTCGTCCATGGGAAAGGTGGACGAAGACGAACTGACCCGCCTTCTGAACAGTCTTGGGTACCGGGTAAACATATTTCCCGTGTTTGCCCGGCCGGAAGAGATGTGGAAGATCAAATATGCGTCTTTAAGCATAAGCACCTGCCCAACCCACGACGATTATTTTTTAAAACTCTTTGAAGAGCATTACGGCATTCCCTATATCTTAAAGCACATGCCCATCGGCATTGAAAATACCGGCGCATGGATTCGGGATGTCGGCCGTTTTTTTGGCAAGGAAGACGCGGCGGAAAAGTTTATCGCACCGGAACTTTCCCGCCTTGACGAAGCCCTTAAGCCCTACCGGAAATTCTTTAAAGGAAAAAAAGTTTTTATCAGCGCCGGAGAATTCCGCGCCCTGGCTACGGCCAATCTTCTGGCGGAGCTGGGTTTTACCATCATCGGCGTTCGTTCCTTTCATCATGATGAATTCGCGTCCATGGAGTATGAAAAGCTCCGGCAAGTTGCGGGGGATTTTTCGTTTAACGTGGCAAATGCCCAGCCCTTTGAAGAGGCAAATCTTATCACCCGGTTAAAACCGGATCTTTTCCTGGGCCACTGGAACGGCAACAGCACCGCCGTGAAACTGGGCGTTCCTACGCACGTTATCTACAATACGGGTCTTTCATACATCGGTTACCGGGGCGCCTTTGAGCTTGCCCGCAGGCTTTACCGGCAGCTTGGTAATCCGGTTTTTGCGAGAAAAACCGGAGCCCACAACAGGCTGCCCTACAGGGAAAGCT
The DNA here is from genome assembly GCA_031266095.1 of Treponema sp. Next base: position 13,763 of record JAISBR010000214.1, on the reverse strand, counting down.
GGTATGCGGAAGATCCTTTTAAGCATATCAGGAACGATGACGCCAAGGGGGGCGAATAATGAAAGATATAGAAGCGGCCAATGCAAAAAAAATCATCCCCGGAGCGGTCCACAGCTATATAGAGCGGCCCCGGTATTTCTGTTCCTTCGGCGGAGCGCTTTGTACCCTGGAAGCGCTGCCGGAAACAATCGCGGTACTCCACGCCGCGGGAGGCTGCGCGGGCAGCATCGCCTGGGGCCAGAACGGCGGTTCCGCATTGCAGGTCGGCGGATTCTGCGGAGGGCTGGCCGTGCCAAGCTCCAATGTCGGCGAAAAGGAAGTGATCTTTGGCGGAGCGGAGCGCCTGGCCGAACAGATACGTACGACGGTGGAAATGATGGAAGCAAAACTCTTTGTTGTCATAACCAGCTGCGTTACGGAAATGATAGGCGATGATGTTCAGGCCGTTGTCAACGATGTTAAAGGCGATGTAGAAGGTGTCTCGCTGGTATTTGCCCGGACCGGAGGTTTTAAGGGAAACTCCTATTACGGCTATGACATTGTTCTTTCCGCCCTTGCCCGCCAGTTTGTAAAAAAGGGCGAGCCCAGACAGGGGACGGTCAATGTCTTCGGCATTGTTCCCTATATGGACAGCTTTTGGCGCGGCAACCTGGAGGGAGTAAAAAAACTGCTGGAATCGGCGGGCCTGAAGGTAAATACCTTTTTTGGAGAAGACAACACCCTGGAGAACCTGTACGGGTCCGGCAGCGCGGAACTGAACATCGTGGTATCGGATATATACGGCATGGAAACAGCGCAGACGTATGAGGAAATTTTTGACATTCCCTACATCAGCGTTTCACTGCCGGTAGGTCCCTCTTCCAGCGCGGAACTGCTCCGGGCGGTAGAAAAAAAGATCGGCCTTCCCGTTAACGTGGAAGATCTTATCGGGGCGGAGCAGAAAAGATACTGGCGCTGTCTTGATCTTTTGGTTGACTGTTATTACGACCTTGATTTACAGCGCTATGCCATTGTTATCGCCGACGTAAACTACGCTGTTTCCGTTACGCGTTTTCTTAAAGATGATTTGGGCTGGATACCTGTCCTTGTTCAGTTTACCGAGCTGCTCAATGACCAGCAGCGGGAACTGCTGGCGGAAAAGATCCTGGCGCCGGGAGCGGATTATGCCGCTCCGGAACCGCTGGTTGTTTTTGATACAAACCCAAGCGAAGCGGGGAAATATCTTATCGAACGCTATCCCCGCAGGGAAACGGATCTATATGTGGACAGCTTGACTCCCGCTTTTGTTATCGGCAGTTCCCTGGAACGGGATCTGGCGGCAAAGCTTGGGGCGGCGCATTTAAGCCTAAGCTTTCCCGTCGCAAACCGCGCCGTCATAAACCGCGGCTATACCGGATTTTCGGGCGGCCTTACGCTGGCCGAGGATCTTATCAGCGCGGCAATCGCGGGAAGATAAATCACGGGGGGCAGAAAAATGAGCGCGGAATTACTGCAAAAATTATCGGATGCGGTGGTGAACATGGACGAGGACGAGGCGGTTCGGCTGTCCCGGCAGGCGGTTGATGAAAAAGCGGACGCCTACGAAGCCATCGACAAAGGGCTGGGAGACGGTATGGAACGGGCGGGAAAACTTTTTGATGAGGAAGAATATTTTGTGCCGGAAATTCTTATCTGTTCCGATGCGATGAACGCGGGGATAAATGTCTTGAAACCCCATTTAAAGCAGGAAGAGACCCGGCGGAAACATAAGGCCGTTATCGGCGTGATTGAAGGCGATACCCACGACATCGGCAAGAACCTTGTCCGCATCATGCTGGAAAGCGCCGGTTTTGAAGTGCTGGATTTGGGACGGGATGTTCCGCCCCTGACTTTTGTGGAAAAGGCGGTTGAAACAAACGCCGAATTTATTTTGCTTTCTTCCTTGATGACGACCACCATGGACGCCATGGCGGATGTTATAAAAATTCTGGAGGAAAGAAACATCCGCGGCAAATTTAAGGTTGCGGTGGGCGGGGGTCCCATATCCCAGGCTTTTGCCGACCGCATAGGAGCCGACGGTTATTCAAGCAACGCCGCGGATGCGGTCCGGATGTGCAAGAGGCTGGCCCGGACATGCGGTCCCGCAAGCCGGGAATGCGGGGAAAATAATGGTATACGCCAGGAGGCGGCCGGTATATGATGGATGTTTTTTCTCCCAAAGAACGGCTCCTGCGTTCTTTGAACGGCCGGGGTACGGAACGGCCGCCGGTAATATGCCCCGGCGGCATGATGAACGCGGCGGTTGTTGACGTTATGCGGAAAACCGGACACACCCTGCCCGAAGCCCACCATGCCGCCGGCCTGATGGAAAACCTGGCCCGGGACGTGTCGGAACAGACGGGTTTTGAAAATTTCGGCCTTCCCTTTTGCATGACCATAGAAGCCGAGGCGCTTGGCAGCGATATAAATTTTGGATCGCTCAAATGCGAACCCAAGATAGCCCGGGAACCTTTTTCCTCGGTTGAAGCGGTACGGTTTCTGTCAAAGGGGGCAATACTGAAAAACAAACGGGCGGAGGCGCTTATCGGGGCGGTAAGCTCCCTGTCAAAAAAATACCCCGATATTCCTGTTATCGGCAGCATTACCGGTCCCGTTACTTTAAGCGCTTCCCTGGTTGATCCGGTAACATTCCTTAAGGAACTTCGCAAAAAGAATGGGGCGGCCCACAGGGTGATCAGCTATGCCACGGAACAGATCGTCGAGTATGCGCGTCTTATGGCGGAAAACGGCGCCGCCGCTGTATCAATAGCCGACCCCACCGCTACCGGCGAGATCCTTGGCCCCCTGTTGTTTAAGGAATTTGTCCTTCCCTACATCAACAAGATTGTGCAGGAAGTACACAAAACGGGAGTTCCGGTCATCGTGCATATTTGCGGTGATGTGGGGGCGGTAAAAAAACATCTGCCCGCATTACAGGGGAAGGCAGTCAGCGTTGACGCCATGGTAAGCCTGCGTAAATTGAAAGAGGAATTTCCGGGCCTTACCACCATGGGGAATTTGAGTACCTATATGCTGGAATTCAGTGACCCGGAAAAGATTTTTACCGCGGCAAGGCGGCTGCGGGAAGAAAAAATTGATATCCTGGCGCCGGCCTGCGGCCTTTCGACCTCTACGCCTCTTTCAAATATCCGGGCCTTTACCAGCCGGATAAAAGAAGGGGCGTAAACCGCGTGCCGCGTGTTGTTTTTGTCCGGGAGAAAAAATCCGTACAAGTTACGAGAGGCGTCACCATCCTCGATGCCGCCAGGCAGGCGGGCGTTATTATCGAGTCTCCCTGTAACGCTGCAGGCAGCTGTGGTAAATGCATGGTCAAAATCCCCTGCCCGCAGCACAGGGGCCTCGTCACAACCCTTACAACGACGCATGCAGTACCGGAGGACGAACAAAAAGAAGGTTGTGTTCTGGCGTGCCAGTCAATCATCACCGGCGATATAGAAGTAGAAACAAGGGATTACGCGGACGAAAACCAGTCAATGAGGATCCTGGTTCAGGGAAGAAGCTTTGAATATGATCGCAGGCCGTATGTCCGCAAAAGACCAAAAACGGAACAGGGCAAAACCGAAACGGAAGTGTACGCCGGGGAAGCTGTAATCGGCATTGAAAAGGGAGATACTTCCAAAGATGTCTATGCCATTGCCCTTGATATCGGAACCACGACGCTGGTTGCCGCCCTGATTGACGTACAAAGTGGTGAGCAGCTGGATGTGGCAAGCGAATTAAACCCCCAGACGGCCTATGCCCAGGATGTCCTTTCCCGCATACATTTTGCGTCGAAGGATGAGGGCCTGCAAACACTTTTTACCGTTTTTATCGATTGTCTTAACAAAATGATAGAAGCGATGACGTCCCGGGTAAAAATCAGCAGGGCTCATATTTATGAAATAGTGTTCAGCGGCAATACTGCCATGCTCCATCTGGCCACAAAAACAAATCCCTATCCGCTGGGGCAGTACCCCTATACTCCCGCGATTTCAGGGGGCCAGTGCATGCCCGCGCGGGAACTGGGTATTGCCGTGTCGTCCTTCGGGTTTGTCTACCTGCCGCCGCTTATTTCCGCCTATGTCGGCGCGGATATTAGCTCCGGTATTCTTGTATCCCGGCTGGACAGGGCTGAAGGACGAATTCTTTTTATCGACATCGGCACCAACGGCGAAATGGTCCTGGCCGCCGGGGGAAAAATCGCCGCTTCTTCCACCGCCGCGGGCCCCGCCTTTGAGGGAATGAACATCAGCTGCGGAATGAGGGCAAGCCGGGGAGCGATAGACTCTTTTTCAATACACGGGGGAGAAGTTTCGTTTACGGTCATAGGCGGAGCGGAAGCAACGGGAATATGCGGAAGCGGACTTCTGGACATCGCCGCGGAACTGGCCGCCGCGGGCGTTATTGCGCCTAACGGACGCTTTGTTCAGCCGGAGAACGGCGCTTATGCCCCGGAACTTAAAGACCGCATGAGGGACAGGGACGAAAAAAAAGCCTTTTTTATAACCCGTGATGTTTTTCTTGCCCAAAAGGATATTAGGCAGATACAGCTCGCGAAAAGCGCGATCCGGACGGGCATAGAACTGCTCCTTGCCCATTTTAACCTAAGCCCCCGGGACATTACCGCGGTGGAAATAGCCGGTTCTTTCGGGTATCACCTGAAGGAACAAAGCCTGCTTGCCATTGGTTTATTGCCGGAAGAATTTGCCGGCAGGATATATTTTTCCGGCAATACGTCTTTATCGGGCGCCGCGGCTTTTCTGCTGAACAGCGATTTTATGGACAGCATGCGGAATCTGGTAAAGCGGATCGATACTGTTGAGCTTGCAGGGCATGAAAATTTTGACCGCATCTTTGTCAGGCACATGGCTTTTTAGGACGGGTGTATGGACATGAACGCGTATTGCCTGGGACATCTCAACGGAAAAGGAGATCCCTTGTCTGCCGTCCTGTCCGGGGGAGTTATTGCGGCGTTTCCCGGTACTTTTATTACCGAAGCGGCGGCCTTCGGCGCGGAAACGGGAATCACAAAAAACGGTTTCCCCGTTACCGGCTATGTGTGGACGGAACCGGCAATGCTTACCGCGCTCCCCATGCTGGACGAAACGGCGGCGGTAAAAGCGGTCCTTGAAACGATAGAAACGGCGCCGCGGGATAAAACGGCGCTGCTTAAAGTTAACGGCCCCTATTCCATCCTGGCTTCCCTTGTGGAGCCCTCGTTATTTTACCGATGGCTTCGGAAAAATAAAAGGGAAATACATGCCGCGCTTGATACCATTACCCGGGGACTTTTATCCTATATGCTTAAAGCGCTGCAAGGGGGGGTAACAATACTGTCCCTTGCCGACCCCTATGCGGACATGACGACCCTGGGAAAAGAACGGTATGCCGAGTTCGCCGCGCATTATCTTGTTTCCCTGCTTGGGGTAATTCTTAACCGGAAGGAACAGGCCGGTGTCATACATTTATGTCCCTATAATTCTCTTGCCCTTGAAGAATTAGACCTGGTTACGGCAAGCGTCCTGCATGTTGAATATAACCATGAAACCTATGTCGAAGTGATCGACAGTTACAATAGAACCAGCCGGAAGGATCATATCCTGCTTGCCGGACATCAGTGCATTTATGCCGGGAATACCGGCAGGATCATCGCTTTGGATATACAAAACAGCAGAGGTCAGCGGCATGAACTATAACCGGAAAACCGCCAAACATCCCTGTTTTGCCGAACGATCATGCGGCAAAGGGTATGGGAGGATCCATCTGCCTGTTGCCCCCGCATGCAATATGCAATGTAATTATTGCCGGAGGTCTTTTGACTGCGTTAACGAAAGCCGTCCCGGGGTTACTTCAAAAGTAATAAGCCCGGCGGAGGCCCTTGAACGCTACAGGCTTATCAAAAAGAAAATGCCGGATATAACCGTGGCGGGCATTGCGGGACCCGGAGACGCCCTGGCGAACATTGAGCGGACAATCGAAACCCTGCGCCTTATCCGCAGTGAAGATACGGAAGTCCTGTTTTGTATTTCAACAAACGGACTTTTGCTTCCCCGTTATGCGGACGATTTAAAGAACGCCGGAGTGTCGCATATAACCGTTACGGTAAACGCCGCTGATGTGGAAACGGCAAAAAGGATTTACCGGTATGTTGATTATGACGGAAAGCGGTATATCCGCGAAGAAGCCGCGGAAATACTCCTTCGCAGCCAGATTGGGGGCATACAAAAAGCTGCCGAACTGGGCCTGGCCTGTAAGGTAAACATCGTGTTGATCAAGGGCTTGAACGACGGACAAATACCGCGGCTGGTTCAAAAAGTCAAGGACGCCGGAGCCTCGCTGGTTAATATCATGCAGTTAATACCGGTTAGGCATACGCTTTTTGAAACACTGCCCATGGTAAGCCGTGAGGAACTTGATAAAATCCGAAAAACCTGTGAAACCCTGCTTCCCCAGATGTATCACTGCCGCCAGTGCCGATCCGATGCCGCCGGGCCGCTGGACAACGACATGTCGTACCTCTTTGCGGAAAAACCGGCGCTGCCTCCCGGGAATACGGACGCTGCCGCACATACGAACGATACAAAGAAAAATCCCCCGGCTGCGGCCCCCGCCCTAAAAAAAGAAAGCCTGCTTTTTGCGGTGGCGTCAAAAACCGGCGTTATGGTTGATGAACATTTCGGACATGTTTCCGGTTTTTTTATTTATGAGTATACCGGCGGTAAAATCCGTTTTGTGGAAAGGCGAGCCGTTCCCCGGTACTGCCGTCCGCCGGAATCAGGCCTGCCGGCCGGCGAAGTTTCTTTTCGGGATAACTGCGGATCCCATACCGGTAAAATTGAAAGGATCATCAGTGCCATCGCCGGCTGTTCCGCGGTCCTGGTTATGCGTATCGGTGAAGTTCCCCGCATGGAACTTGCCGAAAAGGGCATCCGGGTTTTTCTTGCCTATGACTATATAGAGGAGGCCGTACGGAAGGCAGCCGAAACTATTGAGCGGCGATCACAATGTTCACCGGTTTGTCCGGTATAATCGTTCATGTTTAGGGGCCTTGCTTTTGCAAGGCCCCTAAACAATCGTTAATCGTCAGCTGTTAAGCCGCTGAACAGGTAACCGGAGTGTGGATTACTCCCACTTGCCCGCGTTCCTGTACTGTTCGGCATTCGCGATTGTGATGATTGGTGAATCCATGAAGTTAACCTTGTTAACAGTCTCACCCGCGAGGATACGCGCCATAACGGCGACACCCTCGGCGCCGATTACATTGGCATCGTTGTGACCCGTGGCCTTGTAGTTTCCGCCTTCAAGGATTGCCAGGATGGCCGGGTTCGCGCCGTCAATCCCGGTAAAGAACATCTCGGCGGAACGACCCGCGTCTACAGCCGCAGACTGGGCGCCGAAGCTCATGGAGTCATTTTCGCAGAAGACGACGTCAATCTTCGGGAACCTTGCAAGCATGTTCTCCATGGCCGCCTTGCCGCCGTCGGTAGACCAGTCGCCAAAGTCAGGTGAAACCTGAACGGTGAAGTTACCGGCAGCCGTGAGGGCCTTGGTAACACCCTTGGTGCGGTTGATGCCGATGGTATTCTCGGGCGGGCCGCCGCGGATAATCACAGCGGTGCCGCCGGCAGGCAGCTGGGTGACGATGTAGTTGCCGATCTGCTCGCCCATGAATTCGTTATCCGGACCCACCCAGGAAGTGAAGTTCTGGGAATCGAACATACGGTCAACGAGTACCACAGGGATACCCGCATTTTCAGCGGCATTCAGCGCCGCCGGAATGTCGTTGAACCAGGCGCCCGAGATAACGATGCCGTCTACACCCTGGGCGATGAAGTTTTCGACATCAGCCACGAGCTTGGCATCATCGCCGTCAGCGCTTGTAGCATTGACCGTCCAGCCGCGCTGCTCACCCGCCGCGACAACCGCATTGCGCATACCGGTGAAGTAATCACCCAGGGCGAGGTTGGCCATGCCGATGGTGATCTTCTTGTCAGTTGGGTTGTCCTTGGTACAGCCTACGAATACTGCTCCGCTCAACACCGTAAGCAATAGAGCAAACACACCGATTTTCCTCATTTTCATAAAATCCTCCTATAGAAAGTCAACTCAAAACCTTTTCCCGGCAACGCCAGGTTTTCTCGCATTTATTATCGATACCTGCTGCGTTGTATACCGGTTGTGGTTTGGATGATGACACTCCACAACCGGCGCTAACAGCCAGCGTTATTTTTACCCCCGTTTTTGAGAGCGCGAGTGGAGCAGGACCACCGCAATGATGATCACGCCCTTAAGGACCGACTGCCAGTACGACTCCACATTGCGCAGTGACAGCAGGTTGTTCATGACCGCCAGGATTAAGACCCCTATGACCGTCCCCTGAACGGTACCTTTGCCTCCGGCGAGGTTGGCCCCGCCGATTACACTGGCGGCTATGGCGTCAAGTTCGAATCCATTGCCCAGTGACGGCTGAATATTGCCCAGCCGTGAAGCAAGCAAAATACCGCCGGTCCCGGCGCAAATCCCGGAGATGACGTATGCGGTGATGATGCCCTTCGTCACCGAAATCCCGGCCAGCCGCACGGTCTCGCGGTTTCCGCCGATAGCTATGGTGCTGCGCCCGAGGGGGGTACGGTTCAGGAACACCGCGCCGAGAGCGAAGAATACCACCATGATCATCGTCGATATTGGAATACCAAAGACCACAGCCGAACCCAGCGCGGTAAAGCTGGGAACAATGCGGGCGCTAATCGCAATCTCGGAGTAGACATAGGTCAAACCGCGAATGGTCGTCATCATGGCCAGGGTGACCACGAAGGGCGCCAGATTGAACCAGGCGACGAGCGATCCGCTAATCAGCCCCCAACCCGCTCCGGCGGCGATGCCCAGAAGGAATGACACCCAAACCGGCAGCCCCGAGTGTACCGAAGAACCGGCAGCGAAGATGGCCGAGAAAGCAACGACCGATCCGACCGACAGGTCTATTCCCCCCGTCAGAATCACGAAGAGCATCCCAAGCGACAGCAGCCCGGTTGTCGTCATCTGCCGCATTAAGTTGGTAAGGTTGTTGGCGGTGAAGAACACATTATTGGTCAGCGGGTTAGCAATGACGACGAGGGCGATCACCGCCAACCCGAGGATAACCGTCATGGTCACATCCTTACCGGCGACGACCAGCCGAACCCGCCCCTCATGTTTGAATTCTTTCATTCTTTGCCTCCAATCGCATATGCCAGGACTTCGTCCTCACTGGTTCTTGCCGCGTCAAGCTCTTTCAACACCCGCCCGTTTCGCATCACCAGTACCCGATCAGCCATCGAAACCGCCTCCGTCAGGTCGGACGAGACCATCAGGATTGAGATGCCGGCAGAGGCGAGTTCATCGATCTTCTGGTAGATATCCACCCGGGTGGCCATATCCACACCGCGGGTCGGTTCGTCCAGAATCAGAATTGACGGGTTGGTCAGCAGCCATTTGGCGACCACCGCCTTCTGCTGGTTGCCGCCGGAGAGCTGCCTCGCCTCCATGTCCCTGCTGTACTTAGGTTTGATCGACAGCTCACTGATCATCTGTTCCGCGTCGGAGCGCCGCTTGGCCATGGAGAGCAGTACTCCGTGCATGGTTGCCATGTTGATGTTCTCCTCGACCTTAAGCCCCAGCACCAGTCCGGTGCGCTGCCGATCCTCCGTTACCAGGGCGATGCCGGCTTTGATCGCGTCGGCAGGGGCGTGAAAACGCCTGGCGGCGCCGCCGATCGAGATTGAACCCCTATCCGGCCGGCGGGCCCCAAAGATCGTTTCGACAAGCTCGCTGCGTCCTGATCCGACGAGGCCGAAGATCGACAGGATCTCGCCTGCGCGCAGCTGGAAACCAACATCATCAAACTCCCCGACACGGGTCAACCCCTCAACAGCCAGAGTCGATACCCCGAAAACCTTACGTCGATCGGGGTAGATCGCTTCGATTTTACGGCTGGCCATCAGGGTGATTATATCATTCTCGGTGGCTTTCTTTGGGTCAAGTTCAGCAACGAAGTGGCCGTCCTTCATGACAACGATCCGATCAGCCAGATTAAGAACTTCCTGAAGCCGGTGAGAAACATACAAGACAAGGGTTCCCTCATCGCGGAGTTTACCAACCAATGCGTAGAGGGAATCCAGATCGGAACCCGACAGTACCGCAGACGGCTCATCGAGGACCAGGATTCTTGGTTTGGAAACCAGGGATCTTGCGATCTCGACCATCTGCTGCTTGGCAACCGGCAAATCGCGGGTTTTTGCCGCCGGGTCAATGGCGTCGAAGCCGATCGACGTGAGAATCTCCCTGGCCCGTACATGGGCGGCGCGCCAGTCGATCAGACCCCGGCGCCTGGGCAGAACACCCATCAGGAGGTTCTCGGCAACCGACAACTCCGGTACCAAAGACAGCTCCTGGTAGACCGTGCAGATTCCCTGTCGAATGGCATCGCGCGGCCCCTTCAGATCGAGCGGCCGGCCGTCCAGTTCGAGGCTGCCCGAGTCTTTGGGAACCGCGCCTGCCAGGATTTTGATCAGGGTGGATTTGCCGGCGCCGTTCGCTCCAACTATCGCCACCACCTGGCCAAACTCAGCCTCCAGGCTGACACCGTGCAAAATAAGGGCGCTTCCGTACAACTTGCGTACTTCACGCAGCGCTAAACTCATCAGAGAACTCCAATGGCCACAATCGTCTTCTGCCGGGTAAAATCCAGAACCGTATCATGCAGACCCTCGCGATAGCCGCCGGTCATGCCGCAGCCTCCAAACGGCAGGTTCTCGGCGCGCAGCGCCGTGGTGCCGTTAATCATGACAGAGCCGGCGTTGATACGGGCAGCCGCCCGAAGCGCGTGATTGATGTTCCGGGTGAAGATCGCGGCCTGGAGACCGTAGGGTGAGTCGTTGGCCAGGCCGATGGCTTGTTCCAGGCTTTCCACCCTGACCAAAGGCGCGACCGGGCCGAAAATCTCCTCGGCCATCGCCGGTGATCCCGCCGGTACGTCTACCAGAACCGCCGGGGTTATGAAAGCGCCCCGGCGTTCACCGCCGATCATCAGTTTTGCGCCCTCCGCCACCAGTTTGGCGATCTCTCCTTCGACCTTGACCGCGTCGGCCTCACCGATCAGCGGACCGACATCGGTTGCCTCGTCGAGTTGATCGCCAACGACCAGCCGGCCTGTTTTGGCGACCAGACGCTGCGCCAACTGGTCGTAGATTCCGGCTGTGGCGTAGACCCGTTTGACGGCGCAGCAGATCTGGCCGTTGCCCCGCGCCAGCCGTCCGTACACGATTGCGTCGACCGCCTTCTCGAGGTCCGCGTCGTCCAGGACAATAAGCGGGTCGTTGCCGCCGAGTTCCAGGAAAACCTTGGCGAAGCGGCGCGCCCCCCGCTCGGCGACATTACGCCCGGCCTCGGTACCGCCGGTCAGCGTCAGCGCGGCGATATCCGGATGGTCGGCCAGCGCCGCGACGACGTTCCGGTTGCCAACCAGCACCTGGTGCGCGAACTCGGGGAAACCCGCCTCGGCGTAATACTCATGTATTCGGAACAGAGTGAGCGGGCAGCGGGTAGGCGGCTTGGTGATCACCGCATTGCCGGCGGCCAGGGCCGCGGCGGCTTTGTGCGAATACAGTTCAACCGGATAGTTGAACGGAATTAGGGCGGCGACCAGCCCGAGGGGCTCCCGGATCGTAACCGCGAAATGTTTCTCCAGCCCCGGAACGGCATCCATCGGGAATTGGCGGCCGAAAATGCGGGTGGCCTCGCCCGCGTAGCCCCGAATAATGCGGATGGCGGCCCCAACCTCGCCCCGGGTCTGCTGGATGGGCTTGCCGTTCTCCGCGGCGTCGAGCTGGGCCAGATCCTCGGCGTCACGCTCAATCAAACCGGCCAGCTTCAGCAGCAGGGCCTGGCGGCGGTGAGCCGGGGTAGCCGACATGGCGGCCTGGCCCAGCAAACCCTGAGCCGCGACGGCGGCCACATCGGCAACGCCCGCCTCCGGTACCTGATTGATGAGCGCGCCGGTGGCCGGGTTGTAAACTTCGATAAATGACTGGGACATTTCACACTCCTTACGTGGTTAGCTGACAAACACCTTTGTTTCCGGATGTTTATGGTAACAGGGATTTTGAATTTGTAAAGTACGCACTTTTTTGTGAGACCATTACAATTTTGTTATGTACAATTTAGCGGTTTTTCGGATACCAAAATATTTTTTGTATGGTATACTTTTATGAAAGAATTTCAACCTGGAGTATACTATGCAAAAAATTCTTGCAGACATAGGTAAAATCGGTATTGTTCCGGTAATAAAGATCGACGACCCGGAAAAAGCTGTTCCCCTTGCGCGGGCGCTTAAAACCGGCGGGATTCCCGTGGCGGAAATTACCTTTAGGACGGCCCAGGGTGAAGCCGCAATCCGGCGAATCAGCCGGGAAGTTCCCGATATCATACTTGGCGCGGGCACGGTGTTAAGTACCGAACAGGTTGACCGGGCCCTAGACAGCGGCGCTCAATTCATCGTTAGTCCCGGCTTTAATTCCAGGGTAGTCGGCCACGCGCTTAAAAAGGGAATTCCCGTAATACCGGGATGTTCCAGTCCGTCGGATATCGAGCAGGCTCTGGAAGCGGAACTGGAGGTGGTAAAATTCTTCCCGGCTGAACAGGCCGGCGGAATTGAATACATTAAAGCGGTGTCGGCTCCCTATAGTTCAGTCAGGTTTATACCCACCGGAGGGATCAACGCGAATAATCTCGCGAAGTACACCGCTTTTAACAAAATCCTTGCCTGCGGCGGTTCATGGATGGCTGCTTCCGATCTCATCAACGCGGGAAACTTCGAAAAAATTACCGCCCTGTGCAAAGAAGCGATGTTGAATATGCTGGGATTTTCCGTGGTACATTTAGGCGTCAATACGGAGGATGCCGAAAAAGCGGCGAACTGCTTCTGCGCTCTTTTCGGCTTTCCTTTGCGGGAAACAACCAATTCCGTTTTTGCGGGCGATTTTATCGAGATAATGAGACAGGCAGGGTTGGGCAGCAGGGGGCATATAGCCATGGGAACCAACAGCGTTATCAAAGCCGCCTCCTGGCTGGAGCGGCAAGGTATAGCCCTCGACACCGACAGTATAAAAAAAGACAGCGGCGGAAATATGACGTTTGTCTACTTAAAGGAAGAGATTGCCGGATTTGCGGTTCATCTGGTTCAGAAAAAACAGGAGCGCTAAAATGGGGAAAATCGTAAGCTTCGGAGAAATTATGCTCAGGCTTGCGCCGGAAGGGTATTACCGCTTTGTACAGGCCGCTTCTCTGGGCGCAACGTATGGCGGCGGAGAAGCAAATGTGGCTGTTTCTTTGGCCAATTTTGGATTGGACGCGGCGTATGTGACTAAACTACCCGAGCATGAAATAGGACAGGCGGCAATAAACAAACTCAGGGAATTCGGCGTGGATACTTCAAAAATCATCAGGGGCGGGAAACGGGTGGGGATATATTTTCTGGAAAAGGGCGCGTCCCAGCGCCCCTCAAAGGTAATCTATGATCGCGCCGGTTCTTCCATAGCTGAATCGACTCCCGCCGATTTTGACTGGAACAAAATATTCGACGATGCTTTGTGGTTTCACTTTACCGGCATTACTCCGGCCCTGGGAGATTCGACAGCGGCCGTTTGCCTTGAAGCGGTTAAAACCGCAAAAGAAAAGGGTATCACCGTATCCTGCGATCTCAATTACCG
>JAISBR010000209.1 GCA_031266095.1 Treponema sp. | reverse complement strand
GATGCAATCCGTGGCCGCCAGTGGCGGACACCGCAACTGCGCAAGGGGTCGCAAATCGCGCCTAAAGGCGTTGCGGATTTGCTTCTGGAGGGGCGGGGCCACCGCAGGTGGCCATCGGCTGCGGCGCAGGGCCTCAAGGCCATGCGTTGCGGCGGAAAGCCCGGTTTTTTGCGGAGCAAAAAATGCGCCCAAATGAGGTTTTGCCGGAGTCTCATATTTTTGTTAATTCTTTTCAAGTAGAAGCACTGTATAACTGTCTATCAGAGCCATACCATTCGATTCCGGAGTAAACAGGCGTGAACTTTTGATGGATTATTTGGAGATGGTTTTTTGTGATTTTTTTTGGATGAATAGTGGATGGATAGGATGGTTTTTTGGGGAGAGGGGGTTAGAAGAAATGGGTGCGAAGCGTTAATATTTACAGAGGCTGTGTGCTTGTCACCCCTCAACATCTGATACGGGTGATGCACCCACATCAAGGAAATCCGCCTCGTCTCTCCCGCGGCAGGTGACGAACAGTGCGCTTATGCCACTGTTGTGCCGACAATTAAACAGAGGACCAATGTGGCGCAGTATGTTATCAGGGGCGGCCGGCCCATAAGCGGCACGATCAGGGTGGGCGGGAACAAGAACGCGGCGCTGCCCTGTATCGCGGCGGCGATTATGTCGGAGGGGGTGTGCGTTCTGCGCAATATTCCCGATATTGAGGATGTGCGGGTGATGCTTGCCGTGTTTCGTACGCTGGGGGGAACGGCTGAACCGGCGGGCACGGATAAATCGGTGTGGAAACTCGCGATGCCCAATGTGAAGACAAGCGGTATTCCAAGGGACGCGGCTGCGAAAATCCGCGCTTCGATCCTGTTTGCCGGGCCCATCCTTGCGCGGGTAGGCGAGGCGGAGTTGCCCCCGCCTGGCGGCGATGTCATCGGACGGCGGCGGCTCGACACGCACTTTCTCGCCCTCACCGAACTGGGCGCGGAAGTCGATATAAACGGCGTCTTTCGGTTTTGCGCAAAACGGCTGCGGGGTACGGAGATTTTTCTCGACGAAACGTCGGTTACCGCGACAGAAAACGCCGTGATGGCGGCAAGTCTCGCCGAAGGCAAAACAGTCCTGTTCAACGCGGCCTCGGAACCCCACGTGCAGGACCTCTGTAGAATGCTCGTGCAGATGGGAGCACGCATCGAAGGCATCGGCTCAAACGTACTCACGATCCACGGCGTCGAACGGCTCGGCGGCTGCGATTATACGATTGGGGCGGACTTCATGGAGACCGGCTCCTTCATCG
This sequence comes from Treponema sp., assembly GCA_031266095.1. The sequence continues at coordinate 7,975 of JAISBR010000209.1, read as the reverse complement.
GGCTGGCCGCCTCGACACACGGCCGCCTCACCATCGAAGGTCCCCGGCCGTCCGACATGCGCCCCGCCCGCACCGCCTTCCGCAAACTCGGCATCGTATGGGAACACGAAGGGACAACCCTCCATATAGACACCCGTCCCCCCCTCCGCGTAAACGAAGACTTGGGCGGCATGATCCCGAAAATCGACGACGCGCCGTGGCCCGGCTTCCCGCCCGACCTGATGAGCACCGCCACTGTAGTCGCGACCCAGGTCGAAGGTACCGTCCTCATCCACGAAAAAATGTTCGAGTCGCGCCTCTTCTTCGTAGACATGCTGATCCGCATGGGCGCCCGCATCGTCCTCTGCGACCCTCACCGCGCCGTCATCTCCGGCGCAACAAAACTCAGCGGCTCCGAACTCACCAGTCCCGATGTCCGCGCCGGCATGGCAATGGTCATCGCCGCCCTCTGTGCCTCAGGCGAAAGCACCATCAGCAACATCTACCAAGTCGAACGCGGCTACGAAAACCTCGTCTCCCGCCTAACCAGCCTCGGAGCCGACATAAAACACAGCCCACCTGCCGTGGAGGCGGGGCCACCGTAGGTGGCCATGCGGGCGCGGCTTGAAAAGTCAGAACGGCGGATTCCCCCTTCAGGGGAATGGAAGCGGTCGCCTGCCGCCGCCTGCCGCGGAGGCACTTGAGCGCGGCTTGAAAAGTCAGAGCGGCGGAACGTGTCAAAAATCGCAAGGCTGCTCAATGAGCGGCCAAGAAAGACCCTTGACTTGAGAACGCCTCTGAGGTATTCTCAGAATTGTGTTAGAAATTACCGAGTGCCTTTTGTGAAAAAAAACAGTGTTTCTTTTTTCCCTTTTAAAGCAAAGGCCCTGTGCTGGGTTTTTGTCGGCCTTGTCTGTTTTGAAATTTTGGCCCAGGAGCCGCCGGAAAACCCGGGGGAGTCCGATTATGGTACCCTTCTTGAAGGCTTTTTTAACCGAGATTCCCAGCGGATAAAACTGGAGATGGAGAAGGAACGGGCGGTTCTGGAATTGGAGAAGTATGCCCGGGAAACCGGTATGGCCTTTACCCTGACCACCGGGGACGGGGTATTGGCCTTTAGCCCCTCCGGAACCTCCCTGTCCGCGGAACCGGGGGTGGAGCTTTCCTTTCCCCGGCTGCGAAATACCGCCTTGACCTTGAGCGCCCCCTTCCAGGGCGGCGAAAACGGGGGGTCCGGCCGTTACGGGGCGGTCGCGGGCCTTAAAACCGACATTATTTCGGGCTGGAAGGAGGCTTACCAGGCGGGTCTCGCGGAAAAGGAACGGGCCCTGGCAAGGGCCCAACGGAACCTGGAAAACCGGCGGCTTGCCGCGGAAAGGGAATTCTGCCAGCGGATTCAGCGGATCCTGGAGCATCAAAATAAAAAATTGCAGGCCCAGGGAGAGATGATCCTGGCCCGGTACGATCTGGAGACCAAGCGGGCCGGGGGATATGGTTCCGCCAGCGTGATATGGCGGACCGCCGAATTGAAGCTGCGGACCCGGGAACGGGAAGTGCGGGAGGCGGAGCGGGCCTTGGCAGCCGCACTCCGGGCCTTTGCCGATGACTGCGGGATGGAACAGGCGGAAACGCCCCTCAATATCCCCGACGACCCCCTGATCCCCATAAGCTCCTTTGATCCCGCCGCTTATGCCGAATGGGAAAATGCCCTTTGGATCTATGAAATAAACACCCTGAGCCGTAAATCCCAGGACCGGCCCTTTACCTTGGACGGCAGCGCTGGGTATGCTTGGCAAAGCGCCCCTGTTTCCGTAAGCGGCGCTTCGACGGGGGAGTCCTCCGTCAGGGCGGGCTTGGGTTTTTCCGGCGGCGGTTTTTCGGCTTCCGCCGGGGTTTCCCTTTCCCCGGAAAAACCCGGCTCCCCTTCGCTTACCTTTCGTTTCCAGTGGAAACCCGGAGGGGCCAAAGTTTCCGGCTTGGACAGGCGGCTCAGGGATTTGGCCGCCCGAGAGGAACGAGAAGCCATCACCGACGCGGAGAAGAAGTACCGGGACCTTATTGTTGAATACGAACGCCGTTTGGGGGATCTTGAATGGCAGAAAGGAACCTACCGGGAAGAGGAAGAGCTGTACCGGGTGAATCAGGAAGAACAGAAACGCTGGTTTGATCAGGGGATCATCCGGGAAACGGATTACCTGAACGCTCAAACCGAACATCTTTTGGCGGTAAACCGGGTCCTTTCCGCCCGGATAGACCGGCGGCTCTATAACCTGGAACTCAAGGCCCTTTTTGTGTCCCCGGAGAACCGGTGATATGAAGAAAAAGAAAAGCAAAAAAACGGTCCTTATGGGCATCCTCATTCCCCTGATCCTGCTGGGAGGAGGCGTTACTTTTTTTGCCCGCCGTTCCCGGGGGGCTATGCCCCAGGAACAGATCCATATTGTCCGGGAGGAACTCTACCGGAACGTCATCGAAATCTCCGGTAATATCAAGGCCGCCCAACAGCAGAACATCCAAGTCGCCGGGGACGGGGTGGTGGAGGCGGTTTATGTCAGAGAGGGGGACCAGGTCAAGGCCGGGCAGATCCTTTTTCAGCTTAACGACTCCCAAGAACGGTACAACCTGGCAAACCACGATTTTCAGATGAACCAGGAACGGATCAACGGCACTTCCGCCCGGCTTGCGCTTATGGAAGAACAACGGCAGGTTTTTTTAAGGAATATTCGGGACCGGCGCCTGGAGGCCCGCTTTGACGGGATCATCGGGCAGCTCAACATGGCCCGGGGGGATTACGCCAAAGCCCAGGACATTTTCGGCTACCTTATCGACCGGAGTTACCTCAAGGCTACGGTGGAGGTAGTGGAGACCGACGCCGCCCGGCTCAAGGCGCACCAGCCGGTGCGGCTTACCTTCCTGGCCTATCCCGGCCTCACGGTGGAGGGGGTGGTGCTTTCCTACCCCGCGGTAGGCCGCATTACCAGCCGGGGGGCTGCGGTGCTGGATACGGAGATCCGTATCGACAATCCCCCGGAGGAGATTCTGCCGGGCTATTCCTTTACCGGGGAGATCATCGGCGGCGACGAGGAGCGGGTTCTTACGGTGGAAAGCGCCGTCATAGCCTATGAAAGCGACCGGACCTATGTGGACCGGTTTATCCGCTCCGACCCGGAACAGACCGAGCGGGTACCGGTAGAGGTGACCCCCTACGGCAGGAACATGGTGCGGGTCATTTCCGGCCTTGAGCCGGGGGATCGGCTCAAGGCGCAGATGCCGGAACAGGGAGCAGGCGGAATGGGTATGTTTTTTTAATGGACGAAGCGGTTCTGGTATCCCTAGAGGGGATTTACAAAACCTATACCATGGGCGAGCTTGAGGTCCGCGCCCTGGACGGCGTCTCCTTTGCCATAAACCGGGGAGAATTTGTCTCCATCATGGGGCCCTCCGGATCAGGAAAATCCACCTGTATGAACCTTATCGGCTGCCTGGACCACCCCAGCGCCGGAGAAATCCGGATCGACGGAGCCGATACCTCCCAAATGAAGGAAACCGAATTGGCGGTACTCAGGAACCGGACCGTAGGTTTTGTGTTTCAGCAGTACCACCTCATTACCCACATGAACGTTCTGGAAAATGTGATGCTCCCCCTGCGTTACCAAGGTTTGACCCTTCGGGACCGGCGGGATCGTTCCCGGGAGATCCTGGACCGGGTGGGCTTGGGAGACCGCCTGTTCCACCGGCCCCATGAACTTTCCGGCGGGCAAAAACAGCGGACCGCCATTGCCCGGGCAATGGTTACCCGGCCCGCCCTGATCCTGGCGGACGAACCCACCGGCGCCCTGGACAGCGAGACCGGCCAGTCGGTGCTCGACCTCTTTATCGACATTAACCGGGAAGAGGAGACCACCATCATCATCGTTACCCACGACACCGACATCGGGAATACCACCCCTCGGCAGATCCACATTCGGGACGGCAAAATCACGGAGGACCAGCGTGTTTGAAGATTTCATCAACGCCCTGCGGAATTTTAAATCCAATAAGGCCCGGACCATCCTCTCCCTTTTGGGGATCATCATTGCGGTGGCATCGGTGATTATGGTAACCACCATCGGTGAAAGCGCCGTCGCCGATGTCAAAAATTCCCTGGGCTCCACCGGGCTCGACCTGGTCGAAGTCAGGGTCGGCTGGAGCAGGAGCGGCCCTTCGAGCATCTCCTTCAACGAAGCCTTCCGCAAAGAACTGGCCGCTTCCGTGGAAGGTATTAAAGATATCGTGTATACCAATGAGTTTAACGGTACCCTGCAATACGGGGCTCTGCATCTCGACCTTTCCCTTATGGCGGTGGAGCAGGAGTATTTTGCCATGAAGAGCTTTACCCTGAATTACGGCCGCTTTTTTTCCTCTTCCGAACAGGCCCAGGGCATCCATAAAATCATTCTCGGGTCGGAGTCGGCCCGTTACCTCTTTCCCGGCGGACAGGCCCTGGGCAAAATCGTAACCCTCCTAGTGGGCAGCTATTGGATGGGTTTTGAAGTGATCGGCGTCCTTGAAAAGACGGATACCATGGCCTTTAACAGCCCCGATCAAGCCGCCATGGTACCCCGATCGGTTTATACCCGGAAGATCAACCCCGCCGACACCAACGCTGGAAGCGTCCTCGTGCAGGCCCGGGATCAAAACAACGCCCCCCGGATTCAGAAAAGCATCGAACGTTTCGGCCTGGAGAAATCCGGCGGGAACGAACAGGCCCTCTATGTGTTTTCCATGCAGTCCGTTCTGGAACAGTACAACCAGATTACCCGGTCCATGAACCTCCTCCTCTCGGGGATCGCCGGTATCTCCCTTCTGGTAGGAGGAATCGGCATCATGAACATCATGATCGTCACCGTTACCGAACGGAAACGGGAAATCGGCATCCGCAAAGCCCTGGGAGCCAGCCCCGCCGCCATCCGTCTGCAATTTTTGACGGAATCCGCCGCCATCACCCTTTTCGGGGGAATCATCGGCATCATCCTGGGCCTCATCCTCAGCTTTTTAGTGATCCTTACCTTCAACTGGACCTTTGCCATCCATTGGGGCAACTGCCTCATCGCCTTCATCTTCTCCGCAGTAGTAGGAATCTTCTTCGGCCTCCACCCCGCCATCCGGGCGGCCAAACTTGATCCCGTGGAGGCCCTGGCGGGGGAATAGGGCCTTTGTGGTAGCCCGTAACGCCTCGTAACGCTAAACTTGATCCACAGAATTTTGTAACCGCACAGTCGAAGAGGAATTGCCGCATTGCGCAAAACTCCCAAAGTCGAAGAAGTTGAGCCATTTTAGTCATTCTCTGATGGAAATTTGGTATCATTGGCCCTTTTTTTTCCTTTTTCGACTTATTCGACCTCGCGGTCCATTCTTCTTTGCGGTACCATATAATGCTCTTCAAAATAATGCTCTTCAAATTGCGGGTCAAATTTAGTTTGCAGCCCTGAGGAAAGGAAAGGGACCAGCCGAAACGTCTCGTGACGCAATGCGTCTTGACAAACGCAATTAAAAGGGAATATAATTTGTCTATCAAAAGAAAATCATGGGTGATGCCGGTTACCGCAGTCACGCAGGAGAGAGAACACGCAATGATCATAAACAAACAATTGAACGGGGCCGAACTTACCGTCGGCCTTGCCGAAAGGCTTGATACGATCACATCACCGCAGCTTGAAAAGGAATTACAGTCTTCGCTCGCGGAGGTGAAAAACCTTCATTTTGATCTCAAGGAGCTTGAATACCTATCCTCGGCCGGGCTCCGGGTGCTGTTGTACGCGCAGAAGCAAATGAGTGAACAGGGGGTTATGACAATCGGGAATGCCAGCGATGTCATTATGGAAATATTTGATATGACGGGCTTTTCCGACATCATAACCATTATATGAGAATAGGTCAATGAATGGGCGTTATAAAATAACGTCATACCGGGGCGTTTGTGTATGGATAAAAAAAGCATTTTCCGGCAGGAAAGCATTGATCAGGCCTTATCCCCCGACCGGCTTGACCAATATATCAAGGTGTCAAACCCGGGCATATGGCTCGTGCTGACTGCTCTCCTCGTACTGTCCGCGTCCGTATTGGTCTGGGGTTTCACGGGGACATTGCCCCAAACGCTCACCGTAAACGGGATAATGGGAGAAAACGGGCAGGCAGTCTGTTTTATCGATGTGAACACCTTGGACAAAGATATACAGGGCTGCAAGGTACAGGTCCGGGTTGCCGCGGCCGGAAACGCGGCTTACGACGGCATCGTGTCGGATGTGAGCAAGAATCCCTATTCGGTGGCGGAAATTGCAACAAAATACGAAAGTGACTGGGTGACACACAAGCTCTTGACGGGCGAATACTCCTACGCCGTGACCATTGATCTTTCTGGCGGCCCGGCCTATACAGCCGGTACGATCGCAAGCATGACCATTATCACCGAAGAAGTCAAGCCGATTTCTTATCTGCTCAATTAGATCAGACGGAGGAGCGCCAGCGGATGAGCATACGAAAAAAACCGTTCCCCGACCGGTAAAAAGGGGGAAGTGCGCCAAAGTCCCCGTAGTCATGCAGATGGAAGCGCTCGAATGCGGCGCCGCCTGTCTCGCGATGGTACTGGCGTACTACAGGAAATGGATTTCGCTCGAACAGGTGCGGTATGACTGCGGCGTTTCCCGTGACGGGAGCAACGTGCTAAAGGCCGCGAGGACCTACGGGCTGGCCGCCAAAGGATACAAATACAGCGTTCGCGAGCTTAGGGAAAAGGCGACGTATCCCTGCATTCTGCATTGGAACTTCAACCACTTTGTCGTGCTCGACGGATTCAAGGGCGGCAAGGCCGTACTGAACGATCCCGCGAGGGGGACGGCGCAAATAACCGAGCAGGAACTGGACAAAGCTTATACCGGGATTTGTCTGGGCTTCGAACCCGGATCTGGTTTTGAGCCGTCGGGCAAGCCGGAAAGCGTCGTCGCATTTGCCCGGAAAAGTCTTAAAGGAACGTTGAAACTCATTTTGTTCGTGATGACCACCTATCTGTTGGCTTCGTTCGCGGGCATATTGGCTCCCGTATTTACGAGGATATTTACCGACAGTATATTGCCGGGCGAAAACGGCAACTGGCTGCCAAGCTTCCTGCTCGCCTTTGCCTGCCTGATCCTGTTCCAGTTTATCATAAACGCGGTCAGCAGCGTCTATCTGCTGAAGATAAAGGGCAAGCTCGCCATTGTGTCAAATTCCAAATTCATGTGGCATGTGCTCAGGCTGCCGATGAACTTTTTCTCACAGCGCATGGCGGGCGACCTGGCTCTGCGGCAGAGCTCAAACGAAGGGATAGCCGAAACGCTGATCGCGCAACTCGCGCCGGTACTTATCAATTTGTTTCTGTTGGTTTTTTACCTTGTCGTCATGCTGAGGTACAGCGTTCCGCTTACCGTTATCGGGCTGGTGACGGTGGCGGTCAACCTGGTTCTTGCGCGATTTATCTCCCAAAAGCGCATCAACATCACGCGGGCGCAAATGCGCGACATGGGCAACCTGAACTCGGTTACGGTAAGCGCGGTCGATATGATAGAGACGATCAAGGCGTCGGGCGCCGAAAACGGCATCTTTGAAAAATGGGCGGGTTTGCACGCGAAGGTAAACAAATCGATAGTCGACTTTACGAAGACGAATCAGTTTCCGGGAATGTTGCCCCTGTTTCTGCAAACCGTCTCCAGCATAGTCATACTTGCGCTTGGCGCATGGCTGATCATGCTTGGGCAGTTTACCGCAGGTATGCTGCTCGCGTTTCAAAGCTTCATGGCTTCGTTCTTAAATCCGGTAAATGGATTGATAGAATCGGGGCAGGGTTTTCAGGAAATGCGCGTTTCCATGGAAAGAATCAACGACGTTATGAGGTACAAGACCGATGTGAATGAAGACGAAGAGCCCGATTTCAAAGACACGAAGTTTGAAAAGCTCGGGGGCGCCGTAGAATTGAAAAACG
>JAISBR010000054.1 GCA_031266095.1 Treponema sp. | reverse complement strand
TCCTCCCCGCGCCGGGTCCATGCCACATCGGCCCACAGTGAACCGTCCCGGCCGGTACGCAGATTGGTCATCCAGCCCATCGCCGGGGAAGCGCCGCCTTGGGGAGCCGCTAAATCGGTGGCGTGGTTTTCGTCAAGGACCAGTTTGGAAAGCCGGGCCGTCGAATTGGAAACAACCTTTTCAGGATTACTGTTTTTCCAGGTGCGTCCGTCCCGGCCTTGGATCACAGGCCCGGCAGGAATGAGTTCTACGGAAGATGGTAATGCTCCGCCTTCAAAATTAAGTGATAAAAAAAGGCTGCCGGTACGTTCCATACCGACAGCCTATTGGAGTAACGCGCGTTTTTTATACTAATCAGGATTAGTATATTCCTCCAATTCCAGGAACGGCAGATACGGCATGGAGGGCCTGAGTTTTTCATGCTGCCCCAGTTTCCAGAGATGATACGCGTGTGCGCCGCTGATGTTGTACTCCCGGGCAAGGTCTTTCATGTTGCGCCCGTTATTCCCGCACCGCCGGTATATTTCAAGGGCGGTAATCATTTTGAACGCGCACCGTTCCAGGGGGAAATAGACCTGCGTGCCTCCGTAGAGGGTCATGAGTTTTTCAAGGATCTTTTCCGCGGCAGAATCGCCTGCGGCATCGGCAATAACCCGGCGCAGGTTTTCCGCCGAAACCCCCTCTTTCTTTTTCTCCGGGATATAGGTCGTCTGGCCGCCGAAATACCGGCACAGGGCCCGGACCGCTTTCTGCGCGGTCTCCGACGATACCTCCCTCCCGGAACAGGAGAAGATAAGGTCTTCCACCAGGGCGCTGTCGCGGGACCTGCGGCCGCCGGATTTACCCACCCTGCGCCTCCGTCGGTTCCACAGGAATCGAAGTATCGGGGTTAAAGCCGGCCTGTACCGCGGCCTTAGCCGACATATCCCGGAGCGCCAGGATTACTTTTTGTGCGGTCCGTACCGTAAGAAAACGCAGGGATTTGACATGGGCAATGCGGTTCACGAAGGCCAGCAGCGCCTCATCATTTTTATTCCGGGCGCACTGTTGCCACATCCCCCTGATGTATTCAAGCTGTGCGGTATTCGCCATGCCCCGATCTTCACTCTTTACACGGCAGGGTTTCTGTTCAAAACCGTTCCCGCGCATGCCCCGGAGTACCGCCTCAAGCTGCCGAACGCTCATATCCGTGCAGGATTGCTTTCCGGTACTACCCTCAAGAAATGCCCGGTACGCATCGTCCGTAAGAGCCATCTTTGCCTTGCCGATATGGATAAGCTGAATGAGTTTTTTACGCCGGTCCGCCGTGTTTTTTGTTTGTCCGTGGTCCATTCTAAAATCCCCGTAGAGGCCCTGCGCAGGCTTACGCAGGGGGGTCTCTTTCATTTTTTGAGTAACCGGTCGGCCTCAGCTTTTTGCGCCTCAGTAAGGGCATTCCGTTTCATCAGATTTTCTGCAGCCTTTGTTGCAAATTCAGATATCGAGATAAAGCCCTTAACTTTTATGTACGCTTCAATTTCCCGCCATTTGTCGAACTGTATGAGGTAACTCTTTCGGGACATATCAAGGTCAAATCCTAAAACCTGTTCGCAAAGCCGTAACCGTATTACCGCATTAGGGGTCATGCCAAATACCTTCGCTTCATAACGGTACTTTTCAAGTACCTCTTCCGGTAACGTTATTTTAAGTTCTTTCATTTTTTATCCCTCCCGTTCGGCAACAGCCCGGTGATGCATGCACTCCTCAGCATGGACACACACATCGGCGGTACCAAACGGCCATAGCTCCATATAGGCATCCAGAACATCCTCAATGAGTACCGAAAGCGATGTCCGCCCCTCATGCTCCGCGTTATAGGCCGCCAGCCTTTCCATACAATCGTCAGACAAATCAATCTTCATCGTTCCCCTCCTGTTCTTTACAGTGCGTTTACCACTTCGGCGTCTACCAGGGTTGCGCCGAGTTCCGCCGCCGTATTCATTGCCCTGCGGCACCAGTTGTTGATCAAAAGCGGATAGGCTACCGAATACACCACCCCGTTCCGGGTCTGCCGCCGCAGTTTCGCCGCCAGTGCCTCACACCCGGCGTCCCCGATAATCTTCTTCCGGTCCCGGCCCAGCCGCCCAAACTTGATGTCCAGGTACGCGGCAATATCCGCACCGGTCCCCAGGGGCGCAAGCTCCAGTATCTCCATACGCCGGATCACTTCCCGGGCCTCCCAGTTCTTCGACTCGTCCAGTTTCGATTTCAGTTCGATCTGGCCGATAAGCACGATGGAAAGCAGCTTCTTGAACCCATCCTCCATCTCCCAAAAACGTTTCAGGTATTTAAGTGTGGAGATGTTCAAATCGTGGGCCTCTTCGATCATCAGGACATGGCTGAACCCGGAACGGCTGGAGTTGGTCAGGATCCGCTCCACCTGCCGAGCCTTCCCCTCCAGGCTGCGCCGGGGGGATTCGGTGGAGCAGTCATTGATAACGGCGTCGCAGATGGTACTGGTGGTCAGCCGGGTCTTGTCTACACACCGGGGGGTAATAACCCGTACCTTCTGGTCCTCCGCCGCCATGCGGTCAATGGCGTAGCGGCGGATAGTGGTTTTACCGCTCCCGCTCTCCCCAATAAGGGCCAGCATCCCCCCCGCTTTGGCAGTCTGAAACAGATATTCCGCGGCAAACCGGGAACCGTCATTCAGATAAACGTCACCGGCGGTGATAACGTCATCGGTAAAAGGGTCTTTGAAAATCCCGAAAACTTTCCGGGTGGTAAGGTTAAGCATAATTGTTCCTTACATGGACAGCGCGGCGTCCCCGCCGGCTTCGTCATGGGCGATATCATCAACCAGGGATGAGGGCACCCCTTCGGGGTACGCCGCCTTCATCCGGCCGATGAAACTTTCCGCTACCCAGCCGTTCCGGGCCTTAACCTGTTTGGCGGCCTCGAAGTGGCTGACAAGGATGTCGTGTATCTGGACCTGATCGGGCTGGGCCACGGTGATCTGTTCCCCGGTGCGCTGGTGCGCAAAAGGATTCACCGGGTTAATAAAACTGTGGGCCTTAAGGGTTCCTTGTAATTCCGAAGCAACACGGGCCAGTTCCTTGCGGTTGGTTTCAATCGGGGTATCCGGCAGGCGTTGGTACGCTTTGCCGAATACCGGCGCATCTACGTCAAACCCGGCCCGGTCCCATTCAATCGGCTGCAGCTCCGTGCTGACAAGCTTTCCCTTCGTTTCCTCATAACTGACGATGACCAGCGGCTCGGGATCGACGAGGACCGGCTGCACGTTTACCGTCTGCCCGATGATGATCCCCGGTAGGCCGGCAAGGCTGTACACTTCTACCCGCCGGGTCTTGGGGTGCAGCAGGGAGACGGTCAGGTCCCCCGCCGCTTTCCGGCCCTGTATCCCGGTGGTAAATACCTGCCGGCAGATTTCAGGGTCGGGAAGTTCCCGCAGCTTGTCCTGGGGAACACTGTTCCACAGGTTGTACCGGACACCCACCGCCCGGCGCCCCCGCCTCAGCCGTGAATCGGTGTTTTCAATGCTGTCCGCATTAAAGGCGGCGCACCACCGCTCCACGGCCTCGTTCAGTTCGTCAACGCTGTTCACCGGTTCGATGCGCAGACGGCTTTCAAACTTGTGCTCCACCAGGTCGTTCGATTTTTCAACCTGCCCCTTGCCCCGCGGGTTCCCCGGCAGGTGGGGCATCGTCTTTACACGGAACGCAGCAAGGGCCCGGGTAACCGCTTTCGCCTTGTTGGCCGAACCGCAGTCCCACACCAGAATTTCAGGCAGCCCGTGAAACCCGTAGACGGGGTTTGGTTTCTTCCTCCAGGCGTACAGCAGGAAGTCATACATATTCTCCGCCTTCTCGCCTTTCGCCGCGTAATAGCGCACGCAGACGGTCGCGGAAAAATGATCGGTGAGTACGTAGCGCCAGCACTTTAAGTGTTCTTTGCCCTCCAGAAACGGTTTGTTTTTATACACTTCGTCATCGTGGAGGACGTGCTGTTCCCCGTTCGGAGTGTAGTACAAGAGGCACAGCGAGGGGTCCGCCATGTGCACCTGGTTGGGGTATTCGCTGCGCATACGCTGGTAGGGTGTTGCCTGTTTGGCGTACCGGGCGTTTAACTTGTTACGCCGCAGCAGTTCCCGCAGTTGGCTGTCCCCCACCGGAATATCGATGCCGTTAGCCTGTAAAATGGCGCGGGCGTCGCTTACCGAAAGTTCCACCTTCCCGTTCTTACGCGCACTGTCCCAGATGATGGCGGCCAGCTTGGTAAGCGTCGCCTCGTCAACGGAACTCTTCCCGGCATCCCGCCGCGGCTTCCGGCCGGATTCCCAGCCGCACTGGTGAAGCATCGTGTATGCCTTATTCTTGCTTATGGCGAACATCCGGCACATTTCCTGTACGATTGCGTTGCGTTCTTCCGCCGTTGCGGCGTCCTGCATGCGCCGGGCATAGGGGCCGAACAGCGTTTCGTTGTGGGACGTTGACGCCACGGACTACCCCCTGCCTTTATCCACGTGGATATTGTTGAACGCATCGGTCAGGTCGGCGGAGGCGTCGCAGAAGGTGTCAAAGCTTTCCTTCCAGGGGTTAAGCAGTTCCTCCAGAGCCTCGTAAGGAACGTCCGGCACCTTTTGGGCTTCATCAATGGCCGCGGCTGCCAGGCTCATACATTTGGTGGCTTCCAGGATGTTGTCGATGATGGGGTCCCGAAACCTCTGGACGGCTGCCCGCGCAAGCTGCTCCTTCGTAGGCGGCTGCTGGTAACGAAGCTGCTGGTCAAGTTCGTTGATCTTCGCCTCTTTCTGGGCAATAACATTTTCCCGTATATCGCTCTCATGCTTGCGGGCTTCTTCCAGTTTCTTAACCTTTGCTTCAAACTCCCGGCATTCCTCACGGACCTTCGTGGCAGGTAGACATTCCCACCTATCAAGGGTCATTCCCCCGACTTCTTCCCCATCATTCAACTTCTCAAGTTCCGAATCAGAGAATTCATCAAGGAGTTCGAGTTTTGAGTTGTTCAAATTTCCCAAATTGGGAAATTTGCTGTACCGCTCGGCAATGTGCATATAGCGATATGCCTTGCTTTTGCTTATCCCTATTTGCTCAAGGGCTTTCAAAAAACTTCCGTGATCTTCATGTTCTCTTATCGCAATGAGCAGGGCGCCGCCGACAAGGCCGGATTTCTCATGCAGTTCAAACGCGTTTCGCGTAGCATGGATATAGCTTAGGGTCGAATATTCTTCCCCGAGTACCGTGTTGGCATCGAGCAGCTTTTTTGCGATAGCCAGATTTTCGTTGCTTTTCTGTGCAACTAAATCCATTGCCTGCGCCTCGGGCGCGATGACATTTTCCTTTCTAGCCATTAGCAGCCTCCTTCGCTGCTTCCATGCAAAATTCGGCAAATTCCTTTGTTATGCCATGTTTTACAAGGATTTCTTCAAAGACGCCTTCTGTTTCATGAGCTTTTATAAGCCAGAGGCGTTTGCCGAGTTCAATAGTCGCGTCTTCAAAAATAGCTATGCTTGCTATTAGTTCGATAGACACATCGTTACCGTGCGGTTTTTCGTTCGTCACGTTATTCCCCCTATTGCATCGCGGAGGCGTACTTCGCTTCTTCTTCCGTCAAGCGCAGTTTTGCCTCCTGGTACGAACGCATAATGCGTCCGGCTATTCCCCCAAAGGTCGACGACAGGCGCCACCTTCCCCCAATACCGCGAACAACCCAGCCATAACGTTCAAGCAGCGCTATATCCCGGCAGATGTTCGCCCCGCTTGTTTTGACCAGAGCCATAAGTTCTTTGTTCGCAAGACCCGATACATGGTTCTCATACAGAAAATTTACGATAACCATGATCCGCTCCTGGCTGGAAAGGTGCAGCCTTTCATTTAACTTTTCCATGCTCCACCGCCCATCCCCTCAACTTGAGGCCCAGCCGGGTAAGCCAGTTCCAGTGAAGCCGCTCACCCAGTTCCTTTACGTCCACCGCCCGGCGGTACCAAAATCCCCTCATCGCTTTCCTCCCCAAAAAACGGCCTACAGCGCCGCCACGTCCAGGGGAATCTGTATGTATTCCCCCTGCTCGTTCCACTCATAAAACCGGAGGTACTGCTTACTCCCGGAAACCTGGATGCTCTCCGTAATGGCCTTCATCGCCTTCTGCCAGTCGCTGTCCTGAATGTCCAGACGCCGCAGCCCCAGCACCCGGGCCGCGTTGATCTTCCCGGCCTTGTCCACCTGGAACGCATCGTTCACCAGCATCCGGATCTCCGGCCGGGCCCCGCTGCTCCACCTGTCAAGACAGCCGGCGATAATCTTCCGGGCAATCTGCAGCCGCTCGTCAAAAATAATCTGGTCGTTCATGGCCACCACCAGCCGGTAGGCGCCGTCATAGGTGGAAAGGGTGATGTTCCCCTTCTTCCCTCCCCAGGTTTTGCCGTACTGGTTGGCGGAAAGTTCCACGAAGGTGTAAATGTCGTCCCGGATACGCTGTTTGAAGGCGTCCAGAACTTCTTTCATCTTGAGGGC
>JAISBR010000219.1 GCA_031266095.1 Treponema sp. | reverse complement strand
CTTTGAAATCTTTGTGTTTACGGGAAAATAAATTCCCCATATCCCAAGTTTTATGCCCGGAAAGGCGGGAAATTAAGCCCGAAGGGGCTTAAAATTCCCCTTTGCTAACAGTGCCTAGTTCGAAAGCTATTGACAAAAGGCACATCATATCAGGGGGCCCCTATTCCGGGTACGGAATAGGGAGCTCATTCGAGGTAGTGTCGAAAGCGCTTATTCGAGGCGGGAATCGTGCCTGGTTCTAAGCTGGAGTTGTCCCGGGCGGGCGGGAAGGGCTTCCCTGGTTTCCCCGATGAGCTGCCGGTGGTCTCATTAAGGCATACTACCGGACGTTTATACGCCGCTGATACGTCTTCCATCCGCCCGGCGAACCCGTCGGATGCGGCGGGGATACCCTATCCTTTTGGTAGCCGTGGGGTAATTTCGTTTTGTGTAACAGGTTCCGGATCCCGTTGTCGGAGATACTGTCCAGAATTCCCAGCTCCACCACTTTGCCGGCAACAGCCGCAGGGGCCAGCGGCTCCGGCCCTCCGGGGGTTCGCTGCGGGTCAAAGCGATGATCTTCGCTTCCGCCTCCCGGTCTATCTTGATTACCGGAGGAAACTTCCGCTGTGGCAAGTATATATAACCGTCGGGGAGTACCGCCGGTTTTCCCAAAACCGGTGGTTTTCCAGAATATGAAAGTAAACGCGGGGCCCGGTGGTCCCGGCTATACGCGATGTATTGATCCGTAAGGGAAATTCATTTATTTTAGAAGGGAAGGGAGGACATATAATGACCATGCAATTCTTTTACGATTACGAATGTCCCTATTGTAAGCGGGGTTATGAGTATCTGCGGGAACTTGCCGGCGCTCATCCTGAGATCGAGATTGAGTGGCGGCCCGTCGAGTCTCATCCCCTGCCGGAGGATCACCGGCCCCATACTCACCTGGCCTGTCAGAGCTATTACATCGCCCGGGAACTGGGAGCGGATATGCCCCAATTCCACGCCGCTATGTTTCAGGCTATTGCTGTTGAGCGGCAAAATGTGGAAAAACCCGAGGTGCTCCAGGACATTCTTGACGGCCTCATGGACACCGGTATGTTCCGCGCCATTCTGGAATCCGGGAAATACGCCAAACAGGTAGACGAAAACAACGACCTGGCCTATGAAAAAAGCGGGGTCTGGTTTGTCCCGGCTTTCAGGATGAACGGAAAAAAACTCGACGCCAAGGGCGGCGCAGGGGTCAGCCGGGAAGAATTGAACGATTTTTTGCATAACGGGTAAAAAGGAGAGGATAATGGGAAACGCGGATGTCGGCCTTATCGGCCTTGCGGTAATGGGTGAAAACCTGGTGCTCAACATGGAGAGTAAGGGATTCTCGGTGGCGGTGTACAACCGGACAAGGTCCCGGGTGGACAGTTTTATGCGGGACCGGGGCCGGGACAAAAAAATCATTGCCTGTCACAGTATAGCGGAGCTGGCCGCCGCCTTGAAGAGGCCCCGTAAGGTGATGATTATGGTGAAAGCCGGAGAGGCGGTTGATGATACCATTGAGCAGCTCTTGGGAGTTTTTGAAAAAGGGGACGTCATCATTGACGGCGGGAATTCCAACTATCAGGATACGATCCGCCGGACCGCCTATGTGGAATCAAAGGGCCTTTTGTATATCGGCGCCGGCGTTTCAGGCGGTGAGGAGGGCGCGTTGATCGGGCCTTCGATTATGCCCGGCGGTTCCGTTGCGGCCTGGCCCCTGGTGAAACCTGTTTTGCAGGCCATTTCCGCCAGGGTGGAAGACGACGCGCCCTGCTGTGATTGGGTGGGCGAGAACGGCGCCGGCCACTTTGTCAAAATGGTGCATAACGGCATTGAGTACGGCGACATGCAGCTTATCTGCGAAACCTACGATTTAATGAAGAATGTGCTGGGGCTTTCCTGTGAGGAAATGGGCGGCGTGTTTGATGAATGGAACAGCGGTTCCCTGAACAGCTACCTTATCGAAATAACCGGAGACATACTCCGTTATAAGGATGAGGACGGCCGGCCGCTGGCGGAGAAGATACTCGATACCGCCGGTCAAAAAGGCACCGGCAAGTGGACCGGCATCGCGGCGCTGGAGTTCGGCGTGCCCCTTACCCTCATCGGCGAGGCGGTTTTTGGACGCTGCCTGTCCGCGGCAAAAAACGAGCGTATCCGGGCCTCCAGGATTTTCTCAGGCCCCAAATCCACGCCGCCGGCGGATAAGGCGGCGTTTATCAAAGACCTGGGAAAGGCCCTGTACGCCGCCAAGGTCGTATCTTATGCCCAGGGTTACCTGCTGATGCGGGAAGCGGCCAGGGAGTACAAGTGGAATCTTAACTACGGCGGCATCGCCCTGATGTGGCGCGGCGGCTGTATTATCCGCTCGGCCTTTCTCGGCAAAATCAAGGAAGCGTTTGATAAAAAGCCTGATCTGGAAAACCTGCTCCTGGATCCCTTCTTCACCGGTGTTATCGAGGACGCCCAGGCTTCCTGGCGGCGGGTGGCAACCGCGGCAATACAAAACGGCATCCCCACACCGGCTTTTGCCAGCGCCCTTGCCTACTTTGACGGCTACCGCAGCGAGCGCCTTCCCGCGAATCTGCTCCAGGCCCAGCGCGACTACTTCGGCGCCCATACCTACGAGCGGGTGGACCGGCAGCGCGGTGAGTTCTTCCACACCAACTGGACCGGGCACGGCGGAACAACGAGCGCCTCGACCTATATGGCGTAAGCGTAAAGAATAAAGAGCTGAGCCTGCTGCAAGACCGCGGTTTTGGGACAGGCTCAGCCTGCTAAGATTATGAAGCGTCACGAAACACATTTCCCAAGCCTTTTCGGCTGTCTTGAATAAGAGTCCCGTAAACCCCCAGGAGTTCCTCAAAAATGGCATCCCATGTCCGGGTAAGGGCCTCTTTCCGTCCGTTTTTCGCGAGGCGCCGGCGCAACGTTTTGCCGCGCATGATACTGATGAGGTGTTCCGTAAAAACCGCCTGATCCCCGGCGGCGCAGAGCAGGGCGTTCTGTCCGTGGGAGAGGAATTCCATCACCCCGCCGCCGGCAATACCCGCCACGGGCAGGCCGCTGGCCATCGCTTCCAGCGGGGCGTTGCCGAAGGTTTCCGTCCCCGAAGGGAAGGCAAAACAATCACAGGAGGCGTATATTTCGGATAATTCCCGGCCGGTCTTAAAACCGGTAAGGATCACATGAGGATTGTTGGTTTTCCTGATAAGCTCCTCATAGGGGCCGCCTCCGGTAAACACAAAAGCCGCTTTCCCGGGGAAACGACTTTCAATTTCGGTAAGAGCATAGAGCAGCATGTCCAGCCCTTTTTCGGGAGACAGCCGCCCTACATAGAGGAACACGAATTTATCATCGATGCCCAGGAGCTTCCGCAGATTCCGGTTCCGGTATTTGGGACTAAATTTGCCGCCGTCGATGCCCCGGGACCAGATTCCCAAATTCCGGTATTGTCTGCGGAACAGTTCTTCCAGGGTATGTTTGGAGGGAGCCAGGATCTTATGGGCAAAACGGTAAAACCACGTCAGATATTTTTCGATGAGCGGCTCAAGAAAATCCAGATGAAAATACCGGAGATATTTGCAGTAATCCGTATGATAACTCATCACCAGGGGCAGGCCCCGCGCATGGGCGTATTTCAGGCCCTTGTATCCGATTCCCAACTCGGTAACCACGTGCACTAAATCCGGCTTGAAGGCGTCGCAGCGATCAAATATTTCCCTGGCTGAAGGAAATGCCAGGCGGCTTTCCGGAGAGAGCGCCGTTTTCAAGCCCTTAAAGCGGTGAACACGCTTATTTTCAAAAAAGGCGCCTTTCCCGCCTTCCCCCGCAAGGTCCTTCCGGTTATAGTCCGGGACAAAAAACGCGTAGTGGACATCCTTTTTTTCCAGGTACTCCCGCAGCCTGGAAAGCGTATTCGTTACCCCGTTGAGTTCCGGCACAAAGGTATCGGTAAAATAAGCGATTCTCATGCAGATCTCCTTCTGTTTCTAATTGTCGGGCCTGTCTCAAAATCGCGGTTTTGGGAAAGCCTCGGTCATATAGCCAATATCTTTACCGGTTCTTTGTTAGGTTTTCGCTAGAATTTTGCTAGAAGTTTGTTGTACTTCATGCATAAAACCTCCAAGCGCAGCAGGCTCCTAGAATTGCTTGATTCAGAGAAATATTCTCCAAAAACTCCTCTCTTTCCCCTGTTTTTTGCAATACCCCTCAAATTTGAGGGTGACTTCGCGGTACGCAGGGTGTACAATTAAGCTCAGAACCAGAAAGGAGGAACCGGTGACCGGACCGCGAATGCATTACCCAGCCTTTTTCCTTTTCCTCGCAGTGCTCTCCGGCGGGGGGGCGCTCCATGCCCAGAGCTCGGAACGAATAGAACTGCTGCTGGATACCCCCCAGGTTACCTGCGCAATGGCGGCTCTTGTGGTACTAGCCGCGGCGGATCTCATAGACGGGGAAAGCACCCTTGACACGGCCTTTGCGGCGGCGGAGGCCCGGAACTGCCTGCCGCGAAATGCCGGGATGGACAGGCCCATCCGGCTGGGGGAATTATCCTTTTTGATTATGCGGGCCTTCGATATGAAAAGCGGCCTTATGTACGCCGTGCACCCCTCTCCGCGCTACGCGTACCGGGAGCTGGTATACCGCCGGCTGATACAGGGAAGGAACGATCCGGCCCTTACGGTTTCGGGGAGCCGGCTGTTACGGATTATCGGCCGGGTGCTGGACTACCGGGGGGAGACTGAATGAAACGGCTTACGCGCGCTGCGGGATGGAATACCCCGCCGGACCTTCGGTCCGCCTTCAGGGTACGGTTACTGATTTCCCTGGGACTGCTGGTTTTCGGTCCTGCCTGTGCGGTCTTCGGGGCGGACTTCGGCTTCACCTTTCACCAAAATATCGATTTGGGAGGGGATGCTCAGGGTACGTACACCAGCTACGCGGGAGGGCTTGCCCCCTGGGTTTCCGCTTCGTTGAACGAACATACGGATATCTATCTTTCGGGCAGTTTTGCCATAAAGTATGAAAACGAGACCTTCTATGCGGTGCCGGAAGTAACCCGGTTTATGGTTTCATGGCGGCCTCTTCCGTCTGTCGCGGTGGAGGGCGGACGTATCCGGTTCAATGACGCCAACAGGATTCTGGCGGCGGGTTTATTTGACGGGCTGGCGGCCAGCTATGAAGTGGGGAGTACACGCCTGAGCCTGGGAGCCTTGTATACGGGGCTCTTGTACAAAGATACGGCGGATATTTTTATGACAGCCGGTGACGCCGCGGCGTATATACAGAAACTGGACTATAACGCTTTTGGCGATACCTATTTCGCGTCCCGCCGGTTCCTTGCCGCGGCGGGCTGGGAAGTCCCCAGCCTGGGGGGTGGCTCCCACAGCCTGTTTGTCCAGGGCCTGGTCCAGTTTGACTTGAACGGCAGGGCCGAAAAAATCCATACCCAGCACCTTTCCCTGCGGCTCATACTTTCGCCGGACCCGGTGTTTGATCTCAGCCTGGGGGGAATAGCGGGCCTCGCCGAAACGCAGGGCTCCGCGGGCTCCTCCGGTACGGAGATTAATTTCGCGTTACTGGCCCTCGCGTCATGGGCGCCGCCCTCTTCCGCGCGGGACAGGGTAACCCTGGGTTTCCACTGGGGTTCCGGACAGCTGAGTACGGCGATCGGGCCTTTCCGGCAGATAACGGCTGTCGGCCAGGGGAACGTGCTGAACACGGGGCTCGCGGGCCTCGTCGTTATTAACGGGGCCTATTTGATACAGCCGGTCGACGGCCTTTCCCTGACGCTTGACGGGCGGTACTTTCTGCGGAACGACACCAAAACCTATACACACCCCTATTTGCAAAGCGGCGGCGCGCAGGCCCTGGGGGCGGAACTGTACACCGCGCTTACCTGGGTTCCGGTGCTGGATATATCGCTCACCGCGGGCGCCGGGGCGTTTTTCCCCGGTATGGGGAATGCCCTCAGCTCCAACGCGCCGGTCGAGTGGAAAACCACGGCAGCCCTTTTGCTGTCATTTTAAGGGGGACGCATGAAACATATTCCGGTTTTAATCGCCTTATTGGCTTCGCTGTGTATCCCGGTAGTACACGCCCAGACGCCTGAGGCGGTGATACAGAGAGTGAGCGGCAAGGTGGAAATACAGGCGCCGGGCAGCCCGGCCTGGGTTCCCGCCTCCGCCGGTATGGTTATAGAAGAGCAGACCCGAATCTCCACCTGGGTAAAGAGCAGCGCGGTAGTAGTATGGGGAGGGGCAACTATCATGGTCCGCCCCGTAACCATGCTGACCCTGGAAGAAATTACCGTGCGGCAGGGGGAGGAGCAGGCGGAGATTTACCTGCACACCGGCAGGGTCCGGGCGGAAGTAACGCGTCCCCGCGGGGGAACAATCGGTTTTACCGTACAGAGCCCCATGCTGGTCGCTTCGGTCCGGGGCACCGCCTTTGAATTCGATACCATTAATCTGGTTGTATTTAACGGCGAGGTCGAATACACCAGTATGATCGGTTCCCGCGTCCTGGTACGGGCCGGGGAAGGGAGTACGCTGAACGAAAAAATCTATGTCGTAACGCCCCCCCGCGAAGGAATAATCCTTACCTATACGCCGCCCCTGCCGCCCGGTTCCGAAGCCGGGGGCAGGCTTAACGGAGACGGCCCCATTACCGTCAGGGACGGTACCGGCGGGGGTGGAGGCGGCGGTTCGGGAGGCGGCAGCGGGGGCGGTGGTTCCGGCGGCGGCGGTTCAGGTTGGCTTGTTACAGGAGGATGGTGATGCGGTTTACGCGGAAGTTATTGAACGGCCTGGCCGTTGTACTGGTGTTTTTGGCGGGTTCTTGCGATATGTCTATGGACAGCGCCGGAAATAGCGAAGGGAACCTGACCATATCCCTGGGAAGCGGGAACAAGGCAATAAGCCAGGCGGCTCCCGGCCTTCCCTCGTTTTCCACGGTTACGATAACCGTCAGCAAAGGCGGCGCGACGCTGGCCTCCAGCGTCTTTACCGGGAACGGCCCCCATACCCTGTCCGTTCCGGAAGGTTCGGGCTAC
>JAISBR010000105.1 GCA_031266095.1 Treponema sp. | reverse complement strand
CCCCCACCCCCCCCCCCCCCCCCCCCCCCCCCCCCCCCCCCCCCCCCCCCAAAACCAATATACCCCATTGTTTATAGCTTAATCTTGGTTCCGGCTTTTGTTGGAAAGTTTCATTTGCTATTCTGATAGAATCCGGAGAGTAATCAACACCGATAACCTCTCGGGCCGGCGAATGTTTACAGGCAAAATACGCGAGTTCCCCACGTCCACAGCCGATGTCTAAAACACGTTCACCGGGTTTTATATCAGCTAAATCAAACACCCAAAGCAGCCTGCCGTCTAATTGTTCACCCTTGTATCTTTTAAAATAATCATAGCCGCCACAGTCGTTCAGATAATAAAAATCACTGTATTCATGAGCCAAATCCGCATATCCACCTGAATGTACGGCTCCAATACGCCTGGAATCATTGACATGGATCAGCATTTCACCGGCATATCCGGGGATGGCTATTGAAAAGTCTATAAAGTTTTTATACTTATCCAGAAAGTATGCTGAGGAAAGCAAATTTTCCTTTGTCCAAAAACACCTGTCAACCCATATCCAATTACACTGTTTAACGGCGGTTTCCATATCGTGAATTGTACCGTCACCGTCCTGCTGTCCGTCAACATGTATCAAATCATAGAATTCGCCGGGAAACCGGCTCATTTTTTGAGAATCGGCAACAATCAGCTCATAATCATATTCGCACAGCAAATTCCTGACAAATTCAACCGCGCCTGCCTCTCCACCGAAAGAAGCGGAGTTATTATCAATACCGACGTATTGAGCCCCCGGACAGGCGCTAAGGAATGTTATCGCCGAATATCCATAGCGTACGCCGATTTCTAGAATCGTTTTCGGCTGTATAGCTTTGCAAATAAGATACTTAAGGTTATAGTAAGGCTTCCAGTCCGAAAACAGGCGTCTGAGCGGGTCGCCTTTATATGCGTAAGCTGTAAAATCAAACTCAAACGGCAGCCTATCTGATTGTTTTGCAACTAAAATATCCGTTAAATGATTCAATTGCCGCTTTAGATTCTGTTTCAATGTGGCATCTCCTTCGTTATGTTACGGCAATATCCTGAAAGACCGCTATACCCAAATTCCGCGGGTCTTCACTGTTTATCATAGTTTTAGGACTCCACAAACTTTCCATCGCAAAATGAACTTCCCAAACTGTTCTCTTTTCCATATCGTGAGGAATGGCTATCTTTTCATACAACTTGCCGCATCCTGCGTAAATGGTTTTCAGCAAAACTCCGTTGAGCTTTATTTGAACAGGAGGCTTGTCTTCTAAGGCATACATATATGCAAATTCTAAAAACACCGGCATTTCTCCCGATTTCAAATAAACATAAGCGTCTTTATCACTCATCCAGCGGAAAGCGTTTTCAGCCGCGCCTTCCAAGACATGAAAACCATAGAAATACTTTTCACCCCATGCCCTCTCCTTACCGAAATCGGCTGTAATACGGCGCCTGAATTCTTTCTCTTCGACGGAATTAAGCGCGGCATCCAATCCTTCAAACACAACTTCTCTATCGAGTTCACAGGGCATGTAACAACCGGCGCATTTGGCAACGCTGGGTAGTACCCCCCCCCATAATGGCGTCAAAAGAGGATGCGTGGAGATTTCCCAAATAGTAGTCTTCAGTATTCTTTAAATATTTCGCGCCTGTAAGACATGCGTATATATTTCCATCTGCGTCAAGGCAACATGATTCTATACCCGCATGGCAATTTTGAATGGTAAAATTACCCCTCGATATCACATATTTTATATCCCTTATGATCTGCATATGCGGCAACACCTTGCGAGCTTCGTCTTCATCATAGTCATAAGGAACATCCTGACAGCTAAGCTTCGGAATTAAAGAGTGACGAACGTCCAAACTACTAATGAAGTCCTTAAAATCGTCCATCTCATCGATATTTTCTTTGTCAAGCACGGTGTTTACCTGTACACTAACGCCGCTTTGTTTTAAAAATTTAACGGTATTCACGGCGTTTTTAAAGGCTCCGCGTGTATTCCTGATATGGTCATGCGTTCGTTCAAAACCATCTATTGAAATTGCCATGCCAACGCTTTCGACTGATTTGAGATAATTGACAATATGTTGAATCCTGCCGGTAAAATATCCGTTCGATGTTATATTACAACGGATTCCCCGTTCTTCCATACCCGAAATAAATGTTTGTATGTCATCTTTTAAAAACGGTTCGCCGCCCGCTATTGCTATGTTTGACAAAGTTTTCAAAAAAGGGGATTCGTCAAAATGTCTAAGCAGTTCCAAGCTGGCAATTTCCATGTGTTTTTTCATGTCCGTCTTGGGTATTTTGCAAAACTTGCAACGCATATTACAGCGATCAGTAGCCAAATATACAATCTGCTTCATTTTTCTCAATTTACAACAGTTCCTTATGCTGAAAAAACCTCAGCGGTTTTAAAAATGTCCCGCTCAATAATCTTGAATACCCTGGTGGGGCATTTTTCCACGCAGGTCCCGCAGGATATACACCTGGTCAGATCCACTACCGGGATATAGCTGTCCAGGCTGATGCACTGCTGGGGGCAGTTCTTTACGCAGAGACCGCATTTGATGCAGGCGATCTTACAGGTTTTGGCTACCATCTGCCTGATGGGATTCAGATTGGAGCAGAGCGTCATGGCGCCCTTTTGATCACCGGGGATGCTCTTGAGCAGGCCCTGGGGACACTCGTTGACGCAGAGCCGGCAGCCGGTACATTTGGAGTATTCCACCACGGGCAGGCCTTTTTCGCTGTTCAGGGCAAGAGCGCCGAACTTGCACACCTTGACGCAGTCGCCGAAACCGAGACAACCCCAGGAGCAGAGCTTTGTACTTCCGGTGGAAAGCTTTGCCCCCCAGCAGGTCTGGAGGCCTGTGTATTTTCCCCTGGGGGGAGCGTGTATTGACGAACCCTGGCAGGCCAGTACCGCTACGGTTTGCAGCACCGCGCCGCCTGAAATGCCGGTAATGGCGGCGATTTTCTCCGCCACCGAGGGCCCGCCAACGGAACAGGAAGTGACGCCGGCCTTACCCGCAGCAATGGCGGCGGCATAGTTATCACAGCCGGGGAAACCGCAGGCGCCGCAGTTGGCTCCGGGGAGCGCCTCTCTGATCCGGCTTATCAGCGGATCCTCTGGTACGGCGAAAAATTCACGGAAAAAACCGAGAGCGGTCCCCAGCACAAAGGCGAGAACCAGGGCAAAGGCGGCGGTAATTAATACTATGCTCATCGAACTAACCCCTTAAAGCCCATAAAGGCAATCGAAAGCAGCGCCGCGGTCACAAAGAGCACCGGCGTTCCCTTGAGGAAGGCCGGGATGGGACTGGTTTTAAGCCGGCCCCGGATACCCGCGAGGAGCAGCAAAGAGAGGAGAAAGCCCAGGGCAACACCCACGGCATAGACCAGGGACTCGATAAAACTGTAACCGTTGGAAATTACATCAAAAGTAACCGCCAGAATCGCGCAATTCGTTGTAATGAGGGCAAGATAGATGCCCATCGCGCCGTATAGCGCCGGGATCGCTTTCTTTAAATAAAATTCAACCAATTGCACCAGGGCGGCGATGACCAGGATGAAAACCAAAATCTGAAGGAACACCAGTCCCAGGGGCTCCAGAATGAATTTATAAATCGGCCAGGTAACACCGGTGGCGAGCACCGTTACAAAGGTAACCGCCAGGCCCATGCCGATGGATTTGTCTTCGTCGGTACTCATCCCGATAAAGGGACAGAGCGCGAGGAAGCGCATCAGCACCACGTTGTCAATAAGAAAGGCCGACAGGAATATTTTGAAGAGATTCATGACTGTCCTCCGCAGGCTTCACTGTTGACGCAAGCCGCACAGCCGGAGGCGGGTTCTTTGAGCCGGGATTTGATAAACAGATTGAGGGCGATAAACAGGGCGAACACAAAGAAACCGCCGGGGGGCAGCACAAAGAAGATGATCGGCTGATAGCTTGAAGGCAGGATCTGGAAACCCAGGATCGTACCGCTGCCCAGAAGTTCCCGCACCAGAGCGATACCGGTGAGTACCCAGGTGTACCCTAAGCCCATGCCCAAGGCATCGGGGATCACATCAGCGGCCGGCTGTTTGGAGGCGAAACCCTCCACCCGGCCCATGATGATACAGTTCACTACGATCAGGGGGATAAAGACGCCCATCGCTTTTGACAGATCCGGAAACCATGCTTTTAGCACATAATCGATCACCGTGGTAAAGGCGGCGATAATGATTATGAAAATGGGAATACGTATCGATTCGGGGATCAGCTTTCTGAAAACGCTGATTACCAGTTCCGACATGAGGATCACAAAAGTCATGGAAAGCCCCATGCCGATTCCGTTGGCTACGGAGGTAGTCACCGCCAGGCTGGAACAGAGGCCGATCATCAGGATCAGCAGGGGATTCTCCCGAATGAGACCATTGGCAAAAATAGTGAAAGTCCGCTTTATGGACGAACCGTAGTTCATTTTGCCCCTCCTTCAAGCCACGCGCTGACGCCGATACCCGCCGCCTTGACCGCGGTGGCAATAGCGTTACTGGTAATTGTAGAGGCAGTGATGGCAACCACATCATTTTTTACCTCAAAGGGATCGCCCGCTTTTTTCCCCGAGAACTGGCCGTAAAAGGTAATCCCCCTGGCCCTGTCCACAAAATAGGAAGATGAGGCGGCGTTGGCGCCCAGTCCCGGCGTATCAGAATGTTCCATTATTCTGACACCGGTAATTGTACCATCGGCGCTTACTCCCACCATTATCTTGATTGGCCCCCCGTAACTGGCCCGGGAAAGCCTGAGAGCCGCCCCAACAGGGACGTTGTTTTTCAGGGCCTCATACGCGTTCTCGATGGTGACCGAGGGGTCAGGGCTTTGAATACCCGTTACCGCGTCGAAGCTGTCCGCTCCGGGGAATATATCTTTCAGAGCCGCTTCCAAATCGGCCTGTTGCCGGCCGGCGATGATTTTTTCAGTACCGGTGTAAACAAAGGCCAGCATGACGCAGGCCGCGGCGGCAAACAGGGCAAGAATGAAACCGAGTTTAAGCATGCTTGAAAAGCCCTTCATTTCACGCCCCCTTGCCGGCCCCGGTTTTTTTTCCGGGCACAAAGCCGTATTTCCTGGGCAGCAGCTTGTTGAGGAAGGGCACGGTACAGTTCATAATCAATATCGCGTAACTTACGCCCTCAGGGTAGGTACCCCATTTACGGATCAGGATGGCGATAAGACCGATACCGATGCCGAAAATCACCTTGCCCTTCGCGGTAAGCGGGGCGGTAACGTAATCGGTAGCCATAAAGACCGCGCCGAATACAAAACCGCCTGAGAGGACGCTGAACAGCGGATCCTGCCCCAAAGCGAAGGAACTGACGAAGCCCGTGGCGATCATGGAAACCGGCGCCCGCCAGTCGATGGTTTTGGTGACCAGCAGGAACACAAAAGCGGCCAGCATCAGGAAGATCGGCGATTCGCCCGTACAGCCGGCGCGATAACCGAAAAACAAAGTTTTGATAGTTGCCCAGTAGGAATCCGAAGAGGAAAGGCCCAAGCCGGCGAATACTCTGCCCAGCTCATCTATGCCGGCCCTACCCCTGACTATTGCCAGCGGGCTGGCGCTGCTTACGGCGTCGGTCAGGCTGAGGACAAAGCCCCGCTGGGGCGGATGCCAGGTAGTAAGGGCCGCGGGAAAACTCATCAACAGAAAGGCTCTGCCGATAAGGGCGGGGTTAAACACATTTGCGCCGAGGCCGCCGAAGAATTCCTTGGCAACCACTACGCCGAAAATCGCCCCCAGGGCGGTCATCCAGAGCGGTGTGGAAGGGGGGATGACCAGGGCCAAAAGCAGCCCGGTGACTCCCGCGGAAAGATCGCCGATTCGGATCTGCTGTTTGGTGATCAGCCTGAACAGAGCTTCAGCGGCAACAGCGGATAAGATCGAAATCACGATATTGAGCAGCGCGGGCAGCCCGAAGATTATTATCCCAAAAAGGGAAACCGGCGCCAGGGCGATGAGCATGTTCCGCATCAACGCCGCCGAGTTCACCGGCGACACGATATGGGGACTGGACTGGAGCAGGAGAGACGGCGCGGGGGCTTTTTTAACCGCCGCGGCTGACGGCACAGTTGAATTATCTGACATCGTTTACTCCTTACGATTTCACCGGAATCGACTGCACCGCCTGTTGTTTAAGCCGAAGCCGCTGTTTACCGATACGGAAACGCTGAACCAGCTTGATCCGCGCCGGACACACATATGTGCAGCTGCCGCACTCAATACAATCTATCAACCCCGCCTTGACCGCGTAATCCAGGTCTTCAGCTTCCAGGCTGTTGTTCATGATCACCGGTGAAAGCCGGCAGGGACAATTGCGGATACAGCGGCAACAGCGGATGCAGGGACCTTCAAGCTCGGCGACAGTCTCCTCCCTGGTCATCAGGACAATTCCCGATGTGTTTTTCTGGATCGGAACTTCAAGGGAAGAAACCGCCGTACCCATCATGGGGCCGCCGAAGAGTATCTTGGCTAGTTTATCGTAATCAATGGACATGAACTCCACCGGCACATCCTTAAGCAGCGTACCGATGGGAGCGCGGATATTTTTGGGCGTCTTACAGGCGCCGCCGCTCACGGTCAGATCCCGGTCAATGAGGGGTTTGCCCAGAATAAAAGCCTCGGCAATGGCGATGAGGGTACCCACGTTCTGCACGATACAGCCCACGTCCATGGGCAGACCCCCTGAGGGTACCTCCCTGCCGGTGAGAGCGGTGATGAGCATCTTTTCGCCGCCCTGGGGGTAACGTGTCCGGCAGAGGCCGATGGAAATATCGCCGGGGATTCCTTCCATCCGCAGTTCCCGCTCGAGCATAGGGATAAGGTTTTTCTTATTGTCCTCCATGCCGATAATAGCCCGGCCGACCCCGATGAGCTTCATCACAATAGCAAGACCCTTCACCAAAAGGTGAGGTTTTTCGATCATTGCCGCCTCATCGGTTGTAAGATAGGGCTCACATTCGGCGCCGTCAGCGATGATAATATCGACAGGTTTACCGGGCGCAAGCTTTACGTGAGAGGGGAAACCCGCGCCGCCCATGCCCAGGATACCCGCTTCCCGTATCCGGGCCAGGAGATCCTCTTTGCCGAGGCTGAAGGGGTCCAGGGGGGGAAGCAGCGTCTCCTCTTCCGGGTCCCCATCCGCCTCAATAACAACGCAGGGGCCTTCCGTATTGGTGGGCTGGGTCCGGGGCTCAATTTTCTTTACCACTCCACTGATAGAGGCGTGAACCGGTACCGTCATCAGACCCGCCCCATCGGCGATTTTTTGTCCCCGCACAACCCTGTCGCCCACATTGACCAGGCTCTTGTTCGGCGCTCCAAAATGCTGATTTATGGGGATTACCACCTGTTTTGGCGCCGGAACCATCTCAACCGGTTTTCCCGCGGTGGCGTGCTTCCTGGCGGCAAGCTTCAAACCCCGTTTAAATGTACTTACACCCATAACTAAAAAGTATAGCGCTGGAAAGCCTAATATTACAAGCAGACTTTCGGTAACACACAGGGCGAGCGCATTAAAAAAGAGGTAAAGAAGGAGAGCAAAGCCATCCACCTGGTGAGCGCCTGGGCTACCGAGAACCGGTTGGTATTTGCCCCGGTAAAAACCGGGGAAAAGAGTAATGCAATCACGGCGATACCGACCTTGTTGGAGATGATAGCTCTCAAGGGGTGTATCGTGACCATAGACGCCACGGGCTGCCAATATAAAATAGCCAACCAGCTAGTCGACGCGGGAGCCGATTACGTGTTCTCTCTCAAAGAGAATCAGGAAACACTCTCTGACGATGTTAAACGTACTTTGCCGGCATTGATATTGCCTGCCCGGCCCCCCTGGTTAAGACCGGCAGCACCTTTGAGGTCGACCACGGACGGCAGGAACGGCGGAACCATGCCGTAACCGATGATGTTTCCTGGCTCAGTGCCGCTCATCCGGCCTGGAAGACCAGCAAATCCATAGGCGTGGGTGACTCCAACCGTACGGTTGGCGAGACGGTCTCAACCGAACTGCGGTACTATATCTCAAGCCTCCCCGCCGACCCGGTCGTGTTTGGCTCAAGTGTCCGGGCCCATTGGGGTATCGAGCATTCCCTCCATTATGTTCTTGCCGTCGCGTTTGGGGAGGATGCCTGCCGGATAAAAAGCGGCAATGGGCCTGAGAACATAGCGTTCATCCGAAAATCGCGCTTTCCCTGGCACGATCGGATACCGATTCAAAGAGAAGCATCGCCAGTAGAATCAAACAGGTGGCCTGGTCCGATCAATATCTTGAGCAATTGTTATTCCAATCGGGATTTGTCGAGCAAACGGAGGCTTCGGCGCCTATTCCCTAAAAATTTTTAATGCGCTCGCCCTGCGGTTAGCACCAGGACATCGGCGTTTACTTTTTCGCTAACCGGAAAGACCTGATATTCTTAGAACTTATCCGTAAATAGGAAAGAGCCGATAAAGGATGTATGAAAAGAATAGCAGGAAGCAGTATCAAATCATGGGAATTGACAGACGACTTGTGGGAACGAGTCAAAGATTTCATCCCCCAACGGAAACGGAACGAAAACAAGACGTACCAGCGAAAACCCGGAGCCGGGCGGAAACCGATACCACCGAGCCGGGTGCTGGAAGCCATCTTTTATGTGTTGCGAACTGGTATTCAGTGGAAGGCGTTGCCGAAAGAATACGGAGCGGGCAGCAGTATTCATGAATATTTCAACGAATGGGCGGAAGCCGGTTTTTTCCGGAGGATGTGGCAGGAGGGGCTTTTGAC
>JAISBR010000051.1 GCA_031266095.1 Treponema sp. | reverse complement strand
TTTTTAATAGAGGTGGTTCATGCCGGATTTTTTTAAATGGGAAAATGCCCTGTATTTCCTGCCCAAGGTACTCTCCGCCCTACCGGTCACGCTGGGGATCGTTTTGGCTGCCACGGTCTCCGGCCTGGTGTTGGGGCTTGGCGCGGCGCTGCTCCAGGTCGAGCGCGTTCCCGTAGCGCGGCGCCTGTGCCGGCTCTACGTCTCGTTTATCCGGGGGACCCCCATCATCATCCAGATGTTCATCGTGTACTACGGGCTGCCCCTCTTGCTGCTGAAGGCCGGCATTGACATTACCCGGGCCGATAAAATCTGGTTTGTTTACATCACCTACGGGATAAATTCCGGCGCGTATTTTTCGGAAATTTTCCGCTCGGCGATGCTGGCGGTACCGAAATCGCAGTGGGACGCGGCGGCGGCCTTCGGCCTGACCAAGGCGCAGACCTACCGTCGTCTGATTCTGCCGCAAAGCATAGTTATCGCTATTCCCGCCTTTGGCACGATGATGACGGGTTTACTACAGGACACCTCCCTTGCCTTTACCTTCGGCATACTTGACGTTATTGGCAGGGTACGCGCCCTGGGAGCGCTGACTAGCCGCATTCTGGAAGGCTATGTTGTCGCCGCGGGGGTGTTTGTCGCGTTAAGTCTGGCTCTGGAAAAACTCTTTGGCTTTATCGAAAAACGCGCCACCCATCAGGCGGCGGTGTTATGAATTTCAGCTTTTCGTTTCTGCTGACTGCCCTCACCGCCGCTTTGGCGAAAATCCCGGTAACGCTGCTTCTCGCCGCCGCACCGATGTTCACCGGATGCGCCATCGGCCTCTTTATCGCCCTGGTCCGGTTTTTCCGCGTCCCGGTCCTGGCCTTCCTGTTCCGCTGGGGGGTTACCATCGTCAAGGGCATACCGGTGGTACTTATTCTCCTGGTGTTCTACGTATGGGCGGCGGTTTTCTACGAACCGGTCATGCGTTTTTTTGGCATCCCGGCGGCGTTTAAAACGCTGGATAAAGCCCTGATCGCCATGGCCGCCTTTTCCGTCTATGCAGTCGTAGGCCTTTCCGAGGCCTTCCGGGGTGGACTTGCTTCGGTAAAGAAGGGACAATTTGACGCGGCCTTCGCGTCGGGCCTGGACCTGCGCCAAACCCTGTTGCGCATCGTCTTGCCCCAGGCGCTTCCCGCGTCGCTCCCCATGATGGGAAACATTTTTATCGCTCTTACCAAGGCCGCCGCGCTTGCCTCCATGGTTTCGGTTATTGACGTGATGAACGCCGCGGTTATCAGCGCCAACAACAACTACCGTTTTCTGGAGGCTTATGTTGCCGCCGCCCTGATCTACTGGATGATATGCGTCATTATCGAAAAACTATTTTTCGCGCTGGAAAAATACTTTGCGTGGAAAACCGGGAGCATACGTGGATAACGGAATTGTAATAGAACTCCGGGGCCTGAAAAAATCATTCGGCCCGTTGCGGGTTTTAAAGGGCATTGACCTGACCGTAAAAAACGGCGAAGTGGCCGCGCTTTTGGGGCCTTCCGGTTCCGGCAAGACAACCCTGCTGCGCTGCCTTAATTTTCTGGAAAGGGCCGAGGAGGGAACCCTGCGCATCGGGGACGAGGCGGCGGAACTGCGAAACATTTCCCGGCATCAAATCCTTTCCATGCGCCGCAAAACGGCGATGGTGTTCCAGAACTACGATCTTTTTCTGAACAAGACGGTTCTGGAAAATGTTACCGAGGGTCTTGTTACCGCCCGCAAAGTTCCCCGGGAAGAAGCCCGGGCGCGGGCGGCAAGGGTTCTGGAACAAGTCGGACTAAGCGACAAACTGGACGCCCGGCCTTACCAGCTTTCAGGCGGGCAGCAGCAGCGCGCGGGGATTGCCCGTGCCCTAGCGGTGAATCCAGAGGTCATCCTGTTTGACGAACCTACTTCGGCGCTTGATCCCGAAAAGGTCAAGGAAATACTCGACCTGATACGGGCCGTCGCGAAGAGCGGTGTTACAATGATCATCGTTACCCACGAGATGGAATTCGCCTGGGAGGTAGCCGGCAGGATCATCTTTATGGATAATGGCGAAATAGTGGAAGAGGGTGAACCCAAACAGGTGTTCGGCAGCCCCCGGCACGAACGGACCAGGGCCTTTCTCTCCCGTTTTACCGGTACCAAGCCGCCTGAATATTTTATATGAATTCAAAATACGGAAGGCCCGCGGGGAGGCGCGCTCGAAGGGCGTACGCGATCGAATTTATATGAGGGCGGGGAGGTTCATTCTTTGCGCGGCAATCGCGCTTGTTATCGGAGGAATTATGCCGAGGGGCGCATGTACCTATGTTTTAAGCAGGGCGTTCAATGAAATGGCCATTGGCGGAGAAACCGACCGTCACGACGGTTTTGATCCCCGGGTGGTACAGGCCGGAGGGGTGCTATCGGTGGACTTCAGCGCTTCGATAATAGAGGAGTTGAACATCCCGCAGGGCGGGGACCGCCTTACCGGCTACCTCTACCGGCCTTCCGGTCCGGTAAACACACGAAAATTGGTAATTTTCTTTTCAGGCTCCCACGGCTCGAACGCCGCTATGGCAGGGCCGCTCGTAAGGGCGTATAATCTTGGCGGCATTGCCGTGCTTGGTGTGGATTACCGGGGGTTTGGCGGAAGTGGGGACCGCCTGAACGGGGCGACCATTACCGAAGCGACACTTTACGGGGATGCGCGGACCATATATCACTATGCCGTTACCGTTTTTGGAACAAGACCGAAGGGTATCATCCTCTACGGTTTTTCTTTGGGCGGAGCAATCGCCGCTAAACTCGCCGCAGATCTTGCCGAAGAAGGCGCCATGCCCGCCGGCCTGGTGCTGCACAGCAGCATCCGCGACATGACCCACGCCGCCGCCGGTACCCTTCCCCTGCTCGGGTCGCTGGCTATTGCCGCAGGCTGGTTCGGCGGCATCCTTACCGGAGGTTCGTACAACACAGCGAAGCATCTTCGCCGACTTTCCTGTACCGCACCGGACATTCTCATACAGTTTCGGAGTGGGGCGACGGAGGCCGGGGACGAACTTGCCCTTTCGGAAACAAAACTTGACAGAATCGGCAATTTTACCCGACGCTCCGTCCTAAATGGCAGCGGCCCCCATCAGCTTGCTGAAAGCAAATACGCGGCCAATACCGAAAACCCGCCTTTTTTAACAGATAGCAGAGCCCTTCTCAAAAATAATTGACTATGCGCTAAAATGTATAGTTTTGGGAGAGGCTTGAACCCCTTTTCGGCTAGATTTTTGATGAGGCAATGCGCCCATCCCTTCAGGAGCGTCATGGCATACTTGCGGTGATAGCCGGCTAACCGGACATACTCATCCAGGATTTCGGTTTTTCTTTTCCGGTTTGCTTGACGATACTGGGGAGCGTACTCCCTGGTCACCGCTGTTTTTCCTTCATCGTTAACTCCATCGTGCCCTCCGAACCCTCCTTCGGATAAGCATAGTTGAGTAAGATTTTTTATGAGACAATGCGCTGTATTGACAGGGTGGCGGTATGTATCTATACTTTTTTGATGAAGAATTCTGAGTATGATTTTTTGCTGGGCAGTGGTTTGTTTTCCGGACAAAAAGGCTCCTTTGTAAAACTATATCAGATTCTGGAATCTTTTTTTGACGGTATATATATTACCGACGGCAGCGCAAATACTATATTTATCAACCGTTCTTACGAAGCCATTACCGGTCTCAACCGGGCAAGCATGCTCGGAAAAAACATGCAGGAATTGCAGGATGCCAGGATGATTGACCAATCGGGTTCCCTGCTGGCCTTGAAGACCCGGACATCCGCAACACTGGAACAGAAATTCAGTACCGGAAAACATGCCCTTATCACCAGTACTCCTTTCTTTGACGAACAGGGAAACATAGAGATGGTTATTACCAATGTGCGGGATGTTACGGAACTCTACCGCTTAAAAAAACAATTAACAAAAAACGAAGAAGTAACACGGAAACAGCGGATGGAACTGGAACATTTGCAGAAAACTTTTGTTGTTCCGGGAAACGAGTTTATTACAAATGACGCTGTGATGTTGAGGAATCTTTTTCAGGCAAATAAAGTTGCCAAACAGGATACCATTGTCCTTTTGCTCGGCGAAACCGGGGTAGGGAAAGAGGTGTTTGCGAATTATGTTTACCGGAACAGCGCCCGCGCGAATGAGCGGTTCATAAAGATCAACTGCGGCTCCATTGCCGTGAATCTGGCGGAGAGTGAATTATTCGGCTATGAATCGGGATCATTTACCGGCGCGAATTCCGGAGGCAAACCGGGATTGTTCGAGGTAGCAAATAAGGGTACTATCTTTCTTGACGAAATAGGAGAGCTTTCCCTTGACATGCAGGTAAAACTCTTAAGGGTCATACAGGAAAAAGAAATCCTGCGGGTAGGTTCCACAAAACCCCGAAAAATAGATGTAAGGATCATCGCCGCCACAAACCGGGATTTGGATGATATGGCGGCGAAAAAACAATTCCGCAGCGATCTCTTATACCGTATCAATGTCTTTCCCATCGTCGTCCCGCCCCTTAGGGAACGTCCGAATGACATCCTGCCTTTGTCACGTTTCATATTGGAAGAATTTGGCAAAAGCCGCGGATTCAGAAAAGAGTTTTCTTCCGATGCCGAATTGGCGTTGATGAATTATCATTGGCCCGGCAATATTCGGGAGCTTCGTAATGTTATCGAGCGGGCGGTTATCCTCAGCAATGATAACGAAATATTCCCTGATGACCTTGCGATAACCAAGCCCGCGCTGTGGCATTTACATGAAACTGCCTCTCCGATGAAACCCGTTGTCCTTAAAGAATTGCTTGAAAATATCGAAAGTATCTATATTCATAAGGTTTATGAAAAATACCGGAATATTCGAAGAGCCGCTTCCCATTTATCAATGGATCCCGCGACGTATTTGAGAAAACTAAAAAAATATACAAATTTGAAACCGGA
>JAISBR010000046.1 GCA_031266095.1 Treponema sp. | reverse complement strand
GCCTTTTTCAAAGATATGTTACCCTGAAAGATTGTTCTGCAAACCCGGTAAATCGATATCCATGCCGTCTGTACTGACGGTGAGTTTAATATACCTTTTCTCGCAGCCTTTGTCAAGAGGGGTTCCGAAAAAAAACGGCCGTAATCAAAATTTTTGTTTTTCCAGTTCCCGCAAATTGAACTCCACTGCCTCCGCCACTGAACTAAAGAAGTGTGCTGCGGAGCTGAGATAGGAACGAAAAAGATCAGCGTGGCCGGTGGACGGGGCATCGGGGGGAAAGAGAAAACCGGCCGCGTCTTTCACCTCGCTGCGGGTGATTGTCCGGATGATCTCATCCAGGGCCGCGAGGACGGAACTTTGTGCGGGGGACGGTTCTTGCAGCGCCCGCTCGGCGGTCCGGGCGCCTGCTCCGGCGACGGCTTTGATCCGCTCAAGGCCGGAGAGGAGGGCGGTAACGGCGTTTTGGTAGCGTTCCGCCCGGCGGCGGGTTTCGGCGGCATCGAAGAAATCCGCCTCAAGCCGGGAACAGGCGGCCTCAAGGCGGCGGTCTATCTCCTCACGGCGGTCAGGCAGCGCAAGGAGGCTTTCAATGACAGCGTGTTCCAGGCCCGCAATGACCAGCCCGCTGTCGGAAAGGCCCAGGCAGCGGACCTGGGGGAAGCGGCGAAAGCGGTTCTCGAACCAGGCGGCATAGAGTGAAAGCCGCCGATCCGTGAGAACTTGCCCGCCGGAAGCGGCCGGCGCGCGGAACGGGAAACCGTCCCTGAGGGCCCGGACTATCCAGGTCTCGGCGGGCTCCAGGCGATTCGCTTCCGCGAGGGCCCGATCCTCGAAAAGAGCACCCCGGAAATGGGTTTTGAGGCCCGGAAAGGCCAGGTCTAAACCGGCGATCCAGATAGTTTCCGCCCCGAGAATCCGGGCGAAATCCCAGGCCGTAGTGGCGACCGAACCACCGGCTCCTAGTATCCCCTTGGGATCCACCCGCTGTTCAATGAAGTTCCCCAATGGGAAGAGGGAACCGCAGAGGTAGACGCTCTTGAAGGGCAACCGTAACGCCGGGGGGTATACCGCCGACTCGGCAATAAGCCGGGTACGGGGACCGGGACAGCGGTCCAGGTGACGGATGTTCCAGAACTGGGGGTCCACTACCAGCACAAAGTCGGGATCGGCGCCATGCTTGAGCAAAAAACGAACATTGGTGTCAACCGCTACCAGTACACAGCGGCGGCGGATTTCCGGCAGGAACGGGCTAACATCGTCCAGGCTGGGACCGGCGGCGGCGAGAAAAACCGGAAGGGCTTCGCCCGCGGCAAGCCCCGTAAGCCGGGAAATACCCGGCAGGTCCCGAATGGCGCTCATATTACGCGCAAGATTGCGGACCCAGCGTCTGCCGAAACGCTTGAGGGTAGCATTGTTCACATCGTCCCGCAGGTACCAGTTGCGGATATTGGCCTCTACGGCGGCGTACCATTCCTCATCCAGGCTGATCAGCGCGCGGTTACGGATAACAATCGGGGCGGATCGTTCCTCCCCGGCTTTCTCAAACAGAGAGAGGGCCGTGGTCACTCCCGCGCCGGAACCGCCGGTGACAAACACGATATTTTCTTTCATAAGCAGGTCCCGTAAATCCCGCGATTTCAACGCCCGGCGCAGCAGTTCCCGGTATTTCTCCACAATGACGAGGGGCCGGCCACAGGCCAGTTCCGCGGCGGCCCCGGCGGCGTAACCCAGCCCGAACCCAAGGATGATAACCGTACCGTACCGTCTGCCGGGACCGTTCCCGGCCGGGGCATTGACCATTTCCGCCAGCCGCCGCCCTTCCCGCTCAGGATCCCGGGGCGAGTGGACATGCAGCCCCCGTAAGCGCAGGCTTGGCGCGCCGGAGGCGGCGATCTGGACGCAGATGTCTTCCGGACTGAGGGTATCATCATCTTCCCGGCTGAGTTCCTCAAGCAGGCCCGGGTATCGCTGGCGAAGAATAGCGCTGTTAGTTTCCCAGAATGACACTACCGTCTCTCACGCTCATTCCAGCTCCAGTACCATAACCGTATCGGGTCTTATCGGCGTCCCCGGCGGCGGAGACTGACGGCGTACCCAGCCGTCGCCGCGAATATCTACCCGGATATCGTTTCGCAGCAACAGGGGCAGCAGCGTCCTTTTGGCAAGGCCGGTAAAGTCCGGAACCAGGTCTCTCACCGGCGGGAGTTCATCGATAGGGAGGGTTATTGAGGGGGGGTGGCTTGTCTGGGGGTTACGGCCCCGGGGAATGCCCAGGTAATCTACCAGCGCCTCGGCGGCTTCCCGAATAGGGGGAGCGGCGATACGGCCGCCCAAATATTCACCCTGGGGTTTGACGATTGCCAGGTAGAGGATAAGCGAGGGGGATTCCGCGGGCAAGAGGGCGATACAGTTTGCGATAAAGTCGGTCTCCGAATAGGCCCCGGTTTCGGGATCAATGCTCTGCGCGGTACCGGTTTTGACCGCCAGGGAAAGGTCCTCTACCGCCGCCCGCCAGCCTGTACCGATACTGGAGGTTACGTCTTCCATATATGAACGCATTGCTCGGGCGGTTTCGGGCTTGAGTACGCGCCGGGTAGCGGCGCCGTCCATGCGTGTGGTATTTTTGCCATCGGCGGAAACAAGATGAGAAACGATTCGGGGAGGGACAAGCAGGCCGTCATTGGCCACGGCGCTGGCGGCCTGGATCATCTGCATGGCGGAAACGGCGATCTCCTGACCCATGGCGATGGTCGGCTTGGAACGCTCTGACCAGCGTTCCGCCGGCCGGAGGAAGCCCGCGGTCTCGCCGGGGTTCCCCGCTCCGGTCCGGGAACCGAAGCCGAAGTCCTGCAGCAGCGCATAAAACGCACCGCTTTCCAGGCGGTCGGAGGCGTAGGCGGTACCGGCGTTACACGAATGGATGATGATCTCCCTTGGCCCTACCCTGCCGTGTACGCCAAGGCAGTTGATCTGAATACGCTCCCCCAGGTTTGTTACCCGCTCATACCAGCCATTGCAGATAAAGGTTGAGTTATCTGAGATAACGCCCGAATCCAACAGCGCCGCAATGGAAAAGATCTTGAACACTGAACCGGGTTCATAGGCCCAGATAGCAGGCCGGTCCATCCGCCCGGTTTCGGTGGAGGATCTGATATCATTGGGATCAAAACCGGGCAATGACGCCGACC
This sequence comes from Treponema sp., assembly GCA_031266095.1. Next base: position 9,813 of record JAISBR010000046.1, on the reverse strand, counting down.
CCAGGATGTCCCCGCTGCGGGGGTCCATGGCGAGCATCATCACCGCTTCCGCCTGGGTTTCTTCCATGGTTTGACCGGCAATCCGCTCAAGAATGTACTGCACATTGGCGTCTATGGTCAGTACCACCGCGCTGCCCTTCCCGGCTGTTCCCGCCAGTGCATCATCAAAAGCGTACTCTATTCCCGCCAGGCCGTTATTTTCATCTCCCACGAAACCGATAATCTGGCTCGCAAGGGTCTTCTCCGGGTAGATCCTGCCCACTATGGGTTCCACCCCTACCCCTCGAATTTTGCCTGCAGAGCGGGCGGCGTTTATCATCTTCATCGTGGATTCATCTACCTGTCTTTTGATATACACAAAATCACTGGGCGCACCGACGATCCGTTCCTCAATCTCAGCGGCGGGTATTTCCAGCATGGGGGAAAGCTCCTCCACCAGAACCGCAAGGTCATCTATCTCAGGCCGCCATACGCTAATATTAGCAAGTCTGGTTTGAAGGGCAAGAAACCGGCCGTTCCGATCCAGAATCGGCCCCCGTTCCGAGAGACGCCGGGATTGGGCCTGCGGCGGCGGGGGACTCCCACCCAGCATCAGTATGGCGTAGTGGGCGAATAAAGCCAGGGCGACCAGGATCAGGAAAGATATAAAGACGATGAATCGCCGGTTGATATTCTTCAATTAATAACCTAAAACCTTCCCTATGGTGTTATCCGCCGAAACCGGGCCATAGGAACGGGAATCGTACGACTGCAGGCTGTTGTCCCCTTCAACGATAAAATCACCCTGTTCGGTCAGAGCGGCGCAGCGTTTTACCGCAAGTTCTCCCGAGGGGGTGTAAAAAACCACCACTTCTCCTATTTTCGGCAGCGCCCAGCGGATCAGATAAGCCCGCTGCCAGGGAAAACGCAGGCCATATTGCAGCCGGTTTACAACCAGGACGGCGCCGTTTGTAATCGCCGGCGCCATAGAACTGCCTTCAGCAATAATAAAATCAACCAAAAATAATTTTATAATGACAGCCATTACAAGGGCACCCAGAGCCGCCTTTACCATACCTAAGTAGTATAAATTATCCGTTTGTTTATGTCGATAAAGCAGTATGGTTAATATTTTTGAGGATCAACACGTCGCAAAACGAAGAAAACCTTCACTCTTATATACTTCCTTAAACCGGAAACAGACGGTATACGGCGCCAATTTTGTCCGGCAGATGCGGCAAAAACCCGCCCATACTAAGCGCCCGGCCTTCCGGCCCAGTAAGCGCCGTTTTTCATTTTCCCAAAAACACAAGGTCGTGACCATGGGCGGGCAGGAACAGAAGCCCCGGAGCAGGCCGGAGACACGGAGTAAGGGCTTCAGTTTTCCCATCCCTTCCCTGATGAGCCTCGCGGTTATAGCGGGGACCCTGGTTATATCTCTTTTGGCCCTGAACTGGGACGGTATCTCCTTCTCTCTTCCCGCACAGGAAACTTTTGCCTTTCAGCCCGGCCCGGACGCGGAAGGCCGACGAAATCTCGCGTATTATGCCGGGCTTCCCTCGTTTAGGGCCCAAGCGGAAACCGTCGAGACGGGAGGAGAGGAAATACCGCTGGATTTGATGGAAACTTTTGAGTGGTCCTCATACAAGGTACAAAGGGGGGATTCTGTATCCAAAATCGCCGCCAGATTCGCCCTTTCCATGGACGCTATTATCGCCTCCAATAATATCAGCAATGCCCGCCGGCTGCGGGAAGGGGAAATACTGCGGATTCCCAATATGGACGGTATTCCCTATACGGTCAAAAAGGGAGACAGCCTCCTGGAAATATCAAAATCTATGGACGTACCTCTGGAAGTGATCCTTGACGCCAATGATATCCGCAGTGACGCCATCACCCCGGGCGAGACGCTTATAATACCCGGCGCGCGGATGGCCCCGGAAGTGCTCAAGCGCGCCCTGGGAGAACAACTGTTCATCTACCCCGTAAAAAGCCGGATTACCAGCAGGTTTGGCTGGAGGATCAGCCCTATCACCGGGCAGCGTCATTTTCACGCGGCATTGGATCTGTCGGGCGGCATAGGCACTACCGTGAGGGCCGCCTCGGACGGCTCCGTGTCTGCTGTGGGGGTCAACGCCACATTCGGTAAATTTATCATCCTCAGTCATAGCGGCGGCTATCAGACCATGTACGCCCATCTCTCCGTGATCTCGGTCAAGCAGGGGGAGCAGGTGAATCAGGGAAGCAAAATTGGGGAAATGGGCAATACCGGTCTCACTACCGGTCCGCATCTCCACTTTGCGGTGTATAAAAACGGACGGGCGGTGGATCCTCTTGATCTGCTCAATTAATGCGGTTATAATTAAAATCCGCATGTCGATATAGGGGGGTTTTTATGCGTAACCTAGTATTAATCCTTATCGCTTTTATCGCGGTGATAACTTTTATCAGGGCTTTTGATAATCCCGGAACCGGGGATCTGCGAAATATGCCCCGGCAGACGATAGAATTGGATATAAATAATTGACGAGTTATCAAAATATACTACAATGATAGTATTATGGTATTTAGTGAAAACCCCGTGACAGTTTCCGAAACAATTGCTTTCAGTGCTGTGGTAGATCGGGCTTGTGACCGGCTTATGGACCGGCAGGCGCGGTACTCCATCCAGCGGATCCGTGAAATGGAAGAAAACCTTGCCGGACTGGAGCGGGAATTGGATGAATTGCTGAGCCAAAAAAACGAGAAATAAGATGAAAAACCGCAAAGGTTTGTGTTGTCTCCTGCTCGGCCTCGCGCTTTTCCCGCCTCTCCCGGCGGCCGGGCCGGCGAGGCTCAGTTTCACCGGCCTTGACCTCTCCGACGATAACCGGCTGCTGTTCCGGGCCGATGCAGGCGGCGGGCAGCAGGCGGTTTTTATGTCCCGACTCACCGATTTGGCGTTGCAACAGCTTACGGCCTTCCCCGCTCAGATAGAACTGCTGGAAAACGGCCGGACTCTGCTGGTACGAAACAGTTTCGGCGCGGCGCGGATTTCTGCGGCGGGAGGCCTGCCCCAGACAGTGTCAGGATTCCCCTCTTTCGCGGCGGGGACCATCCCGGCGGGCGGTGAGTTGGCGGCACTGGCCGCTTCCGCCGACGGCCGCTGGATTCTCTATATGGAGCCTGTCGGTCCGGCCTACGGGGACCTGGTGCTGCTCGAATTGAGCAGCGGCGTAAAACGGGTAATCAGCCAAAAGGTGGAGCTGCCCGCCCGGGATTTTCCCGCCAGTTGGAGTCCGGATTCCCGGTTCTTTGTGTACGCCAGGGGAGGACGGCTGTATTACTATTCCCTAAGCCATACTGTTTCAGATGCGGTGGATGAACGCTACCGCCAGATAGGTGAAGGGGAGATAAGCGCCCTGTGCTGGAACCAATTTAGCGATTTGTTTTATTTCAAGCGAAATACCCTGTACCGGATTCGGAGTCCTGAACTGTACACTAGAACCATCTATGGGGATTTCCTCTCAATCGGTTCGGTGGCAGGGACTCTCCCCCTGGGCTTTGATCCCAACTTTGATTCTTTCTGGATGGCGCCGGATTCCCGGTCGATCCTGCTGTTGAAAGGCGGGAAAAATATTTTTTACTATCCCTTAGGCGATTCAGGCGCGGCTTCGGACGCCGATTCCTTCCTTCCGTATGTGATGATTCCCGGCGGCGCTTATAACATACAGGTACTCTGGTCTTCTTCGGGGCTGGTCACCATTGTCGCCTCGGTTTTGGAAGGGAACAAAACCATGACCTGGCGTTTTGATACCGCAGACAAAGCGGCGGCATCGTTTGTTCCCCTGAGGACTCCCTCTTCTTCTCAATGCGCTCTTTCCCCTGACGGGACCAGGGCCTTGTTTTGGGGGGAAGACGGCTGGGCGCTCTGGGACTACATTAACTGGCAGCCAACGGAGACCACGGATTGGGGTCCGGTGTATTCCTGCGTTTGGCTCAACAATGGGGAGTATATTGTCGGTAATGGACAGAAGATTGAACGGATAAGCCTTTCCGGCCAGCGGCGGCTGGTCTGTCTGGCCAACGCCGAGGAATACGGCTTTGAGCTGACGGGTGAAAATCCCCGCATCCTGGCGCTTAACGGCGGCGACTGGTACGCCAGCGACGGCAGAAGCCCCTGGACAAGGGCTGCCGCCCCCCGGCGCCGTCCCGCTTCCCAGGTTTCAGGCCGCTACCGGGTATACCTGGAAAGCCAGGCCGCTGGTCCCTACGAGAACATCCCCATGATTCGAAACATCACCTCGGTAGGTACCGCCGCCCTGCTGCCCGCGGCCCAGACAGGCCTTTCCGCCGTGACCGTTTCCGGCGGCCAAAAGCTCGCCCTGTGCTTTGATCTTTACGACGACGACACCGGCCTCTCCCAGACGCTGGACGCCCTGCGCCGCTTTGGCCTTAGAGTTACTTTTTTCCTGAACGGCGATTTCATCCGCCGGTACCCCGCCGCCGCCGCCGCCATTGCCGACGCCGGCCATGAGATCGCCTCCCTCTTTTATGCCCCCATCGATCTGTCGGATTCCCGTTACCGGGTCAGCAGCGAGTACATCGCCCAGGGCCTGGCCCGCAACGAGGACGAGTTCTACGAGGCCACCGGCAGGGAACTCAGCCTGCTCTGGCATCCTCCCTTTTACAGAAGCTCCCCGGAGATCAGCTCCGCCGCCGCCATGGCCGGCTATATTACCGTGGGCCGGGACATGGACCCCATGGATTGGTTAAGCCGGGAAGAGGCGCAGCGGCTGGGCGTACAGCAGTCCCCCGCTTCGGACATCATCGAACGGCTTGTCGCGGTCAAACAGCCCACCGCCATTATTCCCATACGCCTCGGCCTGCTCTCAGGCGGCAGGGACGACTACCTCTTTCTCCGCCTTGACGCGCTCTTGAGCGCGCTGATCCGCGCGGGCCGCGACATAGTTCCGGTTTCAGCGCTCCTCCGCGCCGGCAGATAGCGCGAAAGTCGGCAATGGGTAGAGGGGAGATGATTTTGCTCTTTGTCCGTTGAAAGAAGCGCCCGGCGCTGATGCGCAAGGCGCAGCAAACCGCTATATTCCCAACAGGTACTGATTCAGGATATTCTCCAGATATTCCTGCTTGCCGCTGGTGATGCCTGTTTTGCCATAACCCGCATCGGTTCCGATTTTGGCAAGCTGCTCCAGGCTGAGTTCGCCTTTGTCGAATTTGGCGCCGTCGCCGGTGTTGAAAGACGCATACCGTTTTTTGACAAAGCCGGGGATCGTGCCGTCGCTGATGATACGGTGGGCGATTTCAAGACCCACGGCAAAGGCGTCCATGCCACCGATATGGGCGATGAAGAGATCCTCGGGATCTATCGAGTTGCGACGGATTTTGGCGTCAAAGTTGAGGCCGCCCGAGGTAAAGCCGCCGGCTTTGAGGATGGCGTACATAGCCAGGGCGGTTTCATGGTAGCTTTGAGGGAACTGGTCGGTGTCCCAGCCGTTTTGGGCGTCGCCGCGGTTTGCGTCTACGGAGCCAAAGAGGCCGGCGGCGGCGGCGGTTTCAAGCTCGTGGGCAAATTCGTGGCCGGCAAGTTCAGCGTGGTTGGCCTCGATGTTCAGGCGGAAGTCTTTGTCAAGGCCGTAGTAGCGCAGGAAGCCGATGACGGTTTCAGTGTCGTAATCGTACTGGTGCTTGGCAGGCTCCATCGGCTTGGGTTCAATGTAGAACGCGCCTTTGAAACCCTGCGCGCGGGCGTAATCACGGGCCATAAGGAGAAAACGGGCCAGGTGGTCCTTTTCCTTTTTTAAATCTGTGTTGATGAGGCTCATATAGCCTTCCCGGCCGCCCCAGAAAGTGTAACCCTGGCCGCCCAGTTCTATGGTGGCGTCAATGGCGGCTTTAACCTGGGCCGCGGCAAGGGCCACTACGCCGAATTCGGGATTGGTGGCCGCGCCGTTCATGAAACGCGGATTACCGAAAAGATTCGAGGTACCCCAGAGGAGTTTGACGCCGCCGGCCTTCTGGAGTTTTTTAGCCTTGGCGACCATGGTGAAGAGGTTTTGCTCGCTCGCCGCGGGGCTGTCGCCCTCAGGGGCTATGTCCCTGTCATGGAAGCAGTAGAATTCGACTCCCAGCTTGGTGAAAAATTCAAAGGCGGCGTCCATTTTGTGATCCGCCGCTTCCATGGGGGTCTTCGCGCCGGCAATCCAGGGATGGATGTGGGTGGCCGAGCCAAAAGGATCGGTACCGTCGGCGCAGAAGCTGTGCCAGTAGGCAACCGCAAAGCGAAGGTGATCTTTCATCTTCTTTTTGCCGACTTTTTTCTCCGCGTCGTAATACTTAAAGGCCAGGGGATTGTCGCTTTTGGACCCCTCATATTTGATTTTAGTGATTTTGGGGAAGTACTCAGTGTTCCCTACATAATAGTCTGCCATGATAGCCTCCTGTGTTATTTATAAAGCCGCTATTTATAGAGCGGGCTTACCGCCTCAAGATACCGGGAATACACCGCGTAGGCTTTGTCATAGGCCGCAGCGTCTTTTTTGTCCGGGTTAACCGTAAGGCCCCCTTCCAGGGCAACGTGCTCGTCCGCTAAAGCCTCAATCGTAATAAGTTTCTTGCCCTCTCCCGGCTTCTTGGGTGATTTTTTCAAAAGGCACCAGAGGGCCTGTATCGCGCCGCCCATGGCGGCGGCCTCACCGCCTGAGGGAATCCGCAGCGGCAGGTTCATCACATTGGCCGCGATGCTCTGCCAGAGCGGGCTCTTGGAACCGCCGCCGGTAAGCCGGATTTCCTTTGCTTTGAAACCCAGGCTGTTAAAACCCTCAAGACCGATTCTCATGCCGAAGACGGCGGATTCCAGGGCCGCGCGGGCGAGGTTCTCCCGCTTGAAGTTGGCGGCGGTGATGCCGTTAATGCTGGCCCTGCCGTTGGGGAGGTTGGGGGTACGTTCACCGTTGAAGAAGGGCAGTATTGCCACGCCGTCCGCGCCGATGGGGGCCTTGGCCGCCTCGGCGTCAAAGGCTTTAACGTCCAGACCGAAGAGGCGGCGGAATTCCTCGCTGGCCACGGTACAGTTCATGGTACAGAGCAGGGGCAGCCAGCCGCCGGAGGAGGAACAGAAGGCGGCCAAGTTGCCGCTAGGGTCGATTACGGGCTTTTTGGAAAAGCCGAAGAGCGTACCTGAGGTTCCAAGGCTCATGGTGAGGAAGCCATCCCGGACCGTACCGGTTCCAATGGCGCTCATCATGTTATCACCGCCGCCTGAGGCTACCAGGGCGCCTTCGGGGATACCGTACAGGGAGGCGGCCGTCTTGCTTACTACGCCGGCCGCGTCGCCTGGGGCAATGAGGTCCGGCAGCCAGGATTCGAGTTCCGGTGAAATAGAGCCGCACACCTGAGAAGACCATTTCCGCTCGCGTACGTCAAAAAGGGCAGTTCCCGAAGCGTCGCCGTATTCGGCGCTGTACACTCCGGTCAACAGAAAGTTGATGTAGTTATGGGGGAGAATGATATGCCTGAGGCGGGAAAAGGCCTTGGGCTTGTGGTTTTTGAGCCACTGGATTTTAGGCGCGGTATAGCCGGGCCGCATGGGGAGTCCTGTTGCCGCGATGAGCTCTTGTTCCCCCCCCGCTATTTTGGTCAACTCCTCACACTCGGGGGCGGTGGCGGTATCGCACCAGAGTTTCACATTGTAGACGGCTTTCCCGTTTTCATCCAAAGGCACCAGGCTGTGCTGATGGCCTGAAACGCCTATCGCCGCGATGGTACTTTTGGAGAGTTTATCGATTTTATCAAAACAGGCTTTCAAGGCGGCGTCGTACCATTCGGCTTTTTGTTCCCTGGCGCCGTCGTTTTCCGTGATCATAGCAACCGGGGCCTGTGATTGGGCGATAACGCTCTTTTTTTCATAATTGTAAATGACCAGCTTACAGCTCTGGGTCCCCAAATCGATTCCGCATACGGTTTGCATGGCTCCCTCCGTTTTGCCCATTATAAATCACTTGCGGGTAATACTCAAGCGGCGGCGCATCCTCAGCCCTTATCCAGCAATTCCTCCAGCCGTTTGTGCATGGCGTCATAGTCGAAATTTTCAGCCTGTTCCCGCAGCCAGCGGATAAGATCACCCCCGCGCTCATACGCGTACTGTTCCAGTTCCCCAAGCGCTTTCTCAGTCTCATTGGAGTTGAATCTCCCGGCGGCAACGGATAACCGAACCAGAAGCTCCCGGTCCGGTTCGCTCCGCCGCTCCTTCTCTATCCCCGGCAGCCCCGCCTCCCAGCCCTCGATGAGGACTTTCAGCTTTCCCGTCAATTCCAGGACCTGCCGCCGCAGCTCCCCGTGGCGGGCCGTTACATACTCCCCCCTCCCCTCACGGGAGGCGGCTTCCAGGTCCTGCGCCAAGTCCGCCGCCGCGGGCGCGCTCACGGCCTTACAGGTGCTTTTGAGTCCGTGCACTTCAATCAGGTAATCCGGCAGGGATGTTTCCAGGCAGGCGTCCATCTTTGCAATCTGGAACGGGGTATGGATGACAAAGGATTTGAGGACGGCCATCAGCGCGGCGCCGCTGCCCCCGTAAAGCCGCAGGGCGGCGGCGGCATCGATGCCGGCAACCGGGTGGTCCAAAAGCCAGCGGCTTTCGGCGGCGGCCTCCGTTTCCCCTTTGGCCGTATCCTGCCCGCGGGCCCCCGCCCGTTCCCGGGCCTGGTTTTCCGCTTCCCGCAGGGTCGCCGCGTTCTGTTTGTCCCGAATCTGCCGATTAAGCACCACATCCAGCCGCTTTATGTCGATGGGCTTCGAGATAAAATCGTTGAACCCGTTCTCCAGAAACATCTCCCGGTTCCCTTCCACCGCGTTGGCCGTCAGGGCAACGACGGCTACCTGCCGCGCGTAGGGGCTTCCGATTTCATTCCTGATAATCCTGACCGCCTCGACGCCGTCCATTTCGGGCATCATGTGATCCATGAATACGAGGTCGTAGCGGACCTCTTCTGCCCGGATACGCTCCACCGCTTCCCGCCCGCCGAGCGCCGTATCCACCTCCAGGCCATAGGGCATCAACAGCCCCTTCATCACATCCAGGTTTGTCGTAAGGTCATCCACCACGAGCACCTTCCCGTAGGGCATCCAGGCGCGGATAAGGGTGCTCCCCCTGCTCCGGTTCCGGTCTTCGATAAAACGGAAATTCCGCAGGGCCTCCGCCGGCTCCCTGCCGATAGGTTCCCGGTCGACGATCCCCTGGGGCAGGCTAACCCGGAAACTGCTGCCCTTTCCGTGTTCGCTTTCCACGCTTACGCTTCCGCCCATCTTGTCCACCAGCCCCCGGGTAATGGAGAGGCCCAGGCCGGTTCCCTCGATCCGGCGGTTGGCCGCCGAGTCAAACTGGGCATATTCGGCAAAGAGCTTTTCCAGGTTCTCCGTTTTAATCCCCCTGCCGGTATCCCGCACGGTAAAGCTCAGCCGCGCGTTGTCTCCCTCCGGTTCCCAGCCCGCGATCAGGCGGACTTCCCCTTCCTCGGTGTACTTGAAGGCGTTGGACAGGAGATTGTTGAGGATCTGCTTGACCCGGAGCTCGTCGCCGAAGAGCTTTTGCGGGATGGTCTCGTCCAGTTCCAGTTTGAACGCGACGGGCTTTGACCCGATCCGCATGATGGTAAGCTGTATCGCGTCGTTGAGCATCCTGACCGGTTCGTATTCCCCCGGGATAAGTTCAAAGTTCCCCGATTCTATCTTTGAGATGTCCAGAATGTCGTTGACGATTTCCAGGAGGAGGGCGCCCGAATGGTACACCTTGCCGATATTGCCCCGGGTTTCCGCGGGGAGGTCTTTTTGCAGCTCCAC
>JAISBR010000175.1 GCA_031266095.1 Treponema sp. | reverse complement strand
TCCGTTCAAAAATTTCCTGACCGGGGACGCTGACGGATTTAATTGTCTGTATTCCGCCGGTGACTGGAAAAATCATTCCAAGGGTTACGGCATACGCTTTACCGGCATAAGGGGATAGTCATGAGTGATTCGGCAGAAAAGAAAACCCCCGGAGCGAAAAAGGTATCATTAAAGTCCATGATCGTATCCGCGGTTTGGATAGGCATACTTTCGTTGGTAAAGGCGTTTTGGAGTCTTATCAGCAAAGAGCCGTTCGGTTTAAGCATGAACGATATTGTTTTTTCCGGGGTGATCATGGCCGCGGTATTTTCCCCGGTGTATCTTTCCATAATCCTGGACAAGATAAAAGACATACGGATCGGATAGGAGGGGAGATGTGCGGAGCAAACAAAAGATTTTTTTTATCCCTGCTGCTTGTTTTGCTTTTTGTATCTGCGGATGTGTTACGGGCCGGGGAACCGGAGTGGTATCTGATATCGGAAGCGGAACTGCGGAGTATCGGGGAGTATCAGGCGAGATCAGAGCGGGAGAAACAGAGCTGGCTCTTACAGGTCAGCGAATTGAGGATCAGGGCCGGGAAATCGGAAGAAGACTCCAGGCTCTTGAACAGTCAATTATCGACAGCCAGGGAACAGAACCGGATATTGGAACAGTCATTCAACGAGTACGAAGCCGGGCAGTTGACCCTGATCTCATTGAAGAATGGCGAGATCGCCGATCTGAAACAGGCGGCAGCGGACCGGGCCCTGGAAGCGGAGACTTATAAAGGGATCGCCCGGAGCCGGCTTATTATCATCATCGGCATCGCCGGGACATGGATTATTTTTATTGCTTTCAAGATATGCCGGTTTTTCAGGCTCTTTTAACATTCACAATAAGCGCCGTTATCATAAACCGGATAACGGCTTGTTTTATTATAAACACCACTGGAGGTATGTGTGGAAGTTGCAAAATTCGTGCTGACCGCGATAGGAACATTCGTGTCGGTCATTTCGCTTTCCTTCGCCGTATTCACGTACTGGCGGAAAAAACAGGACGAGAAATTCAACCTGTTCAAAAAAACGGTTGACGGGATGATCCAGGAAGAGAAGCAGGGCCGTAAAGAATCCGATGCGCAGCACGAAAACCGTCTGCGGGATCTGGAAAACACCATGGCCCAGCGGTTTGAAAACCGCCTGAGCGTTATGGAAGGGGAATTGAAGGGGATAAAGTCTATCCTCCAGTCAATTCAAAGCTGGTTCATCAATAACACGCATGGGGGATAAATAATGACGAACATCTTTTTGCCGCTCCAGCGGATTATCATATTGCAGGGAATAGAACAGGCTGCCGGGAGGGAGCTTTCCAACGAAATGATCCAGCGCCTGCTTGCGGCAAACGGGCACCGCTGTTCCATCGCCGAAGTGAACGAACAGATCAACTGGCTGGAGAACCGCGGGTATATTAAGGCGACGCGCATGGGCGAGTCCGCTTTTATCCTGGTCCACATCACCCGTCCCGGCATCGAAGTGGCTGCCGGCCTGGCCCGCGCCGAGGGCATAGACCCTCCCCCGGAGGAATAATAATGGGCCAGAAAAGTGCCGTTGACCGGCTGCCTGAAAACCTGCGTACCAAACTGTTGGAGATGCTGCAAAACCCGGCGATCACCCAGGCGGAGATCGTGGACGCAATAAACGCCGATGCCGGGGAAACGCTTTTATCCCGCAGTTCCATGAACCGCTACGCCCAGCGGATGAAACACTTCGCGGAAAAGAACCGCCAGGCCAGGGAAATCGCCGATGCCTATATCGACAAATACGGCACGGACAACCGGGTCAAACTGGGCAAAGTGGTGAACGAACAGATACGTCTGGCCGTGTTCGATCTTATCGGAGAGATTGAGGAAGTAAGCGCGGATCCGGAGATCAAAAAAACGGAAATCGCCGACATGCTCTACAAACTTTCCCGGGGCCTCAAGGAACTGGAGGCGGCGGAAAAACTGAACGCCGAGCGCACGGAAAGCATCCGCAAAGCAACTCTCGCCGAAGCCGCCGAAGCGGTGGAGCAGACCGCCAGGTCAAACGGCCTCACCGGCGAGACGATTGAAAAGATCAAGAAACAAATTCTGGGGCTGTAGCATGAATCTTGACATCCTTCTTCCCTACCAGAAAGCCTGGATAGAAGACACCGCCCCGGTCAAGGTCTGGGAGAAATCCCGGCGCATCGGCGCGTCCTATGTCGAGGCGCTTGCCGCCGTTCTGGAAGCGGCAAAGTCAAAAGAGGCCGGGGGCCAGTCAACCTATTATCTTTCCTATTCCAAAGAGATGACCCAGCAATTTGCCAGGGACAGCGCGTTCTGGGCAAAACACATCAACGCCGCCGCCGGTGAAGTTGAAGAAGTCGCCATCAGGGACGAGGATAAGGACATCACCGTCTACCGCGTGCGTTTCGCCTCGGGTTTTGAAATCTGGTGTCTGCCCTCCGTTGCCCGGTCCCTGCGCTCCAAACAGGGGCGCGTCATTATTGACGAAGCGGCCTTTGTTGAAGACCTGGGCGAATTATTGAAAGCGGCAATGGCGCTTTTAATGTGGGGCGGCCACGTCAGGATATTGTCAACCCATAACGGAGACGATAATCCTTTTAACGAATTGATTAAGGAAATCAGGGAAGGCAAAAAAGATTATTCCCTCCACCGTACCACGTTTGACGAATCCCTGAAGCAGGGATTATATAACCGCATCTGCCTGGTACAAGGAGAAGCCTGGTCGCCTGAAAAACAGGAAAAGTGGCGGGAAGGAATCATCAGCTATTATGGCGATGGAGCCGATGAGGAATTGTTCTGTATTCCCACCCGCGTCGGGACCCGGTACTTCCCCTCGGCGCTGCTTGAATCCGTTTCCGACAGCAGCGCGGCAGTTATACGCAGATCATGCGAGGACAGCTTCACCTTCGAGAAGGAAGAGAAGCGCGTCAAGGAATTTGAAAAATGGCTCAAGCGGGAAGTCCGGGATATTCTCATTACGCACACAAACCCGGTTTACATAGGAGAGGACTTTGCGCGTTCCGGCGACCTTACCTCTATCTTTTTTGACGAGGAAATGCCGGACGGCAGATTAGTAACATTCCTTGTAATCGAATTGCGCAACGTGCCCTTTGCCCAGCAGTGGCAGGTCATTAAATACGTGATGGACACCCTCTCGAACCTGGGCGGCGCGGCTTTCGACTCGCGGGGTAACGGCCAGATGATCGCCGAGTACGCCGCCCAGGAATGGCCCGGCTACGTCTACCAGGTGATGATCACCACAAAGTGGTACAGCGAGAACTTCCCCGGACTCAAAGGCAGCATGGAAGACAACACCACGAACATCCCGGACGATCCCTTTATCCGAGACGATTTCCGGGTGGTGGGTCTCAAGGCCGGGGTGCCCTGCGTACTTGAGCGGTCAGGCGGCCCCCGGGAGCGCCGCCACGGGGACGGAGCCATCGGCAAGCTCATGGCGTTTTACTCCGCCAAAGAAGATAACGCGAAGGGCTACCAGCCCATGACCTATGAGACCGTGGAAACGGAGAACCGCTACCGGCAGGGGAGGAAGGATATATGGGACGATTGAGTTTTGGCAAACTTAAAGATTTTTTCTTTGGCAGACAGGCAGAGCCGGAAACCACGGAAACGAGTGAAACGGAAAGCGAAGATGAAAGCGAACAGGCGGCGGCGGTTCCCTATACGAACCGCCATCCCTGGGGCGACTTCTCGTTATTGCAAAGCCTCACGCCGGAACGCCTGGCCGAAATCCTTAATGACGTAAAACGCGGCGAGTGTCCGGCCGACTATCTGGAGCTTGCCCAGGACATCGAGCTAAAAGATTTACACTACCGTTCCGTTATATCCACCCGGAAAGACGCGATCACCGGACTTGAAATAAAGGTCATTCCCGCCAGTGAGGACAAGCGCGATATGGAGCTTGCCGGCGCGGTGGAACGGGATATTATAAAAAACGCTGCCGCAAAACTGTACACTCTGATTCGGGATATGCTGGACGCGCTTGCCAAAGGGTTTTCGGTTTCGGAAATCATCTGGGATACGGAAAAGGTCTGGAAACCGAAGCAGTACAAATTCCGCGATCCCCGCTGGTTCCAGTATGACAGGGAAACCGGAAAGACGCTCATGCTCCGCTCCCCCCTGGGGAACGAACTGGAACCCCTCAAGCCCTTCCATTTCGTGGTACACGAGCCGCACCTTGTCAGCGGGAACCAGATCACCGCGGGGCTGGCGCTTCCGGCCCTGTATTACTGGATGCTCAAGAATTACGACGTGACCAGCTGGGCCGCGTTTATCGACCGTTACGGCTATCCCATCCGCATCGGTAAATACGGCAAAAAAGCTACCGAACAGGACCGGGCGACACTGAAACGGGCGGTGGCCGCTATCGGCCAGGATTTCGGCGCGGTGATCCCCGAGAGCGCCGTCCTTGAGATCGTCGAATCCAAACATACCAACGAAACTTCCAACGTCTACAAAAACATGGCCGATTGGGTTGACAAACAGATCAGCAAACTTGTCCTGGGCCAGACCATGACCACCGACGAGGGATCAAGCCGGGCGCAGAGCGAAACCCATGACAAGGTCCGGGACGATATTGCCGACAGCGACATCCAGCAGGTAATTGAAACCCTGAACACCGCTCTCACCATCCCCTATATCAACCTCAATTTCGGCGGGCAGGAAAACTACCCCAGGATTGACCTCTTCAAACCCGATGAGAAAAACGTTGAGCGGATCATCACGGCGGTAGAAAAGCTGGGGCCGCAGGGCCTCAAAGTCAAAGCCGATGAGGTACGCTCCCTCCTGGGCTTATCCAATCCCGATAAAGATGATGAGACCATCGGGGGCCGCCCGGAATACGGTTTTCCCGTGCCCGGAGATAACCCTGGGGAACCTGAAAGGCCGGATTTGAA
>JAISBR010000152.1 GCA_031266095.1 Treponema sp. | reverse complement strand
GACTATGCGCTACAGCGCATGGTTTTGGAACAAGCTCTTGCGGTTTTTCGGCCGATGGCCTACAAAACCGCGGTTTTTAAAGGAAGCTGTTCCAAAAACTGAAGTTTTGGAACAGCCTCTATTTACTATTCGTATTTTAAGGAGGAAGACATGAAGACGATCAAAATCATTTGTTTGGCCCTGCTTGCCTGCGCGCTGGTTCTTCCGGTTTTTGCCGGGGGAAGTAAGGATGCCGGTGATGTAATCAAAATCGGGGTCTTTGAGCCGATGACCGGGGCGAATGCCGCCGGCGGCGCCATGGAAGTTGAGGGAATCCGGCTCGCCAATGAGCTTAATCCCACGGTTACGGTGGGCGGAAAAACCTACAAAGTGGAACTGGTGGTGGCCGATAACAAGTCCGATAAGGTTGAGGCGGCCAACGCGGTTCAGCGGCTTATCGACGGGGACAAGGTTCGGGTGATTCTTGGTTCCTGGGGGTCCTCGCTGGCAATGGCCGGCGGCGAAGTGGCCCGGGACGCCAGGATTCCCTGTATCGGTCTTTCCTGCACCAATCCACTGGTAACCGCCGGGAACGACTATTACTTCCGGGTGTGTTTTATCGATCCTTTCCAGGGGACGGTGATGTCCAATTACGCTTTCAATGATCTGAAGGCCAAGACCGCGGTCATCGTACAGGAAGTTTCCAACGACTACTCAATCGGGCTGGCGAAATTCTTTTCCGACAATTTCAAAAGGCTTTCCGGAAACCCCAACGCGATTCTCGCTACCGTTAATTACAACACCGGGGATCAGGATTTCAGCGCTCAGCTTACCACTGTCCGTAACCTCAACCCTGACGTGATCTTCGCGCCGGGGAACTACACCGAATCGGCGCTGGTGATGAAGCAGGCGCGGGAACTGGGGATCTCGGTCCCGATCATCGGCGGCGATACCTGGGAGACCCCGGAATTTATCGATGTGGGCCGGGAACGGGTTGAGGGGGCGGTGTTCTCCACCTTCTTTGCCTCCGAATACGCCGGAACCCCTGCGGCAAAAATATTCCTTGACGAATACCGCAGGCGCTATAACAAGGAACCCGCCGCGGTAACCGCCCTTGGATATGACGGCTATCTGGTCGCGCTGGACGCAATTCAGCGGGCCGGTTCCATTGAACCCCAGCGGATACGGGACGCCATCGCCAGGACTTCGGGCTTTGTGGGCGCGGCCGGTACCGTTACCCTGGACGAAAATGGTGACGCTACCAAGAGCGCTTTTATCAAAGTGGTTGAGGGTGGCAAGTTCGTCTTTAAGACCGTTGTTAATCCTTAATGAGAGAAGTTCTTTCAAAACTTCGGTTTTGAAAAAGCGGCTGCTTAAAATGCGTGTCCAATAGCATGGGCACTGATTAAACGGAGGAGTGACAGGGTATGTTTATTGATCAATTTTTGCAGTATCTCACTAATGCCCTGTCTCTGGGGAGCCTGTACGCTCTGATAGCCATCGGCTATACCATGGTGTACGGGATCCTCAGGCTTATCAATTTTGCCCACGGCGATGTGTTCATGCTGGGGGGGTATATCGCCTTCTATGCCATTACCCTTGCGTTCATGCCCTGGTGGGCCGGTTTTATCGTGGCCCTCGGCCTTACGGGAATTTTCGGCATAGGACTTGAGCGTGCCGCTTATCGTCCGCTGCGTCATTCGCCCAAAATATCAATCATGATCAGCGCTATCGGCGCTTCCTTTTTGATGGAGAATCTCGCCACGGTGATCTTTGGCGGCAGGCCCAAGGGCTTTCCGGTGCCGGATTTATTTAATAAGGTGGTACGGATCGGCGCGGTTTCGGCGGTGAATGTGAGTCTTATCATTCCGGTTTTAACCGCCGTTCTCCTCGCCATACTGCTCATTATCGTTCACAAGACAAAAACCGGCATGGCCATGCGGGCGGTGTCCACCGATTTAGCGGCGGCGCGGCTTATGGCTATTGACGTTAATAAAATAGTTTCGTTTACATTCGGGACCGGCTCGGTGTTGGCCGCTATTGGCGGGGTCATGTGGTCCCTTAAATATCCCCAGCTTAATCCTACCATGGGGATGATTCCCGGACTCAAGTGTTTTATCGCCGCGGTTATAGGCGGCATCGGAAATATCTCGGGCGCGGTTCTGGGAGGCCTGCTCCTGGGCTTCATTGAAATCATGGTCATAGCCGTCCTGCCCACAGTGACCGGCTACCGTGACGCTTTTGCCTTTGTGCTGCTCATCATTGTGCTGCTGGTAAAACCATCGGGGCTTTTGGGCAGGAATCAGATAGAGAAGGTGTAGGCGGACGCTATGATTCTTCCGAACAGGCAAAAACGGATCTGGACCATTGTCTCTCTGGCGCTCATTGTTGTCTTTGTGGTTATCGCCGATCTGTCTTTCAGTTCTTTTTCGCTGCGGATATTCAATCTCTGCGGCATTTATATTATTCTTGCCCTTTCACTCAACCTGATTAACGGCTTTACCGGCCTTTTTTCCCTTGGCCACGCGGGCTTTATGGCCCTGGGCGCCTATACAAGCGCCCTGCTTACCATGAGCCCGGCTCAGAAGGAGATAAACTTCTTTCTGTCCCCGATTATCGCCCCGCTGGCGAATATCCATCTTCCCTTTATTCCGGCGCTGATCCTCGCCGGACTGGTGGCGGGGCTGGCGGGGTTTTTAATCGGCGCGCCGGCGCTGCGCCTGCGGGACGACTATCTTGCTATAGCTACGCTCGGTTTTTCCGAAATTATCCGGGTGGTGATTACCAACCTGCAGTCGGTCACCAATGGCGCTTTGGGCCTTAAAGGGCTGCCCCGTTATTCGACAACGTTTATGATCTGGGGCGTTGCCGCTCTTTCGGTTGTCTTTATCCTGGCGTTGATCAATTCCGCGTTTGGCAGGTCCTGCCGCGCCGTGCGGGACAATGAGATCGCCGCGCAGGCTATGGGGATAAATGTCGCCAGGGTAAAAATCACCAGTTTTACCATTGCCAGTTTCATGGCGGGTATCGGCGGCGCTCTTCTGGGGCACCTCATGAGTACCATCGATCCCAGGATGTTTGCCTTTAGCCTGACGTATAATATTTTGCTCATCGTGGTGCTGGGGGGCATCGGCAGCGTTACCGGTTCGATATTTGCGGCGATTATCGTTACTATTTCAATGGAGATCCTCCGCTTCCTTGACGGCCCCTTGAATCTGATCTTCATCCGTACCCAGGGTCTGCCCGGCCTGCGTATGGTGGTGTTTAGCATTTTACTGATGCTGGTTGTCATTTACCGGCAGCAGGGTCTGATGGGCAAGAAGGAATTTTCCTGGGATATGATTACCGATTCGCCGCTGCCCGCTGTTCTTAAAAAGCGCTTTGCCCGCGGCGGCGCGAAAGGAGCAAAATAATGCTCCTGACAAAGGCTCTGACCATGCAATTCGGCGGTCTTACCGCGGTTTCCGATTTTTCGATTGCCGTTGAAAATGGTGAGATTGTGGGCCTTATCGGGCCAAACGGCGCCGGAAAGACCACGGTTTTCAACATGATCACCGGGGTCTACGCCCCCACCAGCGGTGAGATTCTGCTGGATGGGAAAAATATCGCCGGTAAACAGTCCCATGTCATAACCGCCGCCGGCATCGCCCGTACTTTTCAGAATATCAGGCTTTTCCATGAAATGACGGTACTGGAGAATATCCTCGCCGCCTGCTACCTTCGGGAAAAACCGAAACTGTTTGAGTCGGTGCTGCACCTGCCCGGCTATCTTGGCAAGGAGAAACGCTCTCATGACTTTGCCCGGGAAATGCTCAATTCCGTCGGCCTTCTGGAAAACGCCGGCGACAACGCGGTTTCGCTGCCCTACGGCAAGCAGCGCCGTCTTGAGATTGTCCGCGCCCTTGCCACCGGTCCCAAGATACTGCTGTTGGACGAACCCGCCGCGGGAATGAATCCGCAGGAATCCTACGAGCTTATGGACTTCATTGTTTCAGTACGGGATAAATTCAAAATTTCGGTACTGCTCATTGAACATCACATGCAGGTGGTGATGGGCATTTGCACACGACTCTATGTGCTTGATTACGGTATAACCATCGCCGAGGGAAGTCCTTCGGATATTCAGAAAAATCAAAAGGTGATAGACGCCTACCTGGGGGTGGAGTGATGCTCAGGCTTGCGGCTCTTTCGGTTTTTTACGGAGGCATCCACGCCCTGCGGGGCATTGACATGGAAGTCCCCGACGGCAGGATCATCACCCTCATCGGAGCCAACGGCGCGGGCAAAAGCACCATGCTGAACGCCATCGTCGGCCTGGTAAAACCCGTTTCGGGAACCATTACCTGGGACGGAGATGACATTACGCGCAATGATCCGAAAGATATCGTCTCACGCGGCCTGGTCCTTATTCCTGAGGGCCGGCATGTATTCCCTAACCTCACGGTCGAGGAAAACCTCAGATTAGGGGCGTATGCCCGAAGGGACAAAGCTGGAATTAAAAAAGACAGGGAGCGCTGCTTCGAGCTTTTCCCCCGTTTACGGGAACGGAGCAGGCAGCACGCCGGAACCCTGAGCGGCGGCGAACAGCAGATGCTCTCGGTCGCCAGGGGCCTTATGTCCAGCCCGAAAATACTTATGCTTGACGAGCCGAGTCTTGGGCTTGCCCCCCTGGTCTCAAAAATGATCTTTGACATCATCCGGGAGATAAACAAAAACGGTACCACTATTTTGCTTATTGAACAGAACGCCCACGCCGCTCTTGATATTTCCGATTACGCGTATGTCCTTGAGACAGGTGAAATCACCATGCAGAACACCGGCGCGGTTCTGTTAAAAGACGACAATATCCGCAAGGCGTATTTGGGAGAAGAGTAAAGAGAACCTCTAAAAACTTCAGTTTTTAGAGGTTTTCCGCTTGAAAATGCAGATTTCGCAGGGCTTTAGCCCGAGAAACTGCAAGGGCGCCGAAAAAACAACCGGTTTTTAGAGGCGCCCTAAAGACCCCCACGGGCGTTTTTGCTTAACGCGCGCTTCCCGTGTTGCGCCATGTAAAAACGAACCATAGGCGTTCCTTTGCCGCCGGTATGCGGATATAATAGGCTTATTTGAAAACTGAAGTTTCAGAACAAGCGTATTGAGCTACCAATCAACCAGAATCCAGTCTTCGGAGGCGTCTTTAACGGTGGATCGTCTTATCACCAGGTTTGAGTCCAGTTCTACCGCGATACCGGGCGCGGTGTTGTTTTCGATCTGTCCTATGAGGAGTTCCGCCGCTCTCTTGCCCATCATGTATTTTTGCACGTGGATAGTCGAGAGAGACGGTTCCAATACGCTGGCGATAAAAACATCGTCATAGCCAATGACCTTTATGTCTTCGGGGATACGTTTTCCCGCCTCAAAAATGGCCTTCATCGCCCCCACCGACATTTGATCGTTGGCTACAGAGACGCCGTCAATATTCGGCATTTTGTAAAGCAGTTCCTTCATAGCCAGGTAACCGCTTTTATGGGTATAGTCGCCGTTGGCGAGCATTCTGCTGTCGTCAACGTCAAAGCCCCCGCGCTTCATCGCGTTCTTAAAACCGGTAATCCTGTCCTGAGCAACGGTAAAGTAGTGAGGGCCTGTGATATGGCCGATGCGTTTACAGCCCACATCGATAAGGTGGGTGGCCGCTGTATCCGCCCCCACCAGGGAGTTGGCATATACCGAATCAATGCCGAACATGCTCATGTCTTTTTCAACACAGACAAAGGCGGTTCTCTTGGCGGACGAAGACAGCTTCATAACATCACTGATAATGCCCGCTTCCATTTCCTCAGGCACGGTGGAGGAAAAGACAATGCCGTCAACACGATCGTTCACCAGGCTTGTTATACCGTCCCGCAGTTTTTTGATACTGCCGATACTGTCATTGATCCCTTCGGTATCCATAACGATCAGGCGGTAACCCTTGGAATTAAACGCGTTGTAGATGCCCTTGAGTATATAGGGGTAAAAGAGACCGCAGAGATCCGCGGAAATTACTCCAATGGTCTTGGTATATTTGAATTTCATCTTTTGGGCAATCGGATTGGCGGTGTATTCCAGTTCCTGGACCGCCTGATTAACCCGCCGTATCAGCCCTTCGCTGACAAATTTATTCTTGTTAAGCACATTGGAAACGGTAGAGATGGAAACTCCCGCTCGTTTCGCTACATCGTTGATTGTAACCATGTAATCTCTCCGGCTGTTTGTCGTACTTGCGTACCGTGATGTATAAAACACACGCGAAAGTGAAATCACCGCCAAAGCGCGTAAACTGCCCCGAGAATCAACAGAGTTGTTCAGAAACTTCAGTTTCTGAACAATTTCCATTAAAATGTCAGGGCTTTACCAGTACCCGCATGCCTTCATGTCCCTCGGCGGCGGCAAAGGCTTTCCGTATATCCTCCAAGGGAAACCGGTGGGAGATGTAGGGCCGGATGTCGGGCCGTTTCACGGCGATGAGTTCAAGCGCCTGCCGGTGGTGGCGGGGCAGGGAGCCATGGGCGCCCAGCACGCACAGTTCTTTATAGTGAATGATATTCGTATCCAGTGTAACGGTACTGCCCGCCGCCAGGCCCCCGAACAGGTTGATCCGGGCGCGGTTTTTTGCCATTTTCAGCGCGTCGGCATGGGACTGGGGAGAAGAATTTGCCGTAAAGATCACGTCCGCGCCGAGACCGCCGGTTTCCTCCAGTACCCGTTTAATGGGATCTTCTTCCGAGGAGCAGATATAGGCATCGGCGCCGAATTTTTTTGCCGCCTCCATGCGGGGCCGGGAGCGCTGGACCACGATCACCCGTGAAGCCCCGGACATATAGGCGATGGGGATGATCATGCAGCCGATGGGGCCCGCGCCGATGATCGCCACCGTATCGCCCAGGCGGATATTGGTCAACTCCACGGCGTTAAGCACACAGGCAAGCGGTTCCGCCAGGGCTGCCTCGTCGTAATCAACATTACCGGGTATGATATGCACCGGCCCGTAGTTGACCACCATTTTATTCAACAGCACATATTCGGCAAAGCTTCCGGCGAACTGGTAGCCCATGGCGTAGTTAATCTGACAATTATTGCCGATACCCGCTTCACAGAAGGAACATTCCCCGCAGGGAACGTCGGCGCCTATGGCTACCCGATCCCCAGCCCGAAACCTGGTAACATTGCCGCCCGCCTCGACAACTTCGCCGGCGGCTTCATGTCCCAGGATTTGGGGAGGCTTGACCCGGGGATTCCCGTGGTGAAAGATACGGATATCGGACCCGCATACGGCGCAGGATTGAACCTTGACCAGTACACTGTCCGCGTCAATCCGGGGAGTAGGTATTTCCTGTACTTCGATTCGATCCTTCTCAAGATAAACCGCCGCTTTCATTTATCCGCTCCTTCATTCATTACAAACATGATCTTTACATAAAATTCCGCGCGCTGCCGGGCGAGTTCAAAGGCTTTACCGCAGTCGGCGAGATCGAAACGGTGGGTTATCAGCTTTTCGAGCCGCAGTATCCCGTTTTCCATACAGTCGACGGCCAGCCGCCAGTCATTACGGACACCGTTATAACTTGAATTCCAGGTCCCCTTGAGGGTGAGCTGTTTCCTCAGGATTTCCCAGTAGGCCTTCTGGGAAATATCCATATTCTTCGCCGGATTCCCCATGAGGATCACCTTACCGAAGGTTTTAACGGACTTGAGGCAGCCCTCCACGGCGGGGGAAACCCCGGCGGCGTCCAGGGCGAGGTCCGCCCCTTTGCCTCCGGTAATCCGCCGTATATATTCGGCGGGATCCTCTTTTCCGGAATTCACCCAGTGCGTAAAACCCAGTTCACCGGCAAAGTCGAGTTTAGCGCCGTCAACATCGGCCAGCACTACCCGCGCCGCGCCCCAGCCCCGGGCAATCTGCGCCGCCAAAAGACCGATGGTTCCGGCCCCGAAGATCACCGCCGTATCCCCGAGGCCGACGCCCGCCTGGGACAGGGCGTGAATGGCAACGGCGCAGGGCTCACACATGGCGGCGTGTTCAAAGGGTACCGTATCCGGCACAAGCACCAGGTTCCATTTTTTTACCGCGATATATTCGGCAAAGGCGCCGTCCCTTCTCGAGCCGTAATAATCGTAGTTATCACACTGGGGATACTCTCCGATTTGGCAGGCCGTACATTCCCGGCAGGGGATAAGGGGAAAAACCGCGGCCCGCCTGCCCAGGAGCGCCCGGTCTTCCTCCGCCGCGGCAACGATGACGCCGGCAAACTCATGTCCCGGAATGGTGGGGAAACGATAGGTTCCCTTTTCAAACACCCGGGGAATATCCGAACCGCAGATCCCCGCAGCCTTTACCTGTAACAGCACCTCATCCGGCCCGGGACAAGGGACCGGCACTTCCTCATACCGGAGATCGCCGATACCGTGGAGATTACAGGCCCTCATTGTGTTTCGCATACCGGTTCCCCTGTACCAATCATGCCGGAATGACCGGGCGGAAATAATCGACGCTTTCCCGTAAGTCCCGCATTATACGGAATTCCGTATCCCAATGTTCCCGGTGGGAGATTTCAAAGGCAAAAAGCGCGTCAATACAGCCCCCCTTTTTCGCCGATTCCATCACCCGTTCCCTGGTAATAATGCCGGTCCGGTTTGCCTCTTCGGTGAAGGGGGCGTGGTTTGACCGGTTCAGCACGGTCTGCTGGAGGTGAATAACCGGCGATACGGCCGCCAGCCGCTCAATCCAGGGGTAGGGGTCCCGCTGATCCGGGGCGGGGGCATGCCCAATATCAAGGCATACCTTGAGCGGTACTCCGCAGTGGGCGTTGACCCGGTCGAGCAGTTCCCTTGTTTCTTCCACGGTATTGGCCATTTCCCTGGGTATGCTCATGGGTTCAAAGATCAGGCAGTCGTAGCCCGCTTCCCGGGCATGGAAACTCAAGTCCTGCCAGCCCTTGATCCCCTCGTCCAGGATATACCTGCGTTTATCAGGGTCATCATAGGTGTCAAAGGTCATAATGCCAAAGTGGGAACCGGCGTTTTTCGCCCCCAGACGGCGGCCTATATCAAGGAAACGCTTGAACCAGCGCAGCCAGAATTGCCGGGCCTCCGGGTCGGGATGCATCAGGTGGTTTACACGGGTAAAGCCGCCGGTAAAAAGGCTCTCCACCACGATATTATAGCGCCCCGCGGCGGCATTAACGCGGGCAATCTGATCCTCAACATACGCTTCGGGCCAGAACGGGTTGAGCAGATCCGAGACCAATTGTACATAACCCAGGCCCAGCTCTTCCCGTACCAGCCTTGCCCATACTTCCGGCTCAATATACTTGTTGACGGCGAAACCCAGGTTGATTCCCAGCCGGTATCCCATGACAGACTCCTCTATTTTTCCTATGTGGTTTTTTACTATAACGAGGCCGTTAGCGCTGTATCCTCGCCGAACCGCCTTTGGCGAAGGCCTCCACCTGGTCCAGGCTGAACATGGAGGTGTCCCCCGGCACGGTGGTGACGAGGGCACCGTGGGCCCAGCCCAGATGCAGGGCTTCCTGGGGACTTCTGCCTGAGAGCAGGCCGTAGAACAAACCCGCCGCGAAACCGTCGCCGCCGCCCACCCGGTCGTACACATCCAGCTCGGCGGTTGGGGCCTGGTACGTTTTGCCGTCCAGCCAGAGCACGGCGCTCCAGGAATGGCGGTTGGTGGAATGGACCTCCCGCAGGGTGGTGGCCACGGCCTTGATATTGGGGAAATCCCTGACCACCTTTTCAATCATACCGAAAAAGGCGCCCGGATCGAGTTTACCCTTGGCCTCCACATCCTGACCGCTGAGGCCCAGCCCCTTCTGCAGGTCTTCCTCGTTACCGACCAGCACATCCACATAAGCCGCGATTTCGCGGAGGGTCTTGGCGGCCCCCTCGCTTGCCTGGGCGCTGCTTAAGCCCCGCTCCGCCGCGGCGACCGTCCAGAGCTTGGCCCGGTAGTTAAGGTCAAAGGAAACCACCGCGCCGGCTTTTTTCGCGGCCCGCATAGCCTCGATCACCAGTTCCGATGTAGTGGGGGAGAGGGCGCTGAAAATGCCGCCCGAGTGAAACCAGCGGATACCCTTCCCGAACAGGGCGTTCCAGTCAAAACTCCCCGGTTTAAGCCCCTGGGCCGCCTCATTCGAACGGTTGTAAAACACCATCGGGGCGCGTACCCCCTGGCCCCGGTCACTCCACACAATAGCCATATTGGGTCCCCGGACCCCGTCATGCTCAAAACGCTGGTAATACGGGGTCACCCCGGCCTTTTGCACCGCGTATTCAATCCTCCGGCCGATAGGATAATTCACCATAGCGCTGGCAATAGCGGTACGCATACCGAAACAGGTGGACAGATTAGTCGCTACATTGTATTCACCGCCGGATACATGGAGGAGGTACTCATTCGCCTCCGCGAAGGGAACAATCCCCGGATCAAGCCGTGTTACCAAAGCCCCCAGGGCCAACAGATCGTGAGCCGTACCGGCAGCGGCCGGAATAGATAAAGGCGCCATATACATACCTCGATACGATTGAAGATAGGGGCATTTTCACAATCCACCCCGAAACACCCGATGAATAACTATAACAACTAACAATTCTTTGGTAAAGTACGCCCGCGGCCGCGGAATTGGCCGCCTGGCCCCGGAAGTTTTTAACCACCAAGAGCCGAATCGAACCGAAGGTTCGCAGTAAAACAAGTTCACTCAGCGGTTGACAAGCGCCAACAGAAGAATAAATAGAATAAATATAGAACGCCTGGAAATTCTGAACTGGGTAGAATAATCTTGTTAGAACCGGGGCCGCGGTGCCCGCAGGATGCCCTGTTTCGGCATAAACGCCGCCGCAACAGCCCCCGCGCAGCAGAAGGGTTCCCTATTCCGTACCGGAATAGGGAGCATATTTGAGGCTAGCGAAGTCCCCCGCAGCTAAGCTAGCGAAGCCCTCCGCAGCTAAGCTAGCGAAGCCCCCCGCAGCTAGGCTAGCGAAGTACCTCTCAGCTAAGCTGGCTCGTCCTCTGCAGCTAGCTTAGCGAAGCCTCCCTCTGCTAGCTTAGCTGAGACCCCCTATTCCAGCCTGTGTAATGAGCTAAACATAGCCCATGTGTCGATACGCACATAGGCTATGTGTTTGAATGCACATAGTCTATGTGTCTGAACGCACATAGTCTATGTGTCTGGACACACATAGGCTATGTGTTGAGACGCACATAGGCTATGTGTTTAAGTAGAGCCGTGATGGCTCAGGGAGCGGCTCCGGGAAGGCTGGGCGTTGCCGCACCGGCGGCCGTCACGGCGGATTATATGGGCCAGACCTATACCGCCGTATATGCGGGAAACGCGGTGTATACGGTGGCTCTTGCGGATTATCACCCGGCGGCGCCGGTTGCCGTAACGGTAACCGCGACCCTGCCTGAGCAGTATATCGGCCCGGTTGCCCGGAACGGGCTGGCGACCTCCTCGTATGCCGGCTCATCGGGGCAGGAGACCCTTGCCCTGGGCACGAGCCCGGACTTCACCGGCAGCGGGACGGCCGGTTTTGCCGATGGAAGCCTGACGGCGGCGCAATTTAGCTGGCCTGATGGCGTGGCGCTGGACGGCGCGGGGAATCTCTATGTGGGGGCTTCTGCTAATAACCGTATCCGCAAGATAGTGCCCTGAGAAACCAGAAGGGAATGGGAATATATTTTTCGTATTGGAACAGCCTCATCTATATACATCATACATCCGCTTTTTGGTTTTGACATGAAGGCAAATCCGGTTGCAATGTTGTACAATGAATTAGGAGGGAACAGCGTAGAGGCTCTTACAAAACTGAAGTTTTGAAAGAGCCTTGAAGGAGTTAAAAATATGAATCGGAAAAGAAACAATCTATGGGGGATACCGGCGGTTTTGTTGGCGGCGGTGATCTTCACTTCCTGCGCCACGACGGAGGGCGGCGGGGAGGGCATAAGCCTTGCGGAAGCTGTCAAACAGTCGGCGGAAAAGATAGCGGCGGACTTGCCTGTGGGAAGCCGGGTAGCAATTGCGGCGTGGGAATCGGACAGCGAGGGCCTTTCGGACTATATTATGGAAGCACTGACCAGGGCGCTCGTTGACCGGGGCATGGAGGTGGCGGACCTGCAAAATCTTGCGTATGTGTACCGGGAACTCAACCTGCAAATGTCCGGGGAGGTGAATAACAAAAGCGCCCGCTCCATCGGTAAATTCCTGGGCGCGGACCTCGTGGTTTCAGGACAGCTCATGGAACTCGGCGGCCCCCCCTACCGTTACCGGGTCAGCGCGGTCAATGTGGAAAACGCGACCCAAGGCAGCGTGACCCGTTTTGACGTGCGGAGAGACGCGGCGCTGTGGCGTATGATCGCGGCTTTGGCCGCCCGGAAGCCCGCCGTCAAATCCGCCTCTTATGGAGGAAGCGATAAGCCCGCGCCGCAGACAGCGGGAACCTTCCTTGACCGGGGCATAACCTTTGCCAGCCGGGGCGAGTTCGAAAGCGCCATAGCGGACTATACCGAGGCGATTAGGCTTGCCCCCAATCTTGCCACCGCGTATCTCAACCGCGCTAATGCGTATTACGACCAGGGAGACTATGACCGGAGCGCAGCGGACTATACCGAGGCAATCAGGCTTGATCCCCATAATGCCGCCGGGTATGCCAACCGCGCTAATGCGTATTACCATAAAGAGGACTATGATCGGGCCATAGCGGACTATACCCAGGCAATCAGGCTTGACCCCAATTACGCCGCCGCGTATCACAACCGCGGCAACGTATATGACGAGCAGGGAGACTATGACCGGGCCATAGCGGACTATACCGAGGCAATCAGGCTTGATCCCAATTACGCCGCCGCGTATCACAACCGCGGCAATATATATTATGACAAAGAGGACTATGACCGGGCTATAGCGGACTATACCGAGGCAATCAGGCTTGATCCCAATTATACCGCCGCGTATCACAACCGCGGTAATATATATTATGACAAAGAGGACTATGACCGGGCTATAGCGGACTATACCCAGGTAATCAGGCTTGCCCCCAATGATGCCGCTACGTATACCAACCGTGGTAGTGCGTATTACTACAAAGGGAATCGCAGCCGTGCGCGCGCAGACTGGAACAAAGCGTTACAACTTGATCCGAATAATGCAACGGCACGAGATTATCTGGAGCATTTTTAGCGGTACACAAGGGGCCTCCGTTAGGGTATATACTTATGCTATATGTCTTTGAACGGCGGCTCCCGGCCCAAAACGCTTGATTTTCCGTTTTTTACCCTGGAATACCGGAACGGTCTGTTCCTGCGGCGCGTCCCCGGCGGTGTCGTGGATATGGGCGGGGGCGTGTTCAGGCAGGGGGGAGAAACCTGGAAGCTGCCCGCCGGGGAAGACGCGGCGGCGCTGGCAAAAGAAACCGTTACAGGCCGGCCGCTCCTCTCTTTGCTCAACCGGGGGCCTAATTCCCTGATCAAGCAGGGTCCCCGGCTTGCGCGGGAGGGCGAGCGGCTCATGGAACTGTCCCTTGTCCGCGCGGCAGGGGCGGCGATTCCGGCGGCGGGCGGGGTGGGCGCGGGGCCGCTTGCAATGGAACTGCGGACGGAAGGGGCGGAGGCGGAATGGCTGCCCCTCGCGGGGCTTCCCCATCACCGCTTATACCGTGGTGTTATTTACGAGATAGTCGACGAGGCGGCTGTATCGGAATACGCCGAAGCCCGCGTCATGAGGCGGTACACGCTCAGGGGGGAGGACATTCCCGGTTTCGTCGATTCCCACAGCCGCATGATCTTTCAGTTTGGGGATCAAACAATCAGGGAGCTGCTTGCCGAAGACTCCGTTTTTGTAAACCGGGACCGGCTGTCACTCGTTCTCTCGGCGGCGGCGGAGCAGCGCCGGGGCGGAATCGGCGAAGCGTGGGCGTCGCCGCTGCTGCGATACGGGGACCGGCGTTATCCGGCCGGGGAAGTTTCCCTGCGCATGAACCGGGAGTACATCCTGCTGGAGGACCAATGGGCGCGGCGGGAAGACCTGGAGGCCGCCGGCATCTTTCCGCTGCGGGCTTACGCCGGCGGGGAGGCAATCGAACAAGTCAGGCTGAAACCGGGGGAATTGCTCCGGCGGGGCGGCGGGCGTTTTGCGGGCCGCTGGAGCGGCATGGAGGCGGACACAACGCTCTGGCTTGAGCGGGGCGGCAGGGAAGCGGTTTTCCAGACCCATCTGGAATTCCTCTGCGCCTGGGGGCTTTCAGGCGGCGTCGTGATCAACGGTCACCGTGAGCAGGCCGCGTTCCTCGTGTCCGCGCTGGTCCGGCTGGCTTCCGGCGCGGATTATACGCTCGCGCTCATGGAGCGGCGCTACTATGATCTGTACCTGTCTCCCTTCCTGGCGGAGCTGCAGGCCGCGCATATAATCCTCCCGGGAGCGGCGCCGGAAAGCCGAAGCGCGGTGGTCATCGCCTTTTACGAGAACCTTCCCCTGACTCCCGCGGAACAGCGGAACGCCGCGGGCATCCTGGCGCTGATTGAGCCGGAAGAAGTACTGGACCGGGACGAAACCTTTGCCCGCCTGCGAAGTATCAGGGCCGGGATAAAGCTGGGCGTTTTTTCCGCTGCCTGGGAATTATTCCGGGGCCCCGCCGCCGCGCGGGCGCGGAATCTTTTTGGCGTACCAGAGGCGGAGCTTGAACCGTATCTGGTACGCGACGTCACGCGGCCGCTCAGCCTGCCCCGGTTCGAATTTCCGCCGCCCCGGATTCTCCGCCCTTCCGCCCTCTCTCCGGAACAGAACCTGTTTACCTATACCGTGGAAGAGAAATTCGCCGGCCTTTCGGGTCCCTCCCTCTATTCGGAACTTGCCCTGTTCAAAACCAGCGGCCCGCCCGCCCCGTTTGTCCCCCTGCGGCTGTTAAAAGGCAGCCTTGACATTGAGCGGATGGACGCGGAGGAACGGTCCTTTTTTATGTATTGGCGGAGCGAATTCCGCAGGGGAAATATCATCAAAACCGGCGAGGCGTACATTCGGGTATACGCCCGGGAACTCTGCCTCTTTACCGGCGGGGAAGCGGAGTCGGACGCCAGTTTCCGGGAACTCTACAGGCTTTGGGAATGTTACCGTCCGGTTTTTGAAAACCTTAACGGTTTCCTCCCCCGCTGGCTGATAGATTTCGCGGTACTGTTTGAGATGACGGATGAGGTCTTTCCCGCACTGCTGCCCTATACGCGGGAGTGTAATGATCCCCTGTTAACGGATATATATCTCCATCAGCATTTTATCAGAGAGAACAACAGTATCGATTTTGCGGATATTGCCTTACTGGTACCGGGCGTCATAAGCGAAAGCGTGTGCTTCAACCGGGAGGCGGCTTCCCGGGAGACGGCTGCCGAAACGCCCCGCCTTCCTGTCCAGAACCTTATCAGGGATTTTGAGCTTGTTGTTAACGCCATTGACCGGTATCTGCGGGAAGAGTTCCGGCTCAAACTTTTCGAGTTCTTTTATCCCCAGGTTTATGACGCGGAAAAACGCGAGGCTTTTCCGGCTATGGAGCGGGCCGGCCGTTCCGCGTATATGATTGCGGGTCTCCGCTTTACCAGGCATCCGCCCTTAATCGGTTTCCTTGAGAGCCTCTTCCATTACACCGAGTACTGTTTCAAATTCAAAAACGGTCTTGAGATGAAAGGAAAGGCTCCTCCCCTGGGGGAAATCTGGAAACGAGTTGCCGATACCGCCCTGGGCCTTGCCGAGGCGGCTGTGGTTCCCCCGTCCCCGGCAAGGCCAATCCCCTTGTTCAACGGACAGGCAGGGCCGGCAAGGTCCGATCAGCCGCCGGGTACGCGGCCGCCGTCCACCGGCCGGCCGGTAAGGCTGCTTGAGTCTCGAATCGAAAAGCTCCGCGCCGATTCTACCGTTGTGCGGGAGATGCTCAAAATAGAGGATGCGGGGCAAAACAATGGGAATGTACCACTCGGGAACGCGCGGGGCCCGGACAAGCCCCCCATCCGGCGTACAACAGGCTCTCCGCACACGGCCCAGCCTCCGCTTGACGCCGCAATTAAGGGCTTTCTGAGCGGGCTGGATGAACTTGAGCGGGAGAGTCTGCGGATCATCAGCGGCGCGGGGAAACCGGGGCTTGATGATTTTGCCCGAAAAAGCGGAACCATGCCGGAATTGCTCATAGACCGGATCAACGCCGCTTTTCTGGAACAGTTCGCCGATCTTCTGATTGACACGGTGGACGAACGGCCCGCAATTCAGTCAGAATATAAAGGGATATTGAAAAATCTTTTGGGAACCCCCGCCGGGGACGTGATGAAACCTAAGGGTAACGGTTCCCCCGGAGAAACATGAGTATACCGAAACGACTGAGCGCGGCGATTCTCAATTCCCTGTCCGCGGGCGTGGTACCCCGGATTGGGCTGGAATATATCGCGGTGGGAAGGCGGCGGGAAATTGAAACGGTGCTGCGGGACCTTGAAAACCTGGGCCAGGGCGCGGCGAGTTTTCGCTTTGTCACCGGCAGGTATGGCAGCGGTAAAAGTTTCTTTTTACAGGCAATCCGTAACTACGCCCTGGAAAATGACTTCCTGGCGGCCGACGTTGATCTTTCCCCGGAAAAGCGCCTCACCGGATCAAAACGGGCCGGGCTTGAAACCTACCGGGAGCTGGTATCCCGGCTCTCTACCAGGCTCAGGCCGGACGGCGGCGCTTTGGAATCTATGCTGCAGCAGTGGATAAACTCGGTTAAGATGGCCCTTGTCACCGGCGGTTCCGCTCCCGATGATGAGGATCTGCTCTCCAGGCTTGAAACCCGTATTTTCGAAACCATCGCCCAAATGGAAGACTACGCCCACGGCTTTGATTTTGCCGCGGTAATCTCCGCCTACTACCGGGCCTACACCGAAGGGGACGACGAAAAGAAGCTGGCCTCCCTCAAATGGCTGCGCGGGGAATTCGCCACGAGGACCGAGGCAAAGGCCCTGCTCCCGGTGGGCGAAATCATCGGTGACGAGAACTGGTACGAATACCTCAAACTCCTTGCGGCTTTCGGCGCCCGCATCGGCTACCGGGGTTTTTTGATCTTTTTTGACGAATGCGCCAACCTCTACAAGATCACCAACCGCCAGTCCAGGGAAAACAACTATGAGAAGATCCTTACCATGTTTAACGATGTAACCCAGGGCAGGGCTGAGGGACTTGGCATATACATGGCGGGTGTTCCCCAGTTTATCGAGGACGAACGCCGGGGCCTTTTCAGCTATCCCGCCCTGCGCAGCCGCCTCATGGACAGCCGCTTTGTGCGTGAAGGCTACGCCGATTTCGCAAGCCCCATTCTGCGCCTTGCCCAGCTGAACCACGAGGAAATCTACCTGCTCATGGAGCGCTTACGCGACATTCACGCCGGGCACTACGGTTATGATGCCTGCCTTGAAAAGCGGGAACTTACCGCTTTTATGGAGCTTGCCTTCTCCGTTCCCGGCGCCGAGGAGTTTATCACTCCCCGTGAGATAAGCCGTGACTTTATCGGCCTGCTCAATATCCTCCACGAAAATAAAGAGCTTGATTTCGATACCCTGGTTTACCAGGACGGCTTTACCGTAAAGGGATTCGCTTCGGCGGCGGACTACGCCGAATTCGACATCTAAAATGGATTCCCAGTTTTCCCGCCTTGCGCCTTTTATCAGGGAATATATTTACGAAAAGAAATGGACCGCCCTGCGTGACATTCAAGAGGCGGCTATCAGGGAAATTCTTGACGGAGACAGGCATCTGCTCATCGCGTCGGGAACAGCCTCAGGAAAAACAGAAGCCTGCTTCTTTCCGGTTATTTCACTGTTATGCGAGAATCGCCCCGCTTCGGTGGGCGCCCTCTACATCGGCCCCCTCAAAGCGCTGATAAACGATCAGGCTGAACGGCTCGCTCCTCTCGTGGAACCGGCGGAACTTCCCCTTTGGCGCTGGCACGGGGATGTTTCAGATCATCACAAGAAAAACCTGCTTGAAAACCCGTCCGGTATATTGCAGATAACCCCGGAATCACTTGAGGCCCTGCTCCTCCGTTCTCCGGGGATGATCCGTTCCCTGTTCCACAGCCTCTCTTTTGTGATCATAGACGAGTTGCACGCCTTTATAGAGAGTGAACGGGGCAGCCAGATACTCTGCCAGCTTGCGCGGATCGAAGAAGCCGCCCTGTGTACGCCCCGCCGCGTCGGCCTTTCGGCGACATTGGGCGATTATCACGGGGCCATGGAATGGCTTGGAAGAGGAAGCGGCCTTGCCGGCGGCGCGGCGCTCATTCGGGAGGGAAAGACCCGGCGGCGGGTAAGTATCGCCCTGGACTGTTTCCCGGACAGCGCCGGGGAGCGCTCCTATTACGAGGCGCTCTACCGGCAGGTACGGGGAAGACGCTGCATCATCTTCACCAACAGCAGGAGCGGGGCGGAAGACACGGTCGCCGCGTTAAGCGAAATCGCGGCCAAACACCGGGGAGGGGATCGTTTTTTCGTACACCACGGCAGCGTCTCGGCGAGTCTCCGTTCCGAGACCGAGCGGGAACTGCGGGACAGCGACGCTCCGGTAACGGCGGCGGCTACCGCCACCCTGGAAATGGGCATCGACATCGGGAAACTGGACCGGGTTATACAGATTGGCCCGCCCCTGAGCGTGTCCGCCTTTGTGCAGCGCCTGGGCCGTTCAGGCCGGCTGCGGGGCAAACCTGAGATCTACTTTTGTTCCATGGAGGAAAGGGAAAAATGGGAATGCCCGGTAAACAGCCTTCCCTGGGATCTCCTCAAAACCATCGCCATAATTGAGCTCTACCTTACCGAAAAATGGATAGAACAGGGCGATGAAAACCCCCTGCCGTACAGCCTCCTGGTCCACCAGACGCTCAGCATCCTCTGTTCACTGGGCCCCCACAGCCCCGCTTCCCTCAGCCGGCGGGTACTCTCTTTGCCGGCCTTTTCCCGCTTCGGTGAAGAGGACTTCAGGAAACTGACCGCCCATCTTATATCACAGGATCTCATTGAGCAAACCGACGAGGGTGAGCTCATCGCCGGCCTTGAAGCGGGACGCCTTTCCGTCCATTATTCCTTTTACTCGGTTTTTGCCGATACCGCCGAATACCGGGTAATCGCCGGGGGACGGGAAATCGGGCACGTCAACTTTATCCCCCCGGAAGGCGGCAGTATCGTCCTTGGCGGCCGGTATTGGCGGGTGGAAGGGATAGCCCAGCGGGAACGGGAAATCGTGGTAAGCCCCGGCGACGCGGCCGGCCGCCAGGTCTGGCGCGGCAGCGGCGCTGAACTGCACCGGCGGGTCGCGGCCTACGCGCGCACGGTGTTGGCCGGCGGGACGGTCTATCCCTATCTTTCGGAACGCGCCCGCCGGAGGCTGGCCGAAGCAAGAGACGCCGCGAAACAATGGCGGCTCGCGGAGGAGATTTTTATCCCGGCGGATCCGCCCGCTGAGACGAAAGACCCAAAGCCCGAAGGGGAACCGCGCCTGTTCGTCCTGCTCCCCTGGCTGGGCAGCCGGGGCATGCGTACCCTCCTCCTTATTCTGCAAAACCGGGAATACCGGAAAACCCTCGGCATCCGTACCCTTTCCCGGGAAAACGATCTTTCGGTTAACATCAGTTCAACGCTTCCCATTATCCGCTTCCGCGCGGAACTCGCCGGAATACTCAGCTCTTACAAGACGCCTGAATCGCTGTACCCCCTAATCGAGCCCGCCCGGATTCCCCTGCTGGGTAAATTCGATCCCTACCTTCCCCCCGAAGCCCTGGCGCGGCAATACGCCGCGGCGATGCTGGATACGGTCGACTTGGCGTAAATACGGCAATGCGCAGTTTGAAAGCAATTTTAACCACAAGGTCGAGGAAGTCGAAAAAGTAGAATAAGTTTTCATTCTCACAACTCAAAACTTGAGCCACTTGAGGCTGTTCCAAAACTTCAGTTTTTGGAACAGCTTCCTTTAAAAACCGCGGTTTTGTAGGCCATAGGCCGAAAAACCGCAAGAGCTTGTTCCAAAACCATGCGCTTTAGCGCATAG
>JAISBR010000120.1 GCA_031266095.1 Treponema sp. | reverse complement strand
ATACCGGAAAGCGACGTGGATTATATCGTTAAGGTTGACGCTATCGGAGACCCCGCGGGGATCATGTCCGGGGCGACCCGGTTTACCACCAACCCCAAAGAGCTCGTGATGGCGGAATCCGCGGCGGAGGTGATTGAGGCTTCGGGGCGGCTCGTGGACGGCTTCTCCTTCCAGACCGGAACCGGCGGGGCGTCCCTGGCGGTAACCCGGTTTTTGCGGGACAAGATGATCGCCCGGGGCATTACCGCGAGTTTTGCCCTGGGGGGCATCACGGGCTCCATTGTGGAACTGCACGAGGAAGGGCTCATCAAAAAACTGCTGGATGTCCAGGGCTTTGATCTTAAGGCGGCGGATTCCCTCAAGAACAACCGCTTTCACCACCAGATCTCCGCGGAATACTACGCCAGCCCCTACGGGCACGGCGCCGCGGTAAACCAGCTCGACGTGGTGGTCCTTTCCGCACTGGAGGCGGATGTGGATTTTAACGTCAACGTGCTTACCGGTTCCGACGGGATCATCCGGGGGGCCGTGGGCGGCCACCAGGATACGGCCTACGGCGCGTCGGTGTCGATTGTGGTCTGCCCCCTTACCCGGGGACGGATCCCCTGTATCGTGGACCGGGTGGGCTGCCTCGTGACCCCCGGCAAGACCGTGGACGTGCTGGTAACCGAACAGGGGGTGGCGGTGAATCCCGCCCGTGAGGACCTGCGGGAACAATTTGCCGCGGCCGGTATTCCGGTGCGCCCCATCGGGGAACTGCGGAAGATTGTCGAAACCATGGTTGGACGGCCTGAGCCTATCGAGCATACCGGCCGGGTGGTGGGGATCGTAACCTCCCGGGACGGCAGCGTCATCGATCTGATCTATCAGGTCACCTGAGCCCCGGCAGCGGCGGACGCTCCGCGCGGGCGGCCCCTCTGCCGGCAACCGACCCCTATTCCGGCTGGCAACCGACCCCCATTCCAGCAAGCAACCGACCCCTATTCCAGCAAGCAACCGATCCCTATTCCAGCCGGCAACCGATCACTATTCCGGTAAGCAACCGACCCCTATTCCAGCAGGCAACCGACCCCTATTCCAGCAAGCAACCGACCCCTATTCCAGCAAGCAACCGACCCCTATTCCAGCAGGCAACCGATCCCTATTCCAGCAGGCAACCGATCCCTATTCCAGGCGGCAATCGACCCCTATTCCAGTAAGCAACCGATCCCTATTCCAGGCGGCAACCGACCCCTATGCCGGTAAGCAACCGACCCCTATTCCAGCAGGCAACCGATCCCTATTCCAGGCGGCAACCGATCCCTATTCCAGGCGGCAATCGACCCCTATTCCAGGCTAGCGAAGCCTCCCTTAGCTAGGCTAGCGAAGCCCCATTCAGCAAGGCTAGCTGAGCCCCCCTCAGCTAGCCTTGCTCGCCTCCCTCTGCCAGGCTAGCTCATCTCCCTCTGCCGGCTTAGCTCACCTCCCTCTGCCAGGCTGGCTCATCTCCCTCTGCTAGCTTAGCTCACTTCCCTCTGCTAGCTTAGCTCACCTCCCTCTGCTAGCTTAGCTCATCTCCCTCTGCTAGCTTAGCTCACTTCCCTCTGCTAGGTTGGCTCATCTCCCTCTGCTAGCTTAGCTCACTTCCCTCAGCCGGGCCGGCTCACTTCCCTCTGCTAGCTTAGCTCACTTCCCAGTCCCCAACGAAGAGGATTTCCGGCTCCAGGACAAGCCCCAGAGCGGCCATAACACGGCCGGCGACTTCGTCGGTAAGGGCGCGGATATCCGCTGCGGTGGCCCCGCCGGTGTTGATGATGATGTTGGCGTGAAAGGGAGCGACTTGGGCGCCGCCTATTTTCAAGCCCCGTAAGCCCAGTTCGTCAATGATTTTACCGGTAGGCTTACCGAAGGCCCGGTTGTTCTTGAAAACCGAACCCGCCGAAGGATAGCGGTAATGGCCTTTGGCTTCACGGTCCCGGCGGCGCGTTTCCATTTCGTCCCTGATTTCCCGTTCAGATCCGGGTTGCAGGGTAAAAGCGGCCGAGAGGATAAGACAGGACCGGTTCTGGAACGGGCTGCGCTTGTAGCCGAAAGCGGCCCGGTCCGCCGGAACGCGGAGTATCCGCGAAACGCCGCCTTCCCCCCCGGCTTCAGAGAAATCTACTATCCCGGTTTCTATCAGTACGTCGGCGATTTCCCGCTCATAACAGCGGGCGTTCATCCATACGGCGCCGCCTACACTGCCGGGCATGCCCGCGAGGAACTCAAGTCCTGAAAGCCCGGCCCGGGCGGCCAGTTCCGCCGCCGTATCAATACTGAGGCCGGCCCGGAAACTCATAACAATACCGTCCCCGGCCCCCACAGCGGCGGCCTCCGCTTCCCCTGTTTCCCCGGTCCATCCTGAGGTATCCAGCACGATTCCCCGGATTCCTCTGTCCGAAACGACGATATTAGCGCCGCCTCCGAGTATAAAAACCGGCACCCCGGCATCCCCGGCAGCCCGGAACAGGCCCGCCGCAAAACCGGGGAATCCGTCTCCCAGCGGCTTCACGTAGCAATCCGCGTGTCCGCCTGCCTTGAAGGTAGTATGGGCCGCCATAGGCTCATTATAGCTGATCTCCAGGGTACAGGCATGTTCCCGCCGGGAGGCGTCAATGAGACGGCGAATCAGGTCCGGATCGATCATGCCGGCAATTTACTCCTTGTAATAATCGATCTTCCAGAGGAAAAGCCCCTGGGGCGGCAGGGTGGGCCCGGCAAGGCTCCGGTCACCTGAGGCGATGATATCCCGCAGTTTCTCCGGAGGCGTATTCCGCTGTTCATAGTGAAGGAAGGTACCGGTCACTGAACGTACCATCTTCCATAAAAAGGCGTTGGCGCTGATCTCGAAGATCAGCCGGTTCCCCTCGATAAAAAAACAGGCGCGGGAAATATACCTGCTCCGGGATTTGCTTGAGTCCCCGGCTCCGGCAAAGATCGAACAGTCCCGTTCCCCCAAAAGCAGGCGGCCATAGGCGTTGAGGAGTGCTATATGAAGATGCCGCCGGAGGTACAGGCTGTAACGGCTCTCGTGGGGAAGCGCGTAACGGCCGGTGATAAAATGATAACGGTAGGTCCGCATACTCGCGTCAAAGCGGGCGTGAAAATCGGAACGGGTTTCAGCGGCTGCAAGGATCCGCACATCCTGGGGAAGCAGGCCGTTCAAGGCAGGCGCAAAACGCGCGGGATTAATGCGGTGTATATTGGTGTAAAAATTGGCGATCTGCCCCGCGGCGTGTACCCCCGCGTCGGTACGGCCCGATCCGGTAAGGCTCACCGGTTCTTTGTGCATCTTCTCCAGGGCCTGCTCAATAACTCCCTGAATGGTCCGTTCCTGATCCGCGCCGTCCCCGGAAGCGCCCTGCCTCTGCCATCCCGCAAAACCGGAGCCGTCATAGGCGATAAGCAGTTTTATGTTTTTGGTCATAGGAGTTTGTTGCACTTCGTGCATAAAACCTCAAAAAATCGCCATTTAGGCGGTTTTTTACCCCGCAAACTCCGTCGAACCGAAGGTTCGCAGGAGCCCGTTAATCGGGGTTTTTGCGGCACAAAGTGCCCAAAAAACCCACAAGCGCAACAGGCTCCTAGCCGCCGCGCCGCGCTACGCATCGGTTTCTTCCAGTTCCTTGTTGATCGCGTCGTAGACCGTCCGGGCGAGTTCCAGGAAGGCACTCGGCTTATCTTTGGAGGATTTTCCCATGCCGAAGAGCTTGGCGATAGTCCGCCGGGCGTCTTCCAGGGAAGTTTTCCGCTGATCGGCATCATGGGAAGGGCCAAACTTGTAGCGCAAATAAGCGCAGAGATAGAGCATCCCCTCGTAAGAATAATTTTTGTCCGTATCGGGCCCGAATATCTTTAAACCCGACAGGGTTTCCTTACCGGACTGTTCCTGAGCAAGGGCTTCGTTGTAAAAAAACTGGGCCTTTTTACGAAACAGGATTGCCAACCAGTCATAGTGCTGATTGAGGTGTTTTTTGCCAAGCTCATCCAAAAGCCACGCGGTTCTGAGAGAGGCAAGTCCCTGTTTTATAGTGGGAGACGCATCTTTATTGAAAAAATCATAACAGCGGAGTACCAGGTACTGGGAAGCGGCGCCTTCCATGAGGCCGCGGGGCTCGTAAAAATCGACTTTAGGAAAGACAAGCTGAGTCTCCGCCATGCGGCGGTCCTGGTCATCCCGAACCCGGCCCTTATTCACCGGCGGGAGTTGGGGAAAATCCACGTCCATTGAGGCAAACCAACATGCAGGACAAACCATCGCCTGGTACACCAGAGGAAATACTTCCCCGTATTTAGCCGAAGGTTCATAGAGCCGGTGGAGTTCTTTGGTAAGGGCGCCGGCAATCTGTCTGCCGCCGCCTGACAGCAGTTCTTCCTTGCGGAACATGGTTCCACAGACAGGGCAGACATATTCTTTTTTTGAAAGGAAGGATACTTTTAGCTCTCGTTCTTCCCCTCTCATATATCCTCCGTGTTCGCCTGCTACAACAATTCCAGAACCACTATAGCGATGGCGTTATCCCGCTCATGGGAAAGGGACAGGTGTACCCGGTTCGCCCCGCTTTTTTCCAGCGCGGCCCGGGCGGTCCCCAGTACCTGTATCTCGGGCCGGTTATTATACTGATTAATCACCATAATGTCCTTCAACACAATTCCCGCCAGCCCCGTTCCCAGGGCTTTGCCAAAAGCCTCCTTAGCGGCAAACCGGGCCGCCAGGGACAGAGCCGCGCCGCTCTTCCGGGAAAGGGCCGCAGCAAGCTCCTGGGGATGAAAGTAACGTTCCAAGAGACCCGGTATATTGTGCCAACGCTCTATGCGCTGTACATGTATCACATCAACCCCGATGCCGGTTATCATAGCCGAACCTCCATTCATTCCGGCAGAGACTCACCGGGTGTTGTTTCCCTTAAGGTCACCGTAAGGCTCAGTTCCTCAGGTTCCCGGTAGGCCACGCTGAGTCCCTCCGGCACATTGATCAGCACCGGCAGGGTATAGGTCCCCGGCTCGTTCAGAGCGGAACAATCCACGCTGAGAAAATCGGGAAGAGGCACAAAGCTATCCAGCAGTTCCCGGGCCCCCTCAAGGCGGACACTGCCGACTACAGGCTCCGTCTCAAAGTGGGAGGCCAGCTCCTTCATCTCAATAGGTA
Organism: Treponema sp.; assembly: GCA_031266095.1. The sequence continues at coordinate 21,620 of JAISBR010000120.1, read as the reverse complement.
TGCCGTTAATGTTTATCGTCGGGACTGCGGGGAGGATAAGCGCCTGAAATTCCGTCGTTCCGTTACCCCGGATAACAACAAGCGAGTCAGGGTTAAGTATATGCACGGTTACGCTAAAACTCTCATTCCTTCCCTCAAGATCAACTATATCGGTGCTTAACTCCGAAACGGAATCCACTATGCTCAAGGGACCCTCTATCGTTACCTGATGCGGAGTGAGAGAATATGAGAGCAGTTCAAAACCTGATTCCACATTTCCCTGGGTATTCACGTTCAGGGGAATGGTCTTGCGTATTTTCTTATCCAACTGAATGGAAATCTCCAGCGGGTCTACGGATATTTCCAGGGGTTCTACTCCCAGGGCGGTCCCCTTCTTGCGGATCTGTACCGGAGAGCGGTACCAGCCTTCGGCGCTCTGTTTGGTAAGATCTATGTATGCCTCAATGTCGTCTTCCACAATCGGGAAGATACTGTCGGCGTCCCCCCGGACACTTATCCTGACAAGCCGGGGATACGGACTGACGGGCACAAGCTCGGCGCTGAGCTCCAGTTGTAAGGGCGCCGAAAAAAAGCGGGATTCCAGGATACTCACCCGGTGAAAGACAAAGAGGATGAACGCCGCCGCCACTGAAAGTACCTTGACAGGCCATTTCTCCACTATCCTGGCAAGCAGTTTTTTACTGTTCAACGAGGACATCTTTATTCTCTTCCAGTTCTGAAACGCCTGGGGCGGGATCATTCCGTTCAGCCTCACGCCGGCTGCCCCGGTCAAGCAGCTCCTTGAGTTTGCGCATAACTTCTATAGGGGAAAGATCATAATAGAGTTTCATGTCATAAGCCAGGGAAATGGCCCCGGTTTCCTCTGAAACCACCAGTACCACCGCATCCGACTGTTCCGACATTCCCAGGCTTGCCCGGTGGCGGGTACCAAAACTCTTCCGTATATCCTGCTGTTCCGACAAGGGTAAAAAGCAGCCCGCCGCAACAATTTTGCCGTGCTGGATAACCATAGCCCCGTCATGAAGCGGCCCGTCAAATTCAAAAATCGCCACGATAAGACTTGAGGAAATCTCCGCATTTATCCTGGTACCGGTCTCAATAATATTCTTGATATTGAGCTTTCGGGGAAAGACCACCAGCATCCCCCGTCTTTGCTTGGAGAGCAGTTCCGCAGCGGTTACCACCGCCTCAAGCTGGCCGATCCGGGGCTTGATATCGGGCCTGAAAAATTCAGTCTGCCCCAGGCGGATGATGATCTTGCGGAGTTCCGGCTGAAACACAATGGCTATGGCGATAAACAGTCCCGGCCCCATAATCGTCAGTACCCATTGCAGGGTGGTGAGCTTAAAAAGAAAAGCGATGCCGTACACCAGTGCGAGAAAACCCGCCCCTTTCACCAGTTGCAGGGCCTGGGTTTTTACCAGAAGTTCATAGCCCTTGTAGAGCAGAAACGCGAGGAGCGCCACGTCCAGAATTGGGCGAATGAGATCGTATATCGCAATAAGACGCTGAAACCATGCCATTACTGTCTTTAATCATATATCATTTTGGTATTTCTTAACAACTCTCTAGTGAACGGCTTGTGGAATGCGGGAAAAAACCGCATACTGCGTGTATGAACGGGTGGAATTGCCGTGGTTTCGGCCTTCATCCCCGAACCGGGAAAAAATAATTGTAAGGGGAGGCTGTTCCAAAACCCGCTTAGTGCGCAAACTTTGTTTGCGATGAAACAGCCTCAGGGTATGCATGAATTTCGGGGATATTCTGGATCAATGGGAGCGGCAAAACTCAGGCTTGAGCGGCGGAAAGAAAGCCGGAGCGGGTAAAGCCCTTTCTGAACCTGACCTGCCACAGAAAGCGAATCCTCTGGATGTCTGGCTGCGCCGCAACGGTGTCTGGGATAAGGATGCGGCAGAGGAGGACTCCGTCCGGAACGGTGCTGTTCGGCGGCACAGGCTTCGGCACAAAAGACCTGACGCGGAGATAGACATCCATGGCCTCACCCGTGTCGAGGCCAGGGAAGCGCTGGAACGTTTTTTCAATGCGGCCCGCGACAGGGGACTTGAAAAGCTCCTTATAATCCACGGCAAGGGGAATCATTCACCCCATGAGGCGGTATTAAAGCGGAGCGCCAGGGAATTTATTGAGAGCTGTCCCTTTGCCGGTGAAAGCGGACAGGCAAAGACTGAGTCAGGCGGTGCCGGTGCGACCTGGGTACTGCTTAAAAACCCTTTCGCGCCCTGATAAGCATCACGTCCCCCTGCCCCAAGGGCTTTACCACCCGGTCGGCGATCTTTTTCAGCCAGACGGGGGCCACGCCTGCCGCTAGACCTCCCCAGGTATATACTCCCTCAATAATAAAACCTGCGCCGGAAAGCAGGGCCTTCAGAGTCCAAACCGAAAAAAGATAGAGATGATCAAAAATCGCCGAGCGCCAGCCCGATCCGAAGAGCCGGGCCTGGAAACCCGTGATATTCGGCGTGCTAACCAGAAAGTGTCCTCCTGGCCGAAGGAGCCGATACACCTCCCGGACAAACAAGCCGGGAGCATTCAGGTGCTCTATCAGATGAGAGGCAAGAATCAGGTCAAAACTATCCGAAGAAAAACGGTTTTCCTCGAGCGGGAGGCTTCGCACGTCAAGTCCCCGTGTTTCACGGGCATATCCGGCGGAAGGCGAGATTTCCACCCCTGTTACGCACCATCCCCGCTCTCTCAGGCGGAGGAGTAAAGCGCCGGTGGCGCAGCCGATATCCAGCGCCCGAGGCGCCGCAGTCCGCCGTATCAGTTCCTCTTCCAGATCATCAAACCCCGCGTCTTTAAGGGCAAGCAATTGCAGATCAAGAAACGCCGCCTCATTAGCCAGTTCATAGAGGAGATAATCTTTTCCGTAGGTATCCCGATAACGGCGGGCCGCATCGGAGGGCTGGGGGTTTATCTGTACCAAGCCGCAACGGGCACAGCGCACATAGGAAAAACCTTCGCATAACAGAGCCCGATTAAACTGACTACCGCCGCAGAGGGCACAGGGAATGAAACTATAGCCTTTTTTCGATACAGGGGTTGACCAGGTTTTTATCGGTTTTTTTCGCCCCATTATTCGACAGTCAAACGGGAAAGGGTGACACGCGAATTGCCGGCGATATCCTGCACAATAATCTCCAGGCTTGCCTGTCCCCGGCTTAGAAACACTTCACCGGCCTCAAAAGCGGGAAAAGGAGCGTAGACCTGTGTTACCGGCGACAAACCGTTACGGTACACCATGAGTACCCCGTCTCTGGCTGATATGGTCTCAAAATGCAGGGAACCGATCTCGACGCCGTTCACTGAACAGACGATCCGGTGAGGTGCGAGAGGATTCTCCTGGGAACTGAGCATAGTATCGACGGCGGAGACCAAAACGGTATAGCGGCCCTGACTTATCCGGTTTTGGCCCCTGGGAACAAGCGCACCCTGGGCATTATGAAGGTCCACCGCCAGAATCTGCGGCTGCCGGGTATCCGGGAAAGGAGTGATGATCATTGAAGGATTAACCCAGCGCCGTTCCCGCCGGTCATAGAGTATAAAGTAAACCCCTTGACGTCCTGACCAGCCGGAAATACCGGTGACGGCGACAGGGCTGCCTCGTTCCGTCCGGCGGCCGGCCGTGGTTCCACCGACATCCTCACAACGACTGTAAATGCTGATTAAGCCGTCGCCGTGATCCAAGGCGGTCCATGCGCCCAGCGGAGAAGGAAGCCGGGAAGCGGTTTCACCCCCGGAACGGGAGAAGATCAGCTCTCCCCCTTCTGCGGCCAGGACCGGGCCTTCCCCTTCAAAGACGGTTCCCAATACCGGCCTGCCCCGGTCATTGGAACCGAAATTGCGAACCATTACCGCGTCCGCTGCCGGCCAATCCATAGCGCATAATGGTACTGAAACGAGAGACATCGCCGCGCCTAAAAGCGCGTATAACCCGCGCCGTGCCCTCTGCGCACCGCCATGATCTTTTTCGCGTAACATACCTTATTTTTTCTCCAATTCAAAGGCAGCCAGGGTGGAACCTCCGCCGATAAAAAGCCGGGAACCGATTCTGTCCAGAAAGGCACCGCCGCTTTTGAAAGGCGCCCGCATAACGATCCTGCCGGGGAGCCTCAGTCCCACCAGTTCCTTACGCCCCGCCGGCAGGGAAGTGATAAGAAAGAAAAGTCCGTCCCCCCCTGTTTGATCGATGGCGGTTATTTCACCTTCCAAGGGTACCTTCGTTCCCTGTCGGGAACTTATCTCATACACTCCGATACCCTCCTCTCGCTCAAAGACAATCCACCGGTCCTGATCAATAAAAGTGATATGTACCGGCCGCCTGAAGCCATCCTCCAGGAAATCGTGGTAGATCACCTTGTACTCCACATTCTCACCGCCGAAACGTTCCAGTAAGAGGAAACGCTGATCGTCAAGTCCGGAAATGACCGCCAAACGCGAACCGTCCCGGGAAATGGCGCAGCCCGGAATCACCGCGTAACGGGAGCCGCCCGGCTCAAAAAAGAACACTCTCTTTCCGGCGTTGTCCAGCACCTCTACCACACCGTCAATGGAACCTGTCAGGACTAGCCCCGAAGCCGCGTCAATGCAGGTAAGGGGGGCGGGAAATTCATATGTCCAGAGGACATTACCCGAACTGTCAAGCTCGGAAAGGGCATTCTGTTCACTTCCCACGATGAAGATTCGACCGTCCAGAAAACAAGGATAACCATCGGGGGTATTAATGGCAAACACCGTTTTATTGAGATTGTTCCGGATTTCAATTTGCTCAGGTTCCGCCTCATATTCGGACCAGAGATTTTCGGAAAGATATATTTCCTCTTTTTTGATCTGGTTAATTGAAAAACGCCCGTCTGTATCCACATAACCGAAACGCTCACCCAAAGTAAAGGGGAGCAGCGAGCTTAAGCCCACGCCCGTCCCCTGGTTTTCCATTCCATCGACTGGTACTCCCACGGTTTCCAGGACCTGGGTTGTCCCCTCCGATTTTGGGGCTCCGTCGCCGATAAGCAGCGGATAATCGGACTCCAGAGAACTCACCCACCGGGGCGTGAGAGTTGTTTCGAGAGGAATAGGCCGGGCTGCGGTGAAAAAGTAGATTATGAAACAGAAAATGATGACAATCAACCAGATCTTTTTCTTCCCTTTCGCCATGCATTCCTCCACGTTATTACACTATAATAAAGACAGGGGGCTTGTATGGCTAGTAAGGAACAAATGGACGCCTTGTTTGCGGAAGCTCGGAAGGCTGCGAAAGCCGCCTATGCGCCCTATTCAAAATTCAGAGTCGGCGCGGCGCTGCTCTGTGAAGATGGAAGCGTTTTTTCAGGCTGTAACGTGGAGAACCGTTCCTACGGCCTCACCATCTGCGCCGAGCGGAACGCCGTATTCCACGCGGTTGCCCAGGGCCGGCGTCTTTTTACCGCCCTGGCAATTTCGACCCCTGATTCTGTCTCGCCGGTAGGTCCCTGCGGTGCTTGCCGCCAGGTGCTTAGTGAGTTCATGAAGCCCGACGCACCGATCCGTTTTGGAGGAGAAGGTCCCGATCAGGTAGACACCACCATGGGTGCGCTCCTCCCTATGGACTCGCTCCATGATCTGAAAACCTTGTAACATCTCGACATTTGTTACGGTATTATGCTACAATATCCTTAATGATAGAAGATAACATTTTGACTATTGAAGAAGTTGCCAAATATCTGCGCGTGTCTGAGCGGACGGTATATGATTGGGCCCAGCGGGGTGAGATCCCGTCGGGAAAAATCGGGACTGTCTGGCGTTTCAAAAAATCGGAAATCGAGCATTGGGTTAACGAGCGGATTTCGGGAAATAGGCTGGACTCCCAGTTTAATACGGTACAGGTTCAGTCCATCCTTTCCCCGGACCGGGTTCTCTTTCTCGATTGCTCAACCAAACGGGACGCCCTGCTGGCCCTGGTGGAAAATCTCGCCACCGCTCCCCAGGTAAAAAACAAGCAGGAACTGGCTATGGAAATTCTCAAACGGGAGGAACTGATGAGTACCGCTATCGGTAGGGGCATCGCCATTCCTCACATACGGCTTTCCTCGGTAACAGACTTGGTGGTTTCAATTGGCGTCAGCCGTAACGACATTGTGGATTTCCAGCCTCTGGATGACGAGCCGGTACGCTTGGTTTTCATGATCGCCGCTGCCTATAACCAGCATGCCTATTATTTACGGACACTGTCCTTTTTCAGCGCCCGGCTCAAAAACCGGGAACTCCGCAATTCCCTGCTTCAGGCCCAAACTACCGAAGAGGTCTACAACCTGTTCACCGGCCGGTAAAATCGCGCTAAAGGATAGAGCGTAAAAAATGCGCCGGACAAACCGAATAAAGGAGTATCGCCTGGTTTATACCCGGTATGACAAACCCTGGATATTCTTGGACACGGGCGCCGCCGGGCAAGGAATTGAAAATCCCCCGATGCTTGCCGCGATATTTTTTATCACTGCGGCTGCGTTATTGATGGCGGCGTTGATGCTGTCCTGCGCCCAGAGTCCACGGGCGGTGGAAAGCGCGGTTCCAGCCGCTTCCATCAGCCCTGCCGAACCTCCGGCTGCTACGGCCACGCCGCCTGAAAATATGCTGAACGGTCCGGCCTTCAAAAACATCCCCGGCGAGGCGAAGGACTATCTGGAACGCTTGTCCCGCGCCTTCCTTTTCCAGGATGAGTCCTTTCTGCTCGCCCAGGGCGAATCTCAGTTTGAGGCTGAAATACGGCCCCGTTATGATAAGGAAATCTACCTTGCCCTGCTCTACCGTATCGGTGTTTACGCCGCCGACTCCCCCCGTGTAGGCGGACAGCCCCTCCGGCTCACGCCTGCCGCCATCAGACATATTCAATACTTGTCCTGGAAAGAAAACGGCCCGCTCTTGGAAATAAAAGCGCGGCTTATTGACAAAAACGGTACAACTACTCCCTGCCTCATCATGCTGATATGGCGGCTGCGGGAACCTAAGATTGAGGGACTGTTTTTATAGGGAAGCGTCCTGCGGCTTAGTCTTTGATGTTGTATTTCTTCCTGAATCTTTCAATCCGTCCGGCGGTATCCACCAGTTTCTGTTTACCGGTAAAGAAAGGATGACAGGATGAACAAATTTCTACCTTGATGTCCTTGACGGTAGAATGGGTCTCAATCACATTCCCGCAAGCACAGGTTATCTTGGTGAGTTCGTATTTGGGATGAATCTTTGCTTTCATATATAAATCCTCCATAATTTGCCCAAACCCTTAGCCGCGAAAGCGGAAAACCCGGTTTAAGGACTTAATCCACGGCGGCACTTCCGGTGTTCATGGATTTAAGGAATGCCTCATTATTCTTGCTTTTCTTCATTCTGTCAACCAGTAGTTCTATGATCTCAATATCATCCATGGGGTTGATAACCTTACGAAGAATCCATATCTTCTGGAGTTCTTCTTCGGTGAGGAGCAGTTCTTCCTTCCTGGTACCGGATTTTTTGATGTTGATCGCGGGGAACAGACGGCGATCGGAAATACGGCGGTCTAGATCAATTTCCAGGTTGCCGGTACCCTTGAATTCCTCGAAAATAACCTCGTCCATCCGGCTGCCGGTCTCTATGAGGGCGGTTGAGATTATGGTAAGGCTCCCCCCTTCCTCGATGTTCCGGGCCGCTCCGAAGAAGCGTTTCGGCTTGTGCAGGGCATTGGAATCCACACCACCGGAAAGGATCTTCCCTGAGGTTGGCACGGTTTGGTTATAAGCCCGGGCCAGTCGAGTGATGGAATCGAGGAGGATGACTACGTCCTTTTTATGCTCCACCAGGCGCTTGGCCTTTTCCAGCACCATCTCGGTTACCTGGACATGCCGGGTGGCCTGCTCATCAAAGGTTGAAGAGATAACCTCCGCCCGGACGGTCCGTTCCATATCGGTGACCTCCTCAGGGCGCTCGTCGATGAGAAGCACGATAAGGTACACCTCGGGGTGGTTCTTGGTAATAGCGTTGGCAATCTTCTGCATCATGATGGTCTTGCCGGTCCGGGGAGGGGCTACGATGAGGGCCCGCTGGCCTTTGCCGATGGGACAGAACAAATTGATAATGCGCTCGCTGATCCCTTCGGTACTGGTTTCAAGGTTGAGCTTCCGATCCGGGTACAGCGGGGTAAGGTTGTCAAAGGGAATACGGTTCTGGGCCACTGTGGGATCGTCATAATTTACCGTCTCCACCCGGAGCATAGCAAAAAACCGCTCCTGCTCTTTGGGACTGCGAATCTGGCCATAAACCGTGTCCCCGGTTTTTAGGGCAAACAGCCGGATCTGACTGGGACTGATATAGATATCGTCAGGGCCGAAGAGATAGGAGTTTTGGGGGCTGCGCAAAAAACCGTAGTTATCCGGCAAAATCTCCAGGGAACCATAGGCGTAGATGATGCCGCCCCGCTCCGTATGGGCTTTGAGGATGGCGAAGACAATCTCCTGTTTTTTGAGAGAGACCATATCGTCATGTGAAATATTATAGCAGTCCGCCAGTTTCCGGAGATCAATCATGTTAAGCCGGATCAACTCGTTGATAGTGAGCCGGGGCTTGCCATTGTCCTGATCAAGACGGGGTTCGGGCTGGCCGTAGATATCCGGCATAGAAGGAAGGTTTTTGGGCAGCGCCGGCAGGGGCATGGATGAAGCCGGCACTGCGGCATCCACTCCGGCATAAGAGGAAGCCCCGTTGCCGGAAAGGCCGGCGGAAGCGCCGCCGTTATACCCGTTACCATTTCCATGAACAGATCCCGCCTCGGCTGAGACCGGGCCAACGGTCTTACCATAGCGGCCCCTGGGTCGGACCGGGCTGCGGTGGTAGGAGGTTTCCCCGCTTCTATTTCCTTCATTAATCGTATAATCCTCAACGCCTGTGGACTCTTCTCCCTGAGAAAAATCGCTGCCGCTTTCAGCAGTCATGGCCCGTTTAGTCCTGGCCCGAACAATCACCCGTCCTGACTTTTCCCCATTACCGGACTCAGTTTCTTCCGCCACGGGGTCATCTTCCCATGTTTTTTCATTCCCACCAGCATCGTTTGCCGGAGAATCCGCTTCTTCGCCACGGTATACGGCTTCTTCACTTTCACTGACCCTGGGTTTTCGACCCCTCCGTAAAATTCCCATTACTCAAACCACCTATTGGATTGCTATTTTCCCGGCCAGCCCAGCCGAGAGCAGACTGAATTACTTAATCTCTCACGCCTTTTTACACTATATTTTTCTGACCGATTATTTCTTAACACTTATGAAAGGATACTTTCATAATACTGATTCAAGCTGTGTCTGTCAAGGTATGCTGCTCGTTTTCGGGTAGGTACTAAACCGCTATTCCTTATAGCATAAGGAATGAGCTTATTGCCCGGAAGAAGACTCGAACTTCCATGCCGGTGAAGGCACTGGTACCTGAAACCAGCGTGTCTACCAATTCCACCATCCGGGCTGTAGTCCTTTTATACTACATTTACGCAGCCGGAGTCAAGCTATCGGCTATAGATACCGCCGGCCTCAGGCAGTGACTTTAAGACAGGCTGCGGCGCCCTATTCAAGATACGGCCGTTTCCAGGGCCACCTCCATCATCCGGGTGAAGGTAGTCTGCCGTTCCTCGGCGGTGGTTTGCTCGTGCGTGATGAGACTATCGGAAATGGTGAGGAGGCCCAGGGCTTCGCGGCTGTATTTGGCGGCGAGGGTGTAGAGTTCGGCGCATTCCATTTCCAGGGCAAGACAGCCGAATTTTGCCCACAGTTTCCATTCATCAGGATCCTCGGTGTAGAACATATCCGAGGAGACAATCGGGCCTACCTTGGGCTGCCAGCCTTTTGATACGGCTATGTCCCAAGCGGTTTTAAGCAGACTGAAAGAGGCGGTGGGGGCATAATTTCTGCCGCCAAAACGGACATGATTGGCTCCGGAATCGGTGCTGGCGGATATGGCGATCACGAGATCCCGAATCTGTACGTCCGGCCGGATGGAACCGGCTGTTCCGATGCGGATCGCCCGCTTCACCCCGTAATCCCGAAACAGCTCATTTACGTAAATCGAAATCGAGGGGATACCCATCCCGGCCCCCTGAACCGACACCCGCTTACCGTTGAAGGTTCCGGTAAAACCCAGCATATTCCGTACATCCGTGTAGCATACCGGATTTTTCAGAAAGTTTTCCGCGATAAATTTGGCCCGTAAAGGGTCTCCGGGCAGCAGAACCACCTCGGCGATCTCTCCCGGCTTTGCCGCGATATGGATAGACATATACACTCCTTATCAAAACCGTGTTTTTTAGGCTTACAATTTCAAAACCGGACATTTTGAAATTATATTATATGAGGCTGTTCCAAAACATCAGATTTTGGAACAGCTTCCCTGGATTTAATACTAACAGGATTCAGATCAAAAAGAAAATGAAATCCCGTTATAAGAAAATTTCACTCTTTTTCCTTTTCCGGCAAAGCCTGCATCTTTTTTTTGAGTTCCAGAAGCAAAATATCCGCCGAGGCATCGGATTTTTCCAACTCGGCAAAGCGTTTTTCCAGGTTGGCGTCGGCGCCGAGGTCTTCAAGTTCTTTGGCGGCATCGGCCTGGGCTTCCATCTGGTCTACTTTGGTGGACATTCGGTCAAAAGCGTCAAAGGCGCTACGGTTACCGGAAATACTGGAGATCGTGTTTTGGATTTTTTGCTGGGCTTCGGCCCGTTTAGCCCTGGCAATGAGGAGATTCTTCTTGCGTTGGGCTTCCTCAATTTTGTTCTGTAGTTCTCGCAGGCTTACCTTGAGCTTATCCACCGAGGCTTTTTGGGCTTCCCACTGTTTTTGATACTCCAAAGCGATCCGGTCATACTCCTGCTTACGGAGCAGGGCGTCTTTTGCCAGATCTTCTTTGCCGGCGTTTACCGCCAGCATAGCCTTACGCTCCCATTCCTGGGCCTGGGCAAGATTATTGTCCTTTTCCCGCTCCAGCTTTTTCTCGTCCGCGATGGCCATGGCTACCGCCTTTTTGGACTCGATAAGCTGCTCGTTCATCTCAAGGAGAAGCTGATTCAGCATTTTTTCAGGCTTTTCCGCCTTGCTGATCATGTCATTTATGTTTGAGGATATAAGAGTTTTCAGTCTTGAAAAAACACCCATTTCGACCTCCCTTAAGCGATATTAGAGCTGCGCCGCGTTACCTTAGTCATCTGTACGTTTCACGTATGATTATTTGACGACCGGTATTTCGAGAGAATTGGATAATGTTCGGTCAAGGCCAGGCTGAAGGCGTCCAGGGTGGCTCGAAATTCCTCATAATCCATAGTGGCGTATTCCAGCGTATCAATAAGCACAACTTTTCCGTCTTCCAGCGCATAAGCGCCATGCAGCACATCAACAGCATTGAGTTCCAGCAGTTTGGTGTAGAGTTCCAGAAGATTGTGCGCGGGAATATCCATAACCACGGTCCGGATAACTACCAGAGGCTCAGCCAGCATCACCGCCACTTCCTGCAGGCGGCGCTTCTCGTCTTCCAGCAGCCATAGATTTGGACCCACCTGCTGGTAGGAGACCATCATATCAATAAGGTACTGTTCGATTTTGCTGCCGGTCATCTTCAAATTCCCCACGAATATCTTATCCTAAGAAAACCTGCCCGGCATTGTCAATAGCAAGAATAGTTTTACATTCGGAACAACGGAAACGGCCCGGCTTGAGAGCTTTGAGCTTCTTGGAACAGATTGGGCAACTAAAAACTTTGGGGAACATAGGCACAGCTTCTGTCGCGGAGCCACTGCGGAAAAAATTGATGGAATCGTCAAGGTTATCCTTAATATTGAAGAACTGGGAGAAACCAAGGAGTTGGAACACTTCGTATACCTTGGGCTGTATTTCAAGCAGCACCAGATCCCCGCCCTTGGGTTTTACGCCCTTGAGGAAAGCGGTAAAGGAACCTATGCCGGTAGACGAGACATAATTCAGTCCCCCGCATTGAAAGATCAGCCGGATGAATCCCTTTTCGATAGCTTTTTGAATACGTTTCTGAAAATAGTTGGAATTATAGGTGTCAATATACCCCTCCAGGTACAAAACGAGACACCCTTCCACCCCATCCACCTTCTGTATCCTGATCTTGAGGCTTTCATCTTTTTCGTCATCAAATCCGGGAATAATATCGTTATTAGTCATGACATTTCCTTCCAAAACCTCTGAGCAAGGCTTCTGTCTTATTCACCATTGCTTCTTCCGGCAATGTACACTCCATATAGCCTTGTATATTACCTGTTTTTATGTTTTTTGTCAAACCTCTCACTCGGGATGCTGTTAAACAAAAGAGCTCTACAGATCCAGGTTTTTAAAGCTTCCCCATTTATTATTATAACGAAACAATATAAAAAAATCAGGGTTTTTTATATAATTTACCATGTTTTTATCTGACTTTGTAATTATCTTATCAGGGGCTTCCGAACCAGGCAATATAGGGGCCGTATGCCGGGCTATGAAAAACATGGGCCTTTCCCGGCTGCGGCTGATTACGCCGGGGTCTTGTCCCTCCAGGCGTGCCTTAGACAAGGCCCCTATCCGGGCCAGGGCGGTCCATGCCGCCGATATCTGGGAACAGGTCCAGGTTTTCAGCAGCCTTGCCGAAGCGTCGGCGGATTGTTCCCTGCTGGTAGGAACCACCCGCAGACGGGGCCGCCGGCGGAAGAATATCAGCATGGATCCCCGTTCCCTGGCGGCATGGCTTAGGGATCGCGCTTTACCTTCGGGGCCAATGGCCGGCCTGATCGCTCTGGTCTTTGGGAACGAGCGTACCGGCCTTGAAGCCGCCGAACTGGACCTGTGTAATATCGCCTCCCATATCCCGGTTTCCGATGCCTTTCCCTCTCTCAACCTTTCCCATGCTGTACAGATCTACGCCTATGAGCTGTTCCTGGCCTTTGGCGGACAGTCCGCCGCCGGTCCGGACCCGGTCAAGGGGGAATGGATGCCTCTAAAACGGGAACAGGTTGAGGGCCTGACTGCTTCTATCACCAATACCCTGGCCACTCTGGGATTTTACAAGTACCCCGGCAGAGAGGAACAGACCCGCTTCCTCCGGGACCTGATTTCACGGGCGGGCTTAACCGAACGGGAAGGGGCTTATCTAAAAAATATATTCGCCAAGGCGGCCAGAATACGGTAACTTCTAAATGTCTACTTGGCGGGGAGGACAGGATATTATTCCAGTGGGAGGAAAACCCCGGGCGATACCCCCCAAAGTGACCGACGAAATGAAAGCCCGTATCATCACCGTGGGCTGAGAGGGTGACCTTTTTTGCCTACCTGCTCCTAAACGGCCAGGCAGCCGGAATGTCTTTAATACCCCAGCTCTTTGTCCACCTGGTTTTTCAGCGATTCCCCCCGGTTATAGCGGCCAAGATTATCCAGGGCTACATCCATAGCCATACGGGAATAATCGGGATGACAGCCCGCGAAATGACCGGTAAGTATCACGTTGTCCATATCCCAGAGAGGGGAATCAGGCGGCAGCGGCTCGGTTTCAACTACGTCAAGGAGGGCGCCGGCTATGCGCTTTGAGCGCAGGGCCTCGATCATGGCGGCCTCGTCGGTGGTGGCGCCCCGGCCGATGTTGATGTAGAGGGCGCTCTGTTTCATCAGGCCGAATTCGGCGGCGCCGAAAAAAGAGCGGGTAGCGGCGGTCGAAGGAAGGATGTTTACTACGTGATCCGCTTCGGGCAGCAGTTCACGCAGCTTTGCGGCAGGTTCTACCCTCGGGCCCGCACCGGCGTTAAGGCCGGGCTTTCCCGCAGGGTTCCGACACACACCGAGCACCGTCATGCCAAAACTTTGGGCTATGCGGGCTATGGTCTCGCCGATAGTACCGTAACCCAGGATCAGCATGGTCTTCCCCTTGAGCGCCGTAAGCCGCCGGTCCGTTATAAAAAGCCACTCATGCCGCCGCTGGGCGGCAAAGGCTTCAGGCAGGCAGCGGTTCCAGCCGAGCAGCATGGCAAACAGATGTTCCGTGAGCTGCTGTTGGTGTATTCCTGTAGTAATAGTAAGCTGAAAGGGCAAGGTCTTTGCCTCGGGAAAGCGCTGCAAAAAATCGGCGCCCGCGGACCAGAGTTGCAGCCATTTGAGATTCGACATCTTCGGCAGCAAGGTAAAGGGCAGATCCCCCATGCCGATTTCAATCCGGTCAAGGTAAAGTTCAATCTCCGCCTGATCCATTGTTATAAGCACTTCCCGGCCCACTCCGGCGGCCAGCAATTCTTCCCTGAATTCAGGAAGCAGCCTGTTTTGCGGCAGGGACAGCAGTATAACTGTTTTTTGATTTTCCATGTGATCACCTTATACCGGAAAACCCGCCGTATCAAGCAGGCGGAGATACTGAGCCTCCGCGCGGCAAGCCGCGGGGTACTAAAGCGGACTTTCGAATGAAATTTACCGGGTGATCCGATGAAGCAGTTCGAAGGACTCATGAACCGTCGCGGGGATGGAGTTTTCCAGCAGGATATCTATGCCTGGTTTTCGGCGCCGGATCAACTCCATCAGAGCGGCACAATCCAGGCTGCCGGTTCCCAGGGGCAGATCTCCCCGTTTTTTTCCCTGTTCCATGCGGAAATCTTTGAGATGGATCACCCCAATGTACCCGCCTAAGGCATCGAAGGCGCGGGAGAAAAAGCGGTCCTGGGGTTCGGTAAGCCCCGCCTGGGGGATAAGGTTTACAGGATCGTAAATAATCTGAAGCGCCGGAGACGAGAGGCGGCTGAGCAGTTTTTCCATGAGTTCAATAGAAGAAATAGTATGCTGATCCGCCACAGCCTCAAGGGCGACCGTGGAACCGCATTTTTCGGCTGTCGTGAGAAGCTGTTCCACCGAGGCGCAGAGCAAATCGAAGGTTTCCTCCCTGGCCGTGTCCGGGTGCCAGGAACAGTCGGGATTACAGGAACCAGTTTCGGTACCTACCATGGCGCAGCCGAAGTCACGGGCGAAACGCAGATGTTCCTCAAAGCTGCGGAGCATCCGTTCCAGTTCCGACGGATCCGGGTGTACGGGGTTGATATAACAGCCCAGCACGGCGATGGAGATTCCCCTGGCTTCAAAAATTTTTCTGATCCGGCGGGCGTAGCCAGAATTTAAGGAACCGGGGCCGGGGGCATGGGGAAAGGCCTTGGACAAGGCCAGTTGGATTGAATCCGGTTTGTACCGGGCCAATACATCCGCCAGCTGTTCCGGCGGCAGCCTGCCGTAATCATGGGCTCTGAGGCCTATCTGTATCATAGGGATTATAGTATAACTATTTACCGGTAAGGTACATATTGGAGTGCTGGATGAGGGAATTTACACTTGATTCTTTTGGCGGAAGGGCGGACGGGTTAACGGATAATTCCGCCGTCTTTGCCCGGGCGCTGGCCTCCCTCAACAAAGAGAGGGGCGGGACCCTGTTGGTGGGGAAAGGTGTCTGGCGTACCGGCCCTCTGGAATTATTTTCCCATACTACCCTCCATCTGGAGGAAGGGGCGCTTATTTCGTTTATACCGGAACCGGAACAATACCATCCGGTGTTTTCCCGCTGGGAGGGGGTGGAATGTTATGCCATGCATCCCCTGGTGTTTGCCGCCGGCCGGGAACAGGTGGCCATTACCGGGAAGGGAAGCCTCGACGGGAACGGCGGGGCCTGGTGGGATCTACTGCGGGAAAAGCGTCGCCGGGCTCAGGACAGGCCTGAAAGCCTGGAGGAACAGGAGCTTGCCCGGCTTAATTCCGGTTTTGAAAGTCAGCCCGGCGGCGGCGGGGGAAGGAATATCCAATTTCTCCGCCCCCCCCTGGTTCAATTTCTGAACTGCCGTGATGTGCGCCTTGAGGGAATCAGCCTGATCAATTCGCCGTTCTGGACCCTGCACCCGGTTTTTTGCCGGGGGATCACTATAAACAGCGTTTCCATTTTCAATCCACCCGACGCGCCGAATACCGACGGCATAGATATTGATTCCTGTGAAGATGTGCGTATCGAAAACTGCCGCATCAGCGTGGGGGATGACGGCATTGCCCTGAAATCCGGGGCCGGGAAAGACGGGCTTCGGGTCCATAAGCCGTGCCGCAATGTACTGGTCCGGGGCTGTACCGTGGAGGATGGTCACGGGGGAATTGTCATTGGGAGCGAAACCGCGGGAGGGGTCTTGCAGGTGCTGGCGGAAAACTGCCTTTTCAGGGGAACCGACCGGGGTATCCGCATCAAAAGCCGCCGCGGCCGGGGCGGCTTGATTCAGGATCTGGAGTTCAGGAATATAACCATGGAAAATAACCTCTGTCCGCTGGTTATCAATATGTATTACCGCTGCGGAGCGGAGATGGCGGACGGTTTTTTCAGCCTTGATCCCCTGCCGGTCAATGAGACTACCCCCCTGATAAAAGACATCCGTATTTCCGGCATTAGGGCTTCAGGCTGCCGGGCTGCCGCGGGGTTTATCGCGGGCCTCCCTGAAGCGCCGATCGAAAACATCTCAATCAGCGATTCAATATTTTCAACCGATGAAAACAGCGCGGCTAGCCCCGGTGAATCGGATATGTTTCTGGGAATTCCCCCGATACGCGAAAAGAGTTTCCGCCTCCTCAATGTCAAAGCTCTTGAATTTAAAGGTGTGCAAGTACAAGGGCCGGCCGAGGCGTTTATGTACCGGTAGGCGCAATACTTGTGAGAATATCTCCAGGAATACTTGCCAACAAATATAAGGGGTAACAAAATGTACAAAAAAATCATTTGTTTTTATTCGAAAGTCTGGTTTAATACCCCGGGGCTCGCCCCGGCTCGAATAACGTACCATTTACAAAAATTTGGTATTAAACCAGACGGTATTATAAATTTCCTCTCGAACGAGCCTCCGTTCGAACAACGGCGAAGTTCAAGATACCGCGTGGCTTGCCGCGCGGAGGCTCATTGTTGAGCTTGTTCCAAAAACTGAAGTTTTGGAACAGCCTCTGTTTACATTTATTTTTGCTCCTCTAAATTCTTAAGAAGTTACTTCAGGTTCAAGCCTTAAGAATTTAACAAATTTAATGAAGAACCCAGGAGCAAGCTCCTGGGTATCTTCGTTGGAGAGGAAATTTATACTACTGGCGAGGTCCATACCCCGATCCGAAAATCGAGTTATGCCATTTTCAGGAGTGGTACATTTTCCGGAGCAAGCTCCGGGGTATGGACCTCGCCTTCCAATCACATAGGAAAAACAAATCTGGGACTATGAGTTGAGAATGAAATTTATTGGCCCTTGATCCGCAGTTCCAGATCAAAACCACGGCGGGCGATGATTTTGCCGGAAACCATGTCACCCGGTTTCAATTTCGCGGCGCTTTCCTTATCGCTTACGATTACAGCGGCGCCGTCTACCTCCGGCGCATGACAGTAGAGCCGTCCCAAAAAGAGAGATTCGTCGCCGATCCCGGTATCCGCCGTTGGGTTTTCAAATTGTTCCTCCACCAGTAGATCCATGGTCCGGCCCACAAAACGTTCCATATTCTTTTCCGTGATGGGGATCTGCCGCTCCTCAATGATCCGTTTCCGCTCAAGGGCGGTTTTTTTAAGTACCCGCCCCTTCATGGCGTAAGCCGCTGTCCCCTCCTCGCGGGAATAGCTAAAACAGCCGAGCCAGTCCGCCCGCGCCTTTTCCTGAAAATCCAACAGGGCGGCAAAATCCTCATCGGTTTCACCGGGAAAGCCCAGGAGAAAGGTGGAACGGATCACCGCGCCGGGAAGGCGGCGGCGGATAGTTTCAAGCAGCGCGAGATAGGATTCTGCCGTGCCGCGCCGGTTCATGGCCGAAAGTATTTTTGGTGAGGCGTGCTGAAAGGGAATGTCAAAATAGGGGAGAAACCGGGCGTCCTGCTCTATAATATCAAGGATGGGCAGGGGAAAATGATCCGGGTGAATGTACAGCAGCCGTACCCAAAAACGGCCCGCAAGCGAGGCAATCGCCTCCAGCAGCGCGGGCAGAGCGGAGACGGCGGACCTATCGGTCCCGAAAGAACCGGTATCCTGGCCGATGACGCAGAGTTCCCGTACGCCCCGGTCAAGCAGGCCCCGGCATTCCTCCAGAATATCCTGAACAGAACGGGACCGCAGCCCGCCCCGGATCAGGGGGATAGCGCAGAATGAGCAGTGATTATTGCAGCCCTCGCTGATTTTAACATACGCCGAGCCGGACGGCGACAGGAGCGGCCTCGAAAAGGCTGCCGACGCTTTCCCGGGCTTAGTTTTAAGGCCGAGGGCGCGGGAGGCCGCGTCCACAATCCCCGCTATAGCGGTATTGCCAAAAAGCCCGTCCGCCTCGGGCAGAGATCCGCTAAGTTCGTTCGCGTAACGCTGGGAAAGGCAGCCGGCAAGGATTATTTTTTTATCGGGATATTGTCTGTGCCAGCCGAGAACCGCGTTAATCGATTCCTGTTTGGCGCTTTCGATAAAGCCGCATGAGTTGACAATAATGAGATCTGCGGCTTCCGCATCCGGCGCGGCGGCCCAGCCCGCACTATCAAGATGGGCCATCATATGTTCCGCATCTACCTGATTTTTCGCGCAGCCAAACGGATCAAGAAAATAGCGCAATGAATCCCTCCGGAAACCTGTTCAGCGTTTCATGGTTTCACCGCCCGGTTTCCCAGACGCCTGTTACGCTTGTGAATTTTTGAGATTTTAAGCGCATAGCGCAGCAAGTTCCTGGAATACAGTATACCCCTTCCCGGCCTCTTTTTATAGATCGAAGCTGTTCCAAAACTTCAGTTTTGAAACAGGCTCAGATCGCATAAGAGTATCCAAAGCCTCTCCATACTATGGGTTTTTCGTTCTAAGCGCCCTTGCCAAAAAGTACCTTATCCTATATCTTATAATTCAACTGGAGTTTGTCGGAGTTTTTTATGGAGCTTACAAGCAGGCCGGAATCAGACGATAAGGATAAATGCGCCGGATTATCCGCCTTCAGATTTTCGCCGGAGGATATGGCCCTGGATACCCTCCTCGTACACAGTCCGGGCTATGATCCCCTTACCGGAGCTATAAGCGTCCCTATTTACCAGACCTCGACCTTTAGGCATCCCGGCCTGGGGGAGAGTACGGGCTTTGATTACGGGCGGGCGGTCAACCCTACCAGGGGGAAATTGGAGACGACCCTGGCCCGGATAGAAGGGGGGAAGTACGGACTGGCTTTTTCCACCGGCATGGGGGCGATCTCCGCCTTTATCAAGCTGTTTAAGCCGGGGGATCATCTCCTGGTTTCCGAAGATCTTTACGGCGGCACCTACCGGCTCTTTAATGATTTTTACCGGCTCTATGGTTTTTCTTTTTCCTGGATCGACACCAGTGATACCGATAAACTCAGGGCCGGCATCAGGCCGGAGACAAAGGCCATCTTTATAGAGACTCCCTCGAACCCCATGATGAAGGTGACAGATATCAGCCTCTGCGCGGAGCTGATCCACAAACAGGGGGGTATCCTGGCGGTGGACAATACCTTCCTCTCCCCCTATTTT
The DNA here is from genome assembly GCA_031266095.1 of Treponema sp. Next base: position 2,103 of record JAISBR010000120.1, on the reverse strand, counting down.
CAAAATCCCCTCAGTCTGGGGGCGGATATAGTGATTCACAGCGGCACCAAATACCTGGCGGGACACAATGATACTCTTTCGGGCTTTTTGGTCCACTCTCGGGATGAACTGGAAGAACCGCTGCGTAACATACAAAAAAGCGAAGGCGCGGCACTGGGGCCTTTTGACAGTTGGCTTACCCTGCGGGGGATCAAGACCCTGGCCCTGCGGATGGAACGGCACGAACGGAATGGACGAAGGATCGCCGAATGGCTGCGCCGCCAGGACCGGGTAGAAAAGGTATTTTACACCGGCTTTGAGGATCATCCCCAGCACCGGCTGTCCTGTTCCCAGGCGCGGGGGAATGGCGGGATGGTCTCTTTTTATCTTAAAAATACCCGTGACGCGGCGGTGATACTGCGGAGCGTATCCCTGATACTCTTTGCGGAAAGTTTGGGGGGTGTAGAATCCCTTATCACCTATCCTCTGGTACAGACCCATTCGGCCATACCGGAACAGATGCGGCTGTCCGCCGGGGTTAACGATCGTCTGATGCGGTTCTCCGCCGGTATTGAGGATAGTGATGATCTCATAGCCGATTTAAGCGCGGCCTTTAAGCAATGCGAAAAAGAAGCCTGAATCACCCGTGATCGGCCGCGCCTTCCTGAAAGTACGCCGCCGATCAGCCTTGGTTGCCTTATTCCCCTATTCACGCTACAATACCAACATGAGTGCTTTACAATCTTCCCTCACACGGCAGCAGGCTTGGGACCTGCTGAAACAGTATAACAAAGACCTTTTCCACCTTCAGCACGCCCTGACCGTGGAGGGGGTGATGAAGTGGTTTGCCAAAGATCAGGGCTTTGGTGATGAGGAGGAATTCTGGGGCAATGCGGGCCTGCTTCACGATATTGATTTTGAACAGTTTCCGGAACAGCATTGCCTCAAGGCGCCGGAGCTTCTTTCCGCGGGCGGCGCTGATGAGGCCACTATCCATGCGGTATGCAGCCACGGCTACGATCTGACTGCGGTAGAGGCCAAGCCGGAGCATCAAATGGAAAAAGTCCTCTTCGCGGCCGACGAGCTTACCGGCCTTATCTGGGCGGCTGCCATCATCCGGCCTTCAAAAAGCGTACTGGATATGGAAGTTAAGTCGGTCAAAAAGAAATATAAAACTCCCGCGTTCGCGGCGGGTTGTTCCCGCCCGGTCATTGAAAAAGGCGCCGCCATACTCGGCTGGGAACTGGACACGCTCATCGAAAAAACTATCCTTGCCATGCGTTCTTGCGAGGCCGGTGTTAACGCCGCGGTGGCCGGGTTAAAATGAAACGCGAATACGCTGATTCGTTGCGAAGGGTCCATACCCCGGCCCCTTGGGGCGGAACCAAGGGTATGGACCCTGAGTCAAATACCTTATGAGAACAACATACCCCGACCGCTTGCGGCGGGGTTGTTGATTTTAACCACTGATTTGACTATCTCCGCCTTGTCGTGGACGCTCCGCTCCATGGCGTTCCGGATATCGTCAAAATCGAATATGTTCGTAACGATACTCTTGATGTCCACCGCCCCCCGGGCAACCGCGTCTATGGCCAGGGGATAGATATGGCGGTAGCGGAAAATCGTCTTCAGGGTAAGTTCCTTGTCCAGAGCCAGGCCCATGGGCAATGTCATGGAACCGGTCTTGCTGTAACCCACAAAGACCATGGTTCCCCCTTTTTTAAGGGCCTTTATCCCCTGGGCCGCCGCCGCATCGGTTCCGGTGGTTTCGATCACCAGATCCACCTCTTCCCTTTCCGCGATAACTTGAAGCGGATCTTGCTCCGCGGCGTTGATCGCTTCCTCGGCCCCCAGGCTTCCGGCTTTTTCCAGCCGCTTGCCTACCACGTCGGTGATGTAGACCCGGGAAACCCCCTGGGCTTTGAGGGCCAGCATGGAGACAAGGCCAATGCAGCCCGCTCCGGTAACCAGGGCGGTCTGGCCTATCCTCGCCCCCCCGGTCATGGCCGCGTGAAAACCCACCGCCAGGGGCTCGATCAGAGCGCCTTCCATGGTACTGACCTTTTCGGGAAGCTTGAAGCAGAGATCCCCCTGGTGGGCAACGTACTCCTGGAACACCCCGTC
>JAISBR010000114.1 GCA_031266095.1 Treponema sp. | reverse complement strand
TCGCGGGGAGACCGGCTGCATGCGCGCCTTGGTAAAAAGCATGGGAACAGTGTAGTTATTTCAGATATTTTGTACAAGTATCCGCAAACTCCGTCGGACCGAAGGTTCGCAGGAGCACGTTAATCGGGGTTTTTACGGCAAGTTCACTGCGGGTGAACAAGTGACGCAAAAACCTACAAGCGCAACGAGGCTCCTAGCGTTCCAGCTTCCGGTAGACATAACGGTGGGGACTGCCGGCGGCTGCGCCCAATTTTTCGCGGCGCCATTCCGCGTATTCGGACCAGTTGCCGTCGTACCAGATCACCTCGCCGTCTTCAAAAGCGAGGATGTGGGTAACGATCCGGTCCAGGAACCAGCGGTCATGGCTTATTACAAGGCTTACCCCGGCGAAGGTGTCCAGGGCATCTTCCAGAGCGCGCAGGGTATTGACGTCCAGGTCATTGGTTGGTTCGTCCAGCAGGAGCACGTTGTTTCCTTCTTTCAGCATCATTGCGAGGTTGAGCCGGTTCCGCTCGCCGCCGGAAAGTACGCCCACCTTTTTTTGCTGGTCGGCCCCTGAAAAATTGTACCACGCGCAATAGGCCCGTGAGTTGACCTCCCGCGCTTTCTGATTCGCGCCGAGTTTTATGAGGTCAAGCCCACCTGAAAGCTGCTCCCAGACACTCTTGTTATCGTCCAGGCCGGTCCGCATCTGATCGGCGTAACCCAGCCTGACACTGTCCCCCAGCCGCAGCTCACCGGAGTCGGGCTTTTCGTCGCCGGTAATCAATTTGAAAAGCGTAGTTTTACCCGCACCGTTGGGACCGATGATCCCTACACACGCACCGGGGGGAACGGTGAATTCCAGATTTCCGAATAACAGTTTGTCCCCGAATGACTTGGAAAGCCCTTTTGCTTCAATAACCAGCTTGCCCAGATGGGGGCCGGCGGGGATGGTAATTCTGCTGTTCGGCGCGGCCCCACGGGAACGCTCCTGTTCATCATCCTGAAAGAGTTTTTCATATTGGGTAATGCGGGCCTTACTCTTGGCATGACGGCCTTTCGGACTCATGCGGATCCATTCAAGTTCACGCAGTAATGTTTTGCGACGCTCGCTTTCACCCTTTTCTTCCTGGGCCATACGCCGCTCTTTCTGTTCCAGCCAGCCTGAGTAGTTCCCCTTCCAGGGGATTCCCTCGCCGCGATCCAATTCCAGAATCCAGCCCGCCACATTATCCAGAAAATAACGGTCATGGGTAACGGCGATGACCGTACCCGCGTATTCCCGCAGACGGCGTTCAAGCCAGGCCACGGTCTCGGCGTCGAGGTGATTGGTTGGTTCATCCAGAAGGAGTATGTCCGGCTTTTGGAGGAGGAGCCGGCACAGGGCGACCCGCCTCCGCTCGCCGCCTGAAAGATGATCCACCACCCTGTCACCGGGCGGGCAGCGCAGGGCTTCCATTGCCAATTCCAGCCGGCTGTCCAGATTCCAGCCGTCGGCAGCTTCAATTTTCTCTTGAAGCTCCGCCTGTTTCGCGCCAAGTTTGTCATAGTCCGCATCAGGCTTACCAAAGGCCTCACTCACCCGGTCAAATTCGGCAAGCGACTCCACCAGTTCCTTCACTCCCTCAGAGACGATCTCCTTGACGGTCTTTCCCGGTTCAAGATACGGCTCCTGTTCAAGGTAACCAATGGTATAGCCGGGACTCAGTGAAGTTTCCCCGGAAAATTCCGTGTCTATGCCGGCGAGGATTTTAAGAAGACACGATTTTCCCGAACCATTGAGGCCAATCACGCCGATTTTTGCGCCGTAAAAATAGGAGAGGCTTATATCCTTGAGTACCTGCCTGGTTCCGTATTTTTTGGAAATCCGGTATGTGGAATAAATTATTTTCTTTTCGTCAATTGTAGGCATAAAAAACTATAACACGGGAAGAAGAAAATGATAACCGTCCGCACACGTCCGCCCGCTTCGGCTAGATTTTTATGTAAGACATTGGAGGGTTATTTATAGTGTTCATTTCGCCGGCAAAAGCATTCACTCCCTTAAGCCTCGGCTACCTTAAATTTTGCCATTTCCTCAACAAGAGCACTGATATTGACCTTGTTTTTTTCGCTGATCTCGTTGATATGGATGATCGTGCTGTTGATCTGATCCGAACCGATGGATATTTCGTTTATCTCGTCGTCGATTTTCCGGGTCAGACCCTCAAGGCTATCGCTTTGCCGTAATATCTCCCGGCACTCCACCGTCATATCCTCCGAGGCCCGGTACACTTCCCCGGTAACCTCGTTCAGGCGGGATATGGCTTCCAGAATATTTTTGCCGCCGGTTTCCTGTTCTTCCATAGCGGAGAGAATCCCCTCCTCCTGTTCGGACACGGTTTTAACTTCCTGTTCAATGAGTGCAAAGTGCTTGAGAATGCCTTCGGTTGACTGGGCTATGGAATTGATGGATTCTTTAATGGCTTTAAGTACGCCCCCGGTGGTCTTCGATTGTTCCGCCGCGGATTCCGCCAGCTTCCGTATTTCATCGGCCACTACGGCAAAGCCCTTTCCCGCTTCTCCCGCGTGGGCCGCTTCTATGGCGGCGTTCATGGACAGGAGGTTGGTCTGGCTCGAAATGTTTTCCATCACTGCGTTAATTTCCAGAAGCCCCTCCGAATCCCCGGCTATTTTTTGAATGTCTGTGGAAACATTTTCCAGATCCGCCCTGCCAGCATTCGAAGATTCCGCCAGAGATTTAACGTTACCGGTGTTCTTAACGAGGGTCTCGGTTACGGAATGAATGTTGGCGAACATCTGTTCAATCGCCGCGGAAGACTGAGAAACGCTGTCGGACTGAACCGTAATATGATCGTGCAGGTTATTGCCCCTGGTCATGATCCGGTCTATGGCAAGGCCGGAGTCCTTCACCACCTCGGCCTGATTCTTCACCTGCTCCTTGATGCCCTGAATATTGGCGGTTATCTGATTAACTTCCGCAGCGGTTTCGCTCATATTGGCGAAGAGATCAATCCCCGTATCCGAAAGCTGGGCGGCCTGCATCTTGATAACGCTTATGAGCTCCTTCATTTTGTCAAAGGTCAGGTTGAAAAAATCCGCCAGCCTGCCGATCTCATCCCGGCGGCGGACCGTAATCCGTTTGGTCAGGTCCCATTCCGCGGCGATTTCTTTAAGGACATCCTCCATCCTTCCCAGGGGTTTAAGGGTGGTCCCAATAAAGATATTGATAATGACAAAGATCGAAAGGATCACGAACAGGGTTAAAAGGAATATCACGGTCATGGGGGATGATAAAAACATCGAAGCGGTAATGGGCATAAAAGCCGTGATGGACCAATCAAGGAGGGGTATTCTACCGATCGCTGTTTCCTGATTGCCGGAAAGAAAGGTGACAACCTGAGTCCCCTCAAGATTTCCCGCCCAGGAAATGATCGTATCTCCCGCCATCCCCAGAAAATCGTCAAGCGAAACCTTGTCTATGAGGAGCTGATTATCCGGCGCCCCGGTTATCTCGCCCTGCCGGTTAAACAGGTAGAGGCTTATGCCGCCGCCTACATCCGCATAGAGGGAATCGATGAATCCGGTAAGCTCTATACCGGTTCCCACGATACCGACGGCCCGCCCCTGAGAAAATACCGGCGCGTTGATCCAGAGCAGGGTTTTTTTAAGATTGTCGTTATAGTTAATGTTGAAGTTGTAACGCTCGGTCTCATGGAGGGTCATATTGTACCAATAGTCGGCGGGATTATCGGGATCGAGGGTATACACATAGGTATCGTCGGAATAGAAGCGCCTGTCCTGGTCGTTTATCCAGAAAACCGTATTCCCCCTGAAGGCGCCGCGGTATCCGGCGATTTCCTCAAAGGCAAGCCGTTCCAGTTCCGGGTCTTCGGGCCGTAAAAAATAACCTATAATAAGCGGGGATTCCGCCATTTTAAGCGCAATGGCTATCTCCGAATTAACCGACGCCTCCAGCTTGAGCCTACTCGTTTCAAGCAGGCGGGTCAATTCCTGGGCGGCGTTGGTCCGGACTATCTGCCGCAGGGAAAAGAAAAAAGCGGTTGAGCCCACCCCCGCGATAACCAGGAAAAAAACAACGGAAAAAACAAGAAACCGCCGCTTGATTGAAATCCGCCTGATCGAAGGTTCTTGCATACTATCTCCTTAAAACAGGGATTATAGAACCGCTTCCAAAACCTGGTTAATTTTGACGCGGCTTTGGGGTTTCTCAGGCTAAAGCCTTACGAAACATCCGTTTTTTAACGTTTACTCTTTCAAAACTGGAGTTTGAAAGAGCCCTATATAACTTGTGAGTCGCAAGTTCTTGAGATAAAAGATGAACAGGTGAGCTTGTTCCAAAACTAATTGACTATGCGCTAAAGCGCATGGTTTTGGAACAGCCTCAGGTAGAAAACCTTACCGCTTGCGTTACGATGAAATCATCACACCACATCGGACGGCAAGAGGGGGTCTTTCCATGCTCCGATTCATCAATGACATCTTAGAACAATTTTTGCCTTGCTTCAATAGGGCAAAAAATCGATAGAAACCTGAGCTTGTTCCAAAACTAATTGACTATGCGCTAAAGCGCATGGTGCGAACCTTCGGTTCGATGGAACAAGCTCTTGCGGTTTTTAAAGGAAGCTGTTCCAAAAACTGAAGTTTTGGAACAGCCTCACCTATGTGTTTTACCAGTATCTGGGCTACGCAATTTTAGCGGGACTTGGATTGAGCGAAAGTAAAGAAATATGGGGCGGTTTACCGGACGACTCCGGATAGTGCGGACGGCGTATCCGTGGATATGGATGATAAAAAGGAGTTATACGCAATGCCACTTAAAAATTTATGAAGGACATATTAGAAAAACAATCAACAACCGCGCGGCAGAGCTCGGACCTCCGGTCCGGCGCGGTATTAAACCCTCGCCGCGAATCGAGTAGGAGAGGAGGCTACCCATTATCTGAGTGGCCGTCCTCTCACACCACCGTGCGTACCGTTCGGTACACGGCGATTCAATGGGTGGCGATAAGGGCGCGTATCTTCAATAGCCGCCCTATCCTCTCGTGTAGTATCTCAAATCGTTTCAGTACTTCAGGAAATCCAATTGATTCAAGATAGTGGTTGGTCAGTGAGTGCTTGAGTATCTGGCTGTCCGCCGTTCGCCAATAGCCCTTCCGGGTGTTTGCCCGGGGCCATGCCTGGTCTGGGGGTATTCCTAACTGGATCAGGTTCTTATATCGCGTCCGTGCCCGTTTCCAGCGTCTTGCTGGGGGAAAATATCAGGGGCCGTCCTTACTTTTTGGACAGCCCCTTCATTTAAGCAGCATCCCAATATTTTTTTACATACGAGGCGCTGGCCTGTAATAAGTCAGGGGTCCCCGCTATTTCAAGCGTAGAATTGTGGATGAGCGGGCTGTCCCGGAGTACTTCAATCACGCCTTTAATGTCGATAAGCCCGGTTCCCAGTTCAATTGTCGAAAAACCGCAGCCGAACTCTTTCCCTCTTTTTGAAACAAATTCTTCCCCAAGGTCTTTCCAGTGGATATGGTATATCCGGTCTTTGAACGCTTTTGCCAAAGCCACAGGGTCTGAACCGCCAAGCCAACTGTTGCCGGTATCCATATTGACGCCGATAGAATCAATGTTGCCCAATAAGTCCATAATGGCTTTTAACCCTTCAATGGTGTCGGTAAATGGCCCGTGCGGTTCCAAACAGATTTTTACGCCATAATCCGAAGCCATACGGCATGGTTCATATAACTTTTCCGCAATAGTAAAGACAGATTGTTCAAAAGTAAGTTTTTTTGCCCATTCTGTATGAGCGTCAAATTCCGTTGTGATAACGTCGCGAATCCCGATTGCGGCGGCAAATTTGATCGCCTTCATAATTTCATCCGTGGCAAAGCGGGCAGGGTTTGACGGATCAAGCAGGGCCGCATGGGCGCAGATTGTTGAAATTTGTATCCCGTATTTTTCAAACAGGCGCTTTGTGTCGAAGGGATTTCCGTCCAGACTAACCGTAGCCGCCAAGTCAGCGCTTCCAAACATACTGCCGCCGGCATGGGTGTCCGTTATGTCCGCAGCGTCGAAGCCCGCAGCTTTTGCGAGTTTCAGATTGTCCTCGACCGTGCAATACGGCTGCAATGCCAAAAATACACCAACGTTCATAATCTTCTCCTTCAAAAAAGTTTAATGGTTTATGCCATTGGAGGATTATAAATGCCCTATTGCAGCTTGTCAACAATTCGCAATTTCAGAAAAGTGACGCTATTGACAGCCGATCAACAACCGCGCGGCAGAGCTCGGACCTCCGGTCCGGCGCGGTATGTTGTTCTTATAAGGTATTGGTCTCGGGTTTAATACCTTTATGACCGCGGCAGAGCCGCGGGGTATTAAACCCATATGCGTTTACTTAGAACTTATCCGGAAATAAAAAAGAACCGATAAAGGAAGTATGAAAAGAATAGCAGGAAGCGGTATCAAATCATGGGAATTGACAGACGACTTGTGGGAACGGGTCAAGGATTTCA
>JAISBR010000017.1 GCA_031266095.1 Treponema sp. | reverse complement strand
GAAACGCGGTAAACCTGGCGTCCCGGCTTGAAGGCGTGAACAAGCAATACGGCACCTGGATACTCGCCTCCGAGGATACGGTGAAAGAAACCGGGGACCACCTCCTGTACCGCAGGCTTGACCGGGTACGGGTAGTGGGTATCAATGAGCCGGTACGGCTTTGTAACCTGCTGGAAACCGCCGAAAACGCCCTGCCCGAACAGAAAAAAATGGTTGAGGTTTTTCACCATGCCCTGGACTGTTTTGAGGAGCGTGACTGGAAACACGCCGCGGAAGGTTTCAGGGAAGCCTTATCCTTATCTACGGAAGAACAAGGCCCCCCTCAAAAATACATTGAACGCTGTGAAGCCTTCTTGAAAGAGCCCCCGCCGGACAGCTGGGACGGGGTATACAATTTGACGGAGAAATGAGCTTTTGCGCTTATTGAGCCAATTTTTCAAGCAAAGCATCCTTGAGAGTGGACGAAAAATTGATATTCTGCCGCTCGGCCGCCTTATTAAGCCATGATGGAATGGTCAGGGTCTTTTTTACCGGAGTCTCGTCGTGATTTAGCTTTAAGCTGTCAAGGTCAATATATACCAGTGATGCGATAGCTTTCGGTTCACCCGGCTTGATTTTTTTAAGATTACTCGGTTCCGGGAGCTTCTCTCCATCCCGCAGCATCGAAAGGATTCTGCCTGCCGCGGCATCAGCAGCCATATTCATAGCATCGGCCAAATTGTCTCCGAATGTGGCAAGTTCAAAATCCGCAAATTCTACCGAGAACCTGCCGTCGCTTTCAGGATAAAAAATTGCAGGATAAATATATTTCACCGTTTTCTCCTTCGGCCCTATTTCAGACCTGCTTGTTTTAAGATTGAGTTTATGACCCGCTTTGGTATATCCCCGGGATGGTTTGGTATCGTTACTTTGCCAGCTTTTTTGCCGTGTTTGTAATGATAATGTGAACCGTATAAATATAACACGTATCACACGTATTATCAAGGATTTTGTTTGAAAACTTAAAAAATGATGATGGTTTTGGCGTCTCATCTTGTCGTTTTTTCTTGCCTAAAAAAAAGTTTATCTGTATAATGAAATAAAGTTAAGGAGATAGCATGAAAGTCGTACAAACCAGCGCCGCCCCGGCGGCCATCGGGCCCTATTCCCAGGCTTTTATATCGGGAAATCTGGTATTTACATCCGGCCAAATCCCGCTTCTACCCGGATCCGGGGAAGTTGCGGGGACCGCTATCGCGGAACAGACCGGGCAGGTTATCACTAACCTGAAGGCGGTTCTGGAAGCCTCCGGTTCGTCTCTGGAAAAAGTGGTGAAAACAACCTGTTTTCTGGCGGATATGAACGATTTTGCCGCTTTTAACGAGGTTTACGCGAAGCATTTCACCGGTAAGCCCGCCCGCTCGACTGTGGCGGTCAAGCAGCTTCCCAAGAGTGTACTGGTGGAAATCGAAGCCGTGGCGGAAATCGGGTAAAGGAACGGAACACAGGAGGATCAAAATCAGAGAACAAATAAAATGGACTCGTAACGAGATGTCCAAAACCGACTGTTCCAGGAGTCTCTTCCTTATGAGCCCCGGTGAAATAGAGAAGGCCTGTCGGTTTCACCGGAGTTTTCCGCAGTACAAAGAAACGCCCCTGGTGAATTTATCCCGCCTTGCCGCCTATTTCGGAGTTAAAGGAATCTTTATTAAAGATGAATCTTTCCGCTTTGATCTTAACGCTTTCAAAGTTCTGGGAGGTTCCTACGCCATCGGCAAATACATTGCCCGGCAGATGGGGAAGGATATATCCGAAATCGACTATAATACGCTCATTTCAGACGAGACCAAGCGGAGCTTAGGTGACATCACTTTCTATACCGCCACCGACGGTAATCACGGCAGGGGCGTGGCCTGGGCAGCTAACAAGCTGCGGCAAAAATCGGTGGTACTAATGCCCAGGGGATCTTCTCAGGCCCGTCTTCAAAATATCCTAAGGGAAGGGGCCGACGCGAGCATTACCGATCTCAACTATGACGATGCAGTGCGGCTGGCGAATAAAAAAACCTCCCTGGACCCCCACGGGGTTATGGTGCAGGATACCGCCTGGGAAGGTTACGAGGAAATACCCGGCTGGATCATGCAGGGCTATGGTTCCATATCATACGAGGCCCTCAGGCAGCTCAAGGAAGTCGGGGTTGAACGGCCAACCCATATTTTTGTCCAGGCCGGGGTCGGTTCTCTGGCCGGCTCGGTGATCGGCTATTTTACCAACATGTTCCCCGACAATCCGCCGGTGATGGCGGTGGTGGAAGCGTCGGCCGCGGATTGCCTCTATATATCCAGCCTGGCAGGAAAACTTGTCGGCGTTAAAGGGAACTTAAGTACCATTATGGCCGGCCTTGCCTGCGGTGAGGGTAATACCATTTCCTGGGAAATATTAAAAAATCACGCTCAATTTTTTGTTTCCTCCCCGGACTGGGTCGCTTCCCGTGGTATGCGTGTACTGGCTGTACCTCTCAAGGGAGACGGCAAAGTGATCTCAGGCGAATCCGGGGCGGTTACCACAGGCCTGCTCTTTACCCTGCTTCGTGACACGGAGTACAAGGACTTCCGCGAAGCCCTGGGAATAAACGACGGCTCGGTGGTGTTGCTCTTCAGTACTGAAGGTAATACTGATCCTGAAAAATTTCGTGACGTAGTCTGGGACGGAGAATTTCCCAGCGGGAATCTGTAGGAGGAGCTATGCAGATAACAGTTATCGTGATCTTGGACGGGAGACGATGGATCTGCCGGCCGGTGCAAATTAAAAGCAGCAAACAGATTTTAAGGAGAGTATATGTTGGATTTTAAAGCGATTAAACAAGCCGCCGAAAACTACAAGGCGGACATGACCAGTTTCCTCAGGGACCTGGTGCGTCTTCCCGGTGAGAGCTGCGGCGAAAAGGAAACCGCAGCCCGCATTGTGAAGGAAATGAAAAAAGTCGGTTTTGACAAGGCCGGTATTGATAAGATGGGTAATGTCATCGGTTACATGGGAAAAGGCGAGACACTCATCGCCTTTGACGGCCACATCGACACCGTCGGCATCGGCAACCGGGACAACTGGAAATTCGATCCGTACGAAGGCTTTGAAACCGAAACAGAAATCGGCGGCCGCGGTACTTCGGATCAATTGGGCGGCCCGGTGGCGGCGGTCTACGGCGCGAAGATCATGAAGGACCTCGGCCTCTTGAATAACAAATACCGGGTGATGGTAACCGGTACGGTGCAGGAAGAAGATTGTGACGGCCTCTGCTGGGAATATATCATCAATGAGGAAAAGATCAGGCCCGAATTCGTGGTCATCACCGAGCCCACCGACGGCAACATCTACCGCGGTCAGCGGGGGCGTATGGAGATCCGGGTCGAGGTGAAAGGCATTTCGTGTCACGGGTCCGCTCCGGAACGGGGAGACAACGCCATATACAAGATGAGTGAAATCCTCGCCGAAGTAAAAGAACTCAACAATCACCTTATAGACGATCCCTTCCTCGGCAGGGGAACCCTGGCGGTTTCCCAGATCTATTTCAGTTCTCCTTCCCGTTGCGCTGTGGCGGATATGTGCGCTATTTCCATTGATCGGCGCCTTACCTGGGGAGAAACCTACCGGAGCGCTCTCAGGGAAATCGCCGGCCTGCCCACGGTCAGGAAGTACAAGGCTAAGGTCAGCATGTACAAATATGACCGGCCCAGCTACACCGGCATGGTTTACCCGATAGACTGCTACTTCCCCACCTGGGTGATCCCCGAAGACGCCAAACCCACAAGGGCCATGGTGAAAGCCTACGAAGGCATGTTCGGCAGACCCAAGGTTGACAAATGGACTTTTTCAACTAACGGCGTCTCAATTATGGGCCGTAACAAGATTCCCTGCATCGGCTTCGGTCCCGGCAAGGAAGCGCAGGCCCACGCCCCCAACGAAAAAACCTGGAAAGCGGACCTGGTCCGCTGCGCCGCGGTTTATGCCGCCCTGCCCAGCGTCTACACCGGTGGAGAACCGGACCAGAAGGCATCAAAGTCCTCCGCGAATTTAGCCGTTCCAAAACCTGCGGCGAAAAAACGGTCAAAAAATAACAAGGAGATCTAAATGGCTTACATCAATCAATACACGTCCAAACTGGACCGGCTCAACTTTAAAAACATGTTCGGTGAAGACTTTTTCCTTACCTGGGAAAAATCCTTCGATGAAATCATGGCGGTCTTTACCGTCGCGGACGCCCTGCGCTGGCTGCGGGAGAATAATATCTCCACAAAGATATTTGACAGCGGCCTCGGCGTTTCCCTGTTCAGGGATAACTCAACCAGGACCCGGTTCAGCTTTGCCTCGGCCTGTAACCTCCTGGGTCTTGAGGTGCAGGACCTTGAGGAGGGGAAATCCCAGATCGCACACGGTGAAACCGTGCGGGAAACCGCAAATATGATCTCTTTTATGGCGGACGTAATCGGCATTCGGGACGATATGTACATCGGCAAGGGAAACACCTACATGCGGGAAGTCGCCAAGGCGGTGCGGGAGGGTTGCGTTGACGGAAACCTGGAACAATGTCCCACTTTGGTAAACCTTCAGTGTGACATCGATCATCCCACCCAGACCATGGCCGACATGAATCACATCATTCACTACTTTGGAGGCATCGATAAACTCAAGGGAAAGAAGGTCGCCATGACTTGGGCCTATTCTCCTTCCTATGGGAAACCGCTCTCGGTTCCCCAGGGCGTTATCGGCCTTATGACCCGCTTCGGTATGGAGATACATCTGGCCCATCCCGAAAGTTACGAGATAATGCCCGATGTTGAAGAAACGGCGAAGAAAAACGCCGCCCAAAGCGGCGGGAAATTCACAAGGTCCAATTCCATGAAAGCGGCTTTCGCGGACGCCGATATTGTGTATCCCAAGAGCTGGGCGCCCTTCGCCGCCATGGAGAAGCGGACCAATCTCTACGGCAGCGGCGACTTTGACGGCATTAAGGCCCTGGAAAAAGAACTGCTGTCCCAGAACGCCAAATTCAAGGACTGGGAATGTACCGAGGATCTGATGAAGTCAACAAAAGACGCTAAGGCCCTGTATCTTCACTGCCTTCCGGCGGATATTTCAGGCGTTAGCTGTAAAGAAGGCGAAGTCGCCGCTTCGGTGTTTGACCGTTACAGGGTTCCCCTGTACAAACAGGCGAGCCATAAACCGTACATCATCGCGGCGATGATATTCCTTTCCAAAATCAAGTGCCCCCAGGAGACGCTGTACAATCTGGTTTCCCGGGATCTTCCCCGTCGTTTTTTTTAAGCGCTATGAAAAAACGAATTGTTATTGCCCTGGGGGGTAATGCCCTTGGGGATAACCTGCGGGAGCAGATGGCAGCGGCGCAAATAACCGCGGCCGCTATTGTAGACCTGGTTGCGGAAGGCCATGAAATCGCGGTGGTTCACGGCAACGGTCCTCAGGTGGGGATGATCGAGACCGCCTTTGAGACCGCCGCCAGGGCTGACCGGCATTTCCCGGTACTGCCCATGTCGGTATGCGTGGCCCTAAGCCAGGGCTATATCGGTTACGACTTACAAAACACGATCCGCATGGAACTGGACAGGCGGGGCATGAAGAATCAGGTAGCTACCATTGTAACTCAGGTGGAAGTGGACCCCGGCGACAAGGCCTTTGAAAACCCCGTCAAGCCCATTGGCGGTTTTATGACCAAAGAAGAGGCGGAAATTCTGAAGGCCAAGGGGGTTCCCGTTATGGAAGACGCGGGCCGGGGCTGGCGGCAGGTGGTGGCCTCTCCCAAGCCGGTGAATATCATTGAGGCGGAGACCATCAGGACCATGCTGGCGGCGGAACAGATTCCCATTGCGGCGGGCGGCGGCGGCATTCCCGTGGCGATGCGTGATGGACAATACCGGGGCATGAGCGCCGTCATCGACAAGGACTTTTCCGCCGCCAAACTCGCCGAGCTTATTGGCGCGGATATGCTCATCATACTGACCGCGGTTGAGAAAGTGGCGGTTAACTTTGGCAAACCGGATCAGAAGTGGCTGGATACCCTGACGGTCGCGGAAGCGGAAAAGTACATCGCCGGGAATCAGTTCGCCAAGGGATCCATGCTGCCTAAAGTACAGGCGTCCGTGGCCTTTGTAAAGTCATCCCCGCTGCGGGAAGCCTCCCATGGCGAACCTCACGCCGCGCTGATTACCTTACTCACCAAGGCCAGGGAAGGCATAGAGGGCAAGACCGGAACAAGAATTGTTATGTAGCGCCTGTAAGATGCCCCCTTTCGGGGCGTTTGTATCGCGGAGTTTGTTCGGAAACTGAAGTTTCCGAACAAGCCTAATATTGTTGTTTGGCAAGAAATCCTGTTGTTTATCGCTGATATTTGGCGTAAATTTCGCTGCCGCTGAATAATTGCATAAAAAAGCATAAAAAATAAAAAAGTACTTGACACATTGGGTAATTTAGGTTATTATCTTCCTGATAATTAGGATGTTTTTTTGAGTTTATTGTATTATGGCGGGTTTTTGAATAGCCCGCCGGTTTTTAGAAGTTTAGGGGTTTCGTTTTTGTCTTCTTTCCGTTTTTTTTCTCCCTTAACATTCAGCATCTTTTTTTCTCCGGTTGGATAGCTTGGAGGAATTTGAGTCGTCCGCTTTTGCGGATGTGAATAAAGCATGCCCGGATGCATTAATAATCCCCATCCAACAGGAAGAGGATTGATCCGGGAGAAGGAATTTTCTCAATGGCCAAGAAACTGTATGTCGGTAATCTCTCCTACAACACCACCGAGGATGGTCTGCGGAACCTGTTCTCAAGCTTCGGCAGTGTCGCTTCCGCTAAGATCGTTTTCGACCGTGAAACCGGCAACTCCAAGGGGTTCGGCTTTATCGAGATGGGCAGCGATGAAGAAGCGAGCGCCGCAATCGCGGGCGTTAACGGCCGCGAATTCGATGGACGCCAGCTCAGGGTGAATGAGGCGATGGATAAGCCACGCCGCGATCGCGCCCCCGGCAATAACTGGTAGTTACTCAAGGGATCGGTGGGACCGGAAGATTTCTACGATCTATCGTGAAATTCTTTCTGTCCCACAAACTTCTAAAATCTCAGTTCTTCAACGTTTGTGCAGCCGGGTTTACACTAGCGGGTATTTTTGTGTTACCTGCTTCAAATCAGGAGTTTGTTGCACTTCGTGTATGAGTCTCCGCGCGGTTATCTTAAGTGTTGCGTTAGTTCAAACGGAGGCTCGTTCGAGAGGAAATTGATAATACCGTCGGTTTAATACCAAATTTTTGTAAATGGTGCGTTATTCGAGCCAGGGTATTAAGCCCTTCACTACGAATCAAAACGGAGGTGTATGAAAATGGACAGACGGGAATTTCTAAAAAAATCGGCTGCTCTGGGCTTTGGCGCGGGGCTGCTTATTCTGCCCAAAGGTCTGCGCGGCGCCATTACCCTGGCCGCTCAGGAAAACAGTTATCCTGATCTGGTGGCGCTCAGGGGCGGGACGCCGCGGGCCATGTTCGAGCGGGGTATGCGGGAAATCGGCGGCATGGGGCGCTTTGTCAGGAGAGGGCAGACCGTGGTGATAAAGCCCAATATGTCTTTTGATCTTGCCCCCGAATTTGCGGCAAACACTTCGCCTGAACTGGTGGCGGCTGTGGTTACGCAGTGCAGGGACGCCGGAGCGCGGCGGGTCGTCATTGTCGATCATTCCCTCGCCCACTGGGAACGGAGCAGCAAAAACAGCGGCATCCTTGAAGCGGCGAAGAACGCCGGCGCGGTCTATGCCCAGGCCGAGCGGGAAGGTTACTATCAGAAGGTT
>JAISBR010000013.1 GCA_031266095.1 Treponema sp. | reverse complement strand
TTTATCACCGCCAATGCCGCTTCCATCGCCACTATCGGGATTTTCTTCCCCTTCATCCTGTCGGCGATTCTCAAAACCGCCCAGGGGTCTTCAACGGTAGCCCTGGTTACCACCGCCGGTATTGTGGCGCCCCTCCTGGGGACCCTGGGCCTGGATTCCCCGGCCCGGACCGCCCTGGCGGTCATGTCCATCGCCGCCGGCGCCATGACGGTGTCCCACGCCAACGATTCCTACTTCTGGGTGGTTACCAATTTCGGAAGGATGACGCCGGAACAGGGCTACAAGACCCAGACCGCCGGCACCTTGATCGAAGGTCTCTGCGGTATGGCGGGGGTCTTTATCCTCTCGTTGATTTTACGCTAAAAAAGAATGAGGCTGTTTCACCATATCAAACGGTGAAACAGCACTCTTTCCCGTTCCCCTCAGCTGAAATCTCCGGTATCCCTGCTTCCCTTTGAGTTGTCCGCATTTATCTCGCGCTGAAAGCAGATCACCCTGAAGTATATGCCGATTGAGGCTGTTCCAAAACTTCAGTTTTTGGAACAGCTTCCTTTAAAAACCGCAGTTTTGTAGGCCATAGGCCGAAAAACCGCAAGAGCTTGTTCCAAAACCATGCGCTTTAGCGCATAGTCAATTAGTTTTGGAACAAGCTCGATTATAATGATATTGCCCTGCGGTGAAATAGCGTTGACCCGCGCCTTGATTGGGTTTATGCTAATATTATGAAAATTATTTTTAAGGAGGACATTATGAAAAAATCGTTCCTTTACTTGAACGTGATCGCGCTTGTCGCGGTTTCTTTGGTGTGTTTGATCGGCTGTCAGCGACAAAGTGGAGCGGCCGCAGACTCAAGTCAGGATGTGACGGTCCGGCTCCTGACCGACGCCACAGGCATTGACGATAAGTCTTTTAACGCCGCGGCATGGCGGGGGATTCTTGAATATTACGGTGATACCTGGGTCAATGCCACGAAACGGGGAAGCTTCTACGATGTGGTTACCGCCCAAACCCAGGATATGTACATCCCCAACCTCAGACAGGCTACCGACGAAGGTTATGATCTTATTGTCACCACCGGCTTTACCTGGGCCGACGCGCTGGGGGAAGTTGCCGCCGATAATCCCAATCAAAACTACATGATCGTTGATGTGGGATGGATCAATGCGCCCAACATCATGGAGGCGGTCTACGCCGAGCATGAGGGCTCCTACCTGGTGGGCGCGGCGGCGGCACTCAAGGCCAAAGCCGACGGCATCGTCAATCCCCATTTCGGTTTCATCGGCGGCGTGCCCGGCGCGACGATCACCAAGTTTGAGGTAGGTTATGTGCAAGGTGTACTTTCGGTGTTCCCCGACGCCGAAATTGTGGACTACTACGTGAATAGTTGGGGCGAACCGGCCCTCGCAAAGACCCAGGCTAAAAACTGGTACGATTCCGGAGTTTACGCCATCTACTCCGCGGCCGGAGGCAGCGGTAACGGTACTATCGCCCAGGCCAAGGAATACCGGGCCGCCGGTAGAAATGTGTGGTCCATCGGCGTCGACTCAGATCAGCACGAAGAAGGGCTGCTCCCTAACTCCACCGAATCGGCGGTACTCACCTCCATGCTCAAGCGGGTAGAGACCAGCCTCATCTATGGCCTTAACGAGGTCAAGAACAATACCTTCAAAGGTGAAGTCATCACCTTTGACATCAGTAAAGACGGCGTAGGGTATTCCACCACCAATCCCGCCCTGAGCGCGGACATTGTAAATCAGCTTGAAGAGCTGCGACAGCAGATCATTGACGGCCGGATTACTATCGCCGCTACCAACGCCGACGCCAAAAAGATCCCGGGGTTTCCGCAGAACCTGAAAGCGGTTGACGATTGAGCCGGTTCCAACCCTGATCTTGGGAACCGCTTCGACTAACAGCGGGGAATATTCCCCGGTATGACATAAGAAACCCCGCCGTATGGAAGGTCCGAACTTCGCGGCGGGGTTCGTGTGCCGAGAGCTTTAATGTTAAGGAGGCCGCAGTGTTAGCGATTGAGATGCTGGAAATTACTAAAGTTTTTCCCGGGGTGGTGGCAAATGATCAGGTGAATCTGCGGGTTGAGCAGGGAGAGATACACGCCCTCCTCGGGGAAAACGGGGCCGGTAAATCGACTCTTATGTCGATCCTTTTCGGGCTTTACGAGCCTGACAGCGGCCTTATCAAAATACGGGGTGAGGAGGTAAAAATCCGCAGCCCTAATGACGCCACAGCCCTGCGGATCGGAATGGTGCATCAGCACTTCAAGCTGGTACATAACTTCACCGTTACCGAAAATATCGTACTGGGGCTGGAACCGCATAACGCTTTCGGGAACATGGATCTCCGTAGCGCGGAAAAACGGGTGGCGGAACTTTCCGAAACCTACGGCCTGGCGGTGGACCCCAAGGCCAGGATCGAAAACATCACCGTAGGCATGCAGCAGCGGGTGGAGATCCTCAAGATACTCTACCGTGATGCGGATATTCTTATTTTTGACGAGCCTACCGCAGTACTGACCCCCCAGGAAATTGACGAACTGCTGACGATTTTCCACCGTCTCAAGTCCGAAAGAAAAACCATCCTCTTTATCACCCACAAATTGAAAGAGATAAAAGCCGTTGCGGATCGCTGCACGGTGCTGCGCCGGGGAAAATATATAGACACCGTTAACGTAAGCGAGGCAAGCGAAGCGGAACTGGCGGAAAAAATGGTCGGCAGGGCGGTAACGTTTCTCATAGAGAAGAAACAAGCCAGGCCCGGCGACGTGGTACTTAAAATAGAAGACCTGACGGTAATCGGCCCTAAGGGAACTCCTGCGGTGCACGGCCTTTCCCTGGAGGTACGGTCAGGAGAAGTGGTAGGCATAGCGGGGGTTGACGGTAATGGTCAGTCGGAATTGGTCGCGGCTATCGCGGGGCTTTTGCCGGTCAAGTCCGGCAGGGTGCTCCTCAAGGGAAAAGATGTCTCCAGAGAAAGCATCAGAAACCGGAATGAGGGAGGGCTGGGACTGGTACCTGAAGACCGGCACAAGCATGGCCTGGTCCTGGAATTCAGAATTGACGAAAATCTGATCCTCAAAAGCTTCCGCAGGCAGCCCTATTCAGATCATCTGGGTTTCCTGCATTTTCCGGTTATCGCTGAACACGCCGAGAGTCTTATCGCTGATTTTGATATTCGGGCGGGAAATGGACCGGCTACTCCGGTAAAGTCCATGTCCGGGGGCAATCAGCAGAAAGTGATCATCGCTCGTGAAATTGATCTGTCACCTGAGTTGCTTATAGTCTCTCAACCGACCAGGGGCCTTGACGTTGGGGCCATTGAGTACATTCACCGCCGCATTCTGGATGAACGGGACAAAGGCCGGGCCGTGCTTTTGGTGTCCTTCGAGCTGGACGAGATTCTGGGCCTCTGTGACCGGATCGCCGCCCTTTCCAAGGGCCAGGTGGTGGGCGTGCTTCCGGTGGAGGAGGCTGACGAGCGGCGCATCGGCGCGATGATGGGAGGAGTCCATGTCTGACACGGGCAAAAAAAATGGCGGCGGCCCGGCCGGCGTCAAACTGAGCGATCGGGTACTTGAGGTATTCACCGGTTCGGACGGACTGGTTTCAGTAGCGGTGGTATTGCTGGGTTTTTTAGTCGCGACGCTGCTCATCATCATCATCGGACGCAATCCCGGCGGTATGTACCAGGCGATCCTTCAAGTGGTGACCGGCTTTGATCTGCGCCGGGGGATCCAGAATATGCGCTATGTAGGGGAATGGCTGGTCAGTTCCATTCCGCTCATTCTCTGCGGTTTTTCGATGGCCTTCGCCGCCCGGACAGGGCTGTTCAACATCGGCGCCGAGGGGCAGTACATCGCGGGCCTGACCGCAGCTCAGCTTATCGCCATCTATTTTCCGCCGATACCGGTCCTGCACTGGATCGCGGCGGTATTGGGGGCGATCATCGCCGGTGCGGCTTGGGGCGGTATAGTAGGTTTCTTCAAGGCCCGCTACAAGGTCTCCGAAGTCGTGGCCACGATAATGATGAACTACATCGCCTTTTATCTGCATCGTCTCATTATTCTGCGGATTCCCGGCAGCAACACCTTCAGAACACCGGACTTCCCTGTCACGGCGACTCTCACAAGCCCTTTCCTGGCCTCGCTTACCAACGGGTCCCGGCTCAACTACAGCCTCTGGCTTACCCTTGGGGCTATTGTCTTTTTCTGGATCATCATGGGAAAAACCCGGCTGGGCTATTCCCTGCGGGCCACCGGACTTAACAAGGCCGCCGCTTTTTACGGCGGTATCAACGTGAACGCCAGTATCACCACCGCTATGGCAATAGCCGGGGCCTTTGCGGGTCTCGCCGGCGCGTCGGTTTCTCTGGGGGTCTTCTCTTACGGCCGCATCCTCGCGGCCCAGGACGGCTACGGCTTTGACGGTATTGCCGTGGCGCTGGTGGGCAACAGTACCGCTTGGGGAACCGCTTTGGCGGGCCTCCTCTTCGGCATGCTTAAATCCGCCCAGCCGCTGATGCAGTCCCGGCAGATCCCCAAAGAGATCACGGCGATTATCATGGGCCTGGTGGTGGTCTTTATTTCACTGCGCGCCGGGGTGCGGATCATCATCGAATGGCAGATGAAGGAAAAGGCCCGCCGCATACAGGAACATGCCATAACGACGCGGGATGCCGGCACGACCCCGCCCGGCAAGGCCCCTGTACGGGTACCGCAAAAAGGAGGAAACGGATAATGGCTTTCTTTCAGATAATTTGGAATATGCTTCCTTCGACCTTTATGATAGTTTCTCCTATTCTTATTGCCGCTGTCGGCGGGATGATCTGCGAGCGGTCCGGGGTGGTGAATATCGCTCTGGAAGGGCTTATGGCCATCGGCGCCATGACCGCTGCGGTGACCCATGTACTGCTGGAAACAAAGATCGGCGTTTCGATTCCCCTGGCCCTGGGCCTCGCTTCCCTCGCAGGCTGCCTGTTTTCCCTGATCCACGCCTTTGCGTCTATTACCCTGCGGGCGGATCAGGTGATATCCGGCACGGGGATCAACCTCCTCTCCAATGGGATCACGGTATTCGTGTGCCAGCTCCTGTTCCGTATGGACCGCAGCCAGAACTATCGCATGGGGATGAAGTCAGGCCTGTTCGGTATCTATCCCACTATCTGGATAGGCCTCGCCATCCTGGGGATAAGCTGGTTCGTGCTGTACAAGCGGCCCTGGGGCCTGAGACTCCGGGCCGCAGGCGAACACCCCCAGGCTCTGGCCTCCGCCGGGGTCAACGTCATTAAGATCCGCTACATCGCGGTGCTTATTTCCGGACTCCTCGCCGGACTGGCCGGGGGCTGTATCGTCCTTACCCAGGACATCCAGTACACGGTGAGTACCATCAACGGCAAAGGCTTTATCGCGCTGGCCGCTGTTTCCTTTGGCCGCTGGCTGCCCCTGGGCATCCTTGGTTCCAGTTTCCTCTTCGGTATGTCATCCGCGTTGGCGGTAAATATCATCAACATCAAAGGACTCCAGTTCCTGCCTTCGGAATTCTTCAATGCTCTCCCCTATCTTATCACCCTCATCACCCTGGTGTTGTTCAGCGGGAAGGACTACGCCCCCAAAGCATCGGGACAGCCCTACGACAAGGGGAAGAGTTAGGGTAACCGCTTCATATCTCCGGCCCGGCCTGTCTCCTTGTTTGCGACGGATGAGGCCGGAGAGTTTTTCAGCGGAAGTTGTTCAGAATTTGAAGAAAATTCCACGTAAAGACACATTCGGTTCGATGCTGCGGCTTTACAGTTCCAGATCCCGGGATTCAGCCTTCCCCAGCGCGTAGGCGGCAAAGTCAGCGATCTTCATCGGTGGCAATTGCCTGCCGTCCCGCAGGCGGATGGATACCGTTCCCTCGTCGGCCTCGCGCTGCCCCACTATCAGCATGTAGGGGATTTTTCGGTTCTGGCAGTCCCGAATCTTGGCGTTGAGCCTGCCGCCGTCCAGTTCCGCCGTAACTCGCAGATCCCAGGCTTTAAGTTCCGAGACGACTTTTTTCGCGTAATCATTGAAACCTTCCGCCACGGGGATCACGGCGATCTGCTCCGGGGCGATCCATACCGGGAAGGCGCCACTAAAATGCTCAATAAGCACGCCGAAGAAGCGTTCCAGGCTGCCCAAAAGGGCGCGGTGCACCATATAGGGACGCTTATGCTGGCCGTCCGCGTCTACAAAGGTCATGTCGAAACGCTCAGGCTCGTTGAAGTCAAACTGGATGGTTGTCATCTGCCATTCCCGGCCCAAGGCATCTTTGATTTTGAGATCGATTTTGGGACCGTAGAACGCGCCGCCGCCTTCGTCAATTTCATAGGCCAGTCCCTCGGCCTCCACGGCTTTGCGGAGACTTTCCAGGGCGGCGTTCCAGCGGCTCTGCTCGCCCACGCTTTCGGCGGGCTTGGTGGCGAGGTATGCTTTGATGTCCGTGAAACCGAATACCTTCCAGAGATGGAGGCTGAAGCGCAGTACTTCAAGAATCTCGCTTTCCATTTGGTCCGGCGTACAGAAGATGTGGGCATCGTCCTGAGTAAAGCCCCGCACCCGCAAAAGCCCGTGCAGAACTCCGCTGCGTTCATAGCGGTACACAGTACCCAGTTCGGCCCAGCGCAGCGGCAGTTCACGGTAAGAGCGGCTCTTGTTCTTGTAGATCATGATATGGAAGGGGCAGTTCATGGGTTTAATGATGTAGTCCTGCTTGTCGATTTCCATGGGGGAATACATGTTCCCTTTGTAAAAGCCCAGATGCCCGGAGGTTTCCCAAAGCCAGCTTTTGCCGATATGAGGGGTGTAGAGGATCTCGTAACCACTGCGGTAGTGTTCTTTGCGCCAGAAATCTTCAATGGCAACTCGTATACGTCCGCCCTTGGGATGCCAGTAAATAAGACCGGCGCCCGCTTCCTCGTGGATCGAATAGAGGTCAAGTTCCTTGCCCAGTCGGCGGTGATCTCGCTTTTCAACCTCCTCAAGAAAAGCCAGATAGGCCTTGAGATCCTTGGGATTTTCCCAGGCGGTGCCGTAAATACGGGTAAGCATGGGCTGGTTTTCATCGCCCCGCCAGTAGGCGCCGGCTATGCTTTGCAGCTTGAAGGCTGCGGAATTGATCTCCCTGGTATTGACCACATGGGGACCCCGGCAGAGATCAGCCCACAGGAGCCTGCCCTCGGCGTCACGGTTTTCATAAATCGTTATCTCCTCATCAACGGGTAATTCGTTGATAAGCTCGGTTTTAAACTCCTCGGCGGCAAAGCGATTCAGAGCATCCTCACGGCTCACCGTCACCTTCACAAAATCCTGGCGGGCATCGATGAGTTTCTTCATCTCCACCTCAATGGCAGGCAGATCCTCGGAGGTTATAGGCCGGGGAAGGAGAAAGTCATAGTAAAACCCATTATCAATGGAAGGACCAATGGCGACCTTGGTCCCCGGAAAGAGGCAGGTCACTGCCTGGGCCATGAGGTGGCTGATGGAGTGGCGGATGATCGCCAATCGCCGACCGGCGTCAAGTTTCCCGGTCTGCTGGTTAGTATCGGACATAACATTGAGAATGACCATTTTAATGCGAAAAGTCAAGCTAAAGTGCAATAACATGCCGATATAAGATGATATGAAACGAAATATTTGTGTACGCCCTTACGCAAAGGGCACAATGTTTATACTGGCGGCATTGATTTTTAACGGGGTTGCGGGACTGTTCGCCGCGCCGCTTGACGGCGGTTTTGCCCTCGCTCCGAGGCCATCCGCCTCGCCCGCTGAAAGAGCCGCCGCTTTTCGGGAGGCCCGCTCCAAGGTACTGAGTGCTGCGGGGAAATACGAGAACACTCCCTACCGCTATGGAGGGATAGATCAGAAGGGGCTGGACTGTTCGGGGCTGATATACCTGAGTTTCCATGACGCGCTAGGGGTTTCCCCGCCCCGATCCACCTCCGGCCTCTATGCCTGGGTGGAAAAAATACCAAACACGCAGCTCCAACCTGGAGATCTGGTATTTTTTAAAACCGACAA
Organism: Treponema sp.; assembly: GCA_031266095.1. The sequence goes on along the minus strand of JAISBR010000013.1, from coordinate 14,645 downwards.
TACGGGAAAGATATCCCACGCAGGTATTTTTGTGGAAGGCAGTCGTTTTATTCATGCCGCTTCTCAGGGACCGAGAATAGGGGTGATCTATTCCGGCTTGGATGAAGAGTATTGGGCAAGCCGCTATGTTGGGGCGGGAAGGGCGCTGCCCAAAGGGGATATTGCCGGCGAGAATCCCGATCCGCTTCCCGCAATACCAAAAGCCGTGACCAGCGCCGCCGATGTCGACAGGTCGAATGCCTCAAGGTCAAACGTAAGCGAGGGCAGCGCAACTGCTGTCAGGCCGACTGCCGTCGATTTCAGCGGCGGCCGGCCAAAGACCAGCGCCGAAGCCGATAGCGCCTGGGTTCCGGTACGTCCTGATAGTTCCGCTCCTGTGGATGACGCGGTACCAGCCGGTCAGTCCGCTGAAAAGAGCGGCCGGTTCCTGCTTGGCGTCGCGGTGGCGCCTTCCTTGGGCGGTCTGCTTGAAGACGGTCTGCTTGAGGGCGGGAGCATTTTCCGGGGCTTCGCGTCCCAGCTTCGTGGAGCGGCACAGGTCCATTTCATGGGTGCGACTTCGCTTTTTGGCGTGGAACTTCGACCGGAATATGACGGCGCGCTGGGGGTATTCCGCCTGCCCATCACCCTTTCCTGGGGTTTTGACGACCGCTTCCGTGTCTTTGCCGGTCCCGCCATCAGCTTTGGCGATGCCACGTTGACCACAAGCGACGGCGAACGGCGTTACTCAGGCGGGACCAGTGTAATTGGAACCATAGGCGTTACCGCCGCGCCCTTTATCTTTCAGGTGGGCGGAGGCGAATTGGCTCCCTATGGGGAGCTGGCATGGCAATCCTATTTCAGTGATAACTCAAATCCAAACCTGGTCGCCGATTTTGCGGCAGGTATCCGGTTCTCTGCGGGGATTCGGTTCACCTGGAAGGTTCGGTAGCTCTGAAGGTAAAGGGGCGTTATCCAAAATGCCTCATTTAGAAAATGTTACCGAAGTGAGACCTATTCCCGCGTCTGAATGCGGTTTATCTGAGCAGACATTGGGGAGGATTGAGAGCATAGGGACTTGCCCTACCCCGGCAGCAGGGATCGGGTTTTGGTTTTCAAGGCTGCGGTTCCAAAACTTAACGGTATGGAATTGCTTCCTATCCCCCTGAGAGGATTTTATCACATTTTTCTAAACTGAGAATTGCCGAGATTCTTAACAAAATAGTTGCGCAAAATCGCAAAAAAGACTATACTATTTCCATGTTTTTGACAATAGCCGCCCACAGCCTTCCAGCCGCCCCACGGGTAATTCCACAAAGCGGAATTGCCCGCTCACGGTTTACGGCTCATATTATGCAAATAAGTGGCTTTCTAATTTTACCCCCCCCCCCCCCCCCCCCTGGTCAAATTAACCGCTCAATTTCCGTTTTTTAATTATAATTCTCCTTTCGAAAACCCTGTCAACTTGTCAGGGTGCCCGGTCAACTCAAAGGGGATCCCATCTAACTCAAAAAAGATCCCGATCAACTTAAACGGGATCCCGCCCAACTCAAACAAGACCCCGTCTAAGTCAAAAGGTATCCCGTCCAACCCAACAGGGATCCTGTCCAACCTAATAGGGATCCCGTCCGGCCTAATAGGGCGCGCATTCACGGTTTTCAGGGGTCAAAATGACCCCAATGCATATTCATAGGAGGAGTAGTAACATGGCAGTACCAAAAGACTGGCTCCCTTCGGCAAGGAGCGGTATCCTGGTTATGGCCGATGACTGGATTACGGTTTGTACCATCAAACAAACCAGCTGGAATATCCCCTATCCGGCCTTAACGGAACTGACCACCCTCAGGGACGCCGCCAGGGCCGCCCTGGAAACCGCCAAAAACGAGACCACTCGTACTCCCGTGGCAAATGCCCAATGCAAAGAAGCATTCGACGCACTGTCCGGCTGTATGCGGGATTTCAAGCGGCGGTATTTCCTCACGCCGCCCCTGCTCGATTCAGACCTCATCAGTTTAGGCTTGAAACCCCACGATCCGCACCCGACGCCCTCAACCGTGCCCACGGCGCAGGTAACCGTAGAGACCTACCTGGTGGGACGGCATGAACTGGGGCTGCGGATCACCTACGTGACCGGCAGTCCCGACGATCCTGCCAACAAGGGCTACCGGATATGGTACAGCGTGATTGCACCGCCAGGGATGGCGGTTACAACAAATCCTGTGGAGTTTCCGCATAGCGAAAACTCCCAAGCTGAAAATCTGCCACGGATGGTAGATTTTCAGCAGCCCCCCGCGAACCCCGACGATTTACACAAGTCCTTCTACACCCAACGGAAAAAGGACCTGGTTGAGTTTGAGTTTGGGGACAGCGGGAAGACTGCTTTTTTTGCGGTACAGATAGAGAATGACGGGAAGAAAGGACCCTGGGGGCCTCTAGTTTTGGCACTCATCCCATAAATAGAGGAGGAAAATAATGGAGTACGGCGCAGCTATGCATAACACATAGTAGGCGTCATAGGAATTTAAAATGAGGAGGTATCCATGTCGCCATAGGTAAATAAATATTCGCTTTTATAACTACAAACGCATAATGGTATACTTTTGCCAAAGTAAAGGAGAACATAATGGCTTGTTTGAAGAAAAATTTATCGGTCCGTGGAAAGATGAAGAACTTAATGCCGCTTTCCATTGTAGTATCAGTATTGACGCTGGTTTTTATATCTTGTGTAAGCCCTCCGCCAATTCGCCCAGCACTATCCCAAACGGTTATTAACATCCAGCGTAGTGCAACAAAACTGGACACAGGGAAATTGTACATATATGTTGATGATCAGTGCATAAATGAAAAGGTGCCGATAGGCAAGGGGGAGGGTTGGTCATACCCTGTTAATAACGGAGTACATTATATCTACGGGAAATGTGGAAAATTAACTAGCGATGCCATCAATTTCACCGCCGATTCTACTACCTTGTCCTTTTCAGCAGAAATCGTGAAAGAATCCCGGCAAATTGGAGAAACAAAACTATTTAAAAAAACGAAACTATTTGGAATAACAAAACTGGTTATAAACCGTAGCGAGGTCAGTGATGATACGGGCCGGCAAACCGACCAGGACATTCAGGAAAGTTACGGAAATATATGGTAAGGAGGATTATGATGTATCACAGGTCATTTGGGAAGGTCACTAGAAGAAGCGTTTCCTTTATTATCTTACTCGTGGTTGGATATTGGTTTGCCGGATGTGCAACATCATCGGTTGCTGTGACACGTGCCGGAACATACATGGATGATGGGAAATTATTTGTTTATTTGGATGGAATACTAAGAAACAGAAATCAGCCGATAGCAAAAGGTCAGACTAAGACTATCGCCGTTTCCAATGGTTTGCATACAATATGGGTAAAGGTAGAGAGCCTTGAGAGTGATAAAATACAATTTACCACAAAAAACAGCACGGTAAATTTTAATGCCGCTATAGAAAGGATAGCAGGTTCAAAATACCTGCTGCTAGAGCGCGAGTTGGATTAAGGTGTAGGGACACGCGATGGAGGGCGTTTCAAACAGCTTGTACGGCGTTTAACAGAGGTAACGCAAACCGTGCCTGACACTAGGCGGGCCCTGTGCGCGGACCTTCGGTCTGACACGCAGGGCCCGCGCTTTTTTGTAAAAAGCATTGATTGGAAGGCGGGGTCCATACCCTGTCGAACCTTCGGTTCGCGCTTGCTCCGGAAAATTTATTCGAAAGTCTGGTTTAATACCTTGCCCTTGATGTTGCGTAAGCAACTACTTTGCCGCGACTGAAATAATGCACCGTTTACAAAAATTTGGTATTAAACCAGACGGTATTGGACTTGTTCAACAACCTATTGTACCGAATCCTATCAGGTTCTGGTTGTTGAACAAGTCTCGCAAAAGGCTCCGCCTTTTGCTGTTTTTATAAGGAATTTGTTCGACAACTGAAGTTATCGAACAACTCTTTGAACTAACGCAACGCTTAAGATACCGCGCCGCAAACGTAGCTTGCGAGCTTGCTGCGCGGAGGCTCATTGCGGAAAGGGTTTATTCAATCCATAATGTACTATGGCTTCCGTTAAGAAGCGGATAGGACTGGTTCTTGCTTCTATCCATACCGGGGCTTCCCTGAACGTCTGGCCCTCGTTTGTCAGGACTGCCCTTATCGAAAATGCAAGTCTGTTTATTTTCCCGGGGGGGAGGCTTAACGCCCGGCAGGATTGGGAGAATCTCCGCAATCCGGTGTATTCCCTGGTTAACCCGGAAAACCTGGACGGTCTTATCAGCTGGAGTTCGGCGATTCGGTATACCGGGACAACCGAAGAATTTGAACATTTTCATTCGGGCTTTGATCCGCTGCCCTATGTAACCTTGTCGTATAAGATACCCGGCCGCCCCTGTGTTGAGTTTGACGCGTATAACGGGATGAGGGCCCTGGCCGGTCACTGTATCCGCGTCCACGGCGCCCGGAACATAGCCTTTCTCAGGGGGCCTGATTTTCATCAGTCCGCCACGGCCCGGTTTCGGGGCTACCAGGATGCGCTCAGGGAAGCGGGACTGCCCGCTCCGCAAAAGAGCCCCCTGATTACAGACCCCTTCAACTGGAACAGCGGAGATGCGGCGGCGGCCCAGCTTTTCAAAGACCGCTCCCTGGTTCCGGGCCGGGATTTTGACACCCTCATCGGTTCAAGCGATCTGATGGTTTTTGGCGCGGTCAATTATTTCATGAAGGAGGGCTATCACGTACCGGAAGATTACCGTGCCGCAGGTTTTAACAATTCCATTGAAAGCAGGATTCTGGAAAGCCCCCTGTCCACGGTACATATACCCTACAACGAATTAAGCAGTCAATCTTTCGGTATTATCATGAAACTCCTCGGTAAAAGATCCGCAAAAACCGAGGATGTGCTGCTGGCCTCGGAACCGGTGATCCGGGAATCCTGTGGCTGCGTGTATGCCGGGAGCGGGCCATTGGAGAATATTCCCGAAGGCTCCGCGTCGGAGGCCCTTGTCAAAATGGCCGCGGAATATTTTAACCTGGAAGAAAGCGCTGTGGACGGAATGGTAGTTCCGGTCATAGACGCCCTGTTTCACGGAAAAGAACCGGCGTTCTTTCATCTCTTTGAAAAAGCGCTGTTCCATTATTTCCATTCCGGCCGGGAGGTTGAATGGCTTTTGAAACTGCTGGAAGATATCTCTCGTTCCGGCCTGATTCCCCCGGCCGTACTCGCGAGGATAGAACCGGCCTTGTACCGGAGCGTCTTTCACATCCGGGAACAGCTTACCACCCAGGCCCAGTATGAAAAGGAAAAATGGAACAGCGCCCTTAATTCCCTGAAATGTGAACTCCTTGGCGCCAGGGATCGCGGTTCTCTGGTACAGAGCCTCGCCCGTCATCTGCCCAAAATAGGGATCAGCGCCGCGGCGATTGTTTTATTTGAGGATGAAAAAATTTCCCGCTGTGTGGGCAGCTTTTCTCCCCAGGGGATCAGCCCCCGGCGGGAACAGCGCTTTCCCGCCGGGCTTCTGGTCCCCCCGGACCTCAAGGCCCAATACACGGACGGGATATTTATGGTGCAGCCCCTGTTTATCGAAAACCAGTCCCTGGGTTATTTTATCCATGATGTCCCCATTCATGACGGCGTCATATTTGAGGAACTCAGGTCCGCCGTAAGTTATGCGCTCAAGGGTATCTTTTTGTTTGAAGAGATGGTCAGGGCAAAACGTATCGCCGAACAGGCGGAACAGGCAAAGTCGGAGCTGCTCACCGCCCTGGAAAATGAATTTTACGATCCTCTGACCGGGGTGATGGAACAGGTTGAGGAACTGGAAAAAAAATACTCCCTCGGCGGAGGAATATGGGATGATATTCTCAAATTAAAATCTCTTGTCGTTTCCCGAGAGGCTGAGGCGGGCAGTCTGATCGATTTAATCCTCTCCCGGATAGACGAGCCGGTTTTGAAGAAAACCCTTTTCGATCCCGATGAACTTCTGCCGGGAATAGGACTTTTTCCCCTGCTCCTGGGGGATACGGCCCGGCTGTCCCTGTGTTTTTCCCTTATTCGGGAGGAGTACGGGGACGGGGTATCTGCGGCCCTCGCCTGCGGGGGCCTTGTCATTAGTTTCCGCCGGTCCGGAAAAACCGGCGTGACGCCGGGTACCCGGCGAAAACACGGCCTCCTTCTGGCTGAACGGATCATTCTGATGCATGGCGGCGAATTTTCCCGCGACGGCATAACCTGTTCCGTAACGCTTCCCTGGATAAGCCTTACCGGCAGGGAGATTTCCGTTCAGGCGCTGAACCGCCAGGATCATATCCTGGCCCTCTCGGATTCCGCGCTTCTGCCGGCGAATTTTTTCGACCTGCCCCTGGTCAGGGATATAAAAAAATCGGCGGAGCTTCCGGGCCGGACCGCCTTTATTGTCTGGAACGCCGCCGCGGCCGTCAAGGAAGATTACCTGCGGGTCTTAAGCCTGCGGGGAAAGGCGGATTTTGCCGATATTCCCTTTTTGTGTTACGGGAAAAAATCCCCCGCGGTTGAATCCGGCGGCTTCACCAACGGCATAGCCGGCGGCATTGCCGATATCTACGGTTCGGAAAACTCTATCGCCGCTGCGGTGGAAAAGGCCCTGCGAGCCCCTGAACGGGGAATCGTCCTCTGTATCGGTTTTCCGGGAAACCGGGAGTATCCCCGACTCGACGGAGGGGAGGGAATTCAGGCGGATATTATCAACATAGATTCCATGGCCGCGTTTAACGAGACGGCGGCGATGGTCAGCCCTTCGCTGATTATTGTTAACGGGATGAGTAATGAAACCGCCGCCGCGGTACGGCGGCATCCCCTGATGATAACGGTTCCCCTTTTGATGATAGCCGGCCGCATTGATTCAGCCGCAGAAGTCATGACCTTGAGCAGGTATTCCCGGCTTGTCATCTGTAACAGCGCCGCCGCTTCCGCCCCGGAATTCCTCCGCCGGCTCAAGTCCCTTATCGCCGGGGATGAGATCCTGCCCCCTCATACCGGCGCGTTGGTCAAAAAGACGATACTCTATTTTAACCAGCATGCCGAAGCCCGTATCTCCCGGTGGAAAGTGGCGGAGTCGGTCAACGTGAGCGAGGATTATCTGACCCGGATTTTTCACCGGGAAATGGGCCTCTCCCTCTGGGACTACCTGAACCGGTACCGGGTTTTTCTTGCCTCGGATCTGCTCCGTCAAACCGATGAAACCGTCCAGGAAATCGCTTTCCGCTGTGGTTTTCAGGATCAGGCTTATTTTTGCCGGGTTTTTAAAAAAATAGCCGGCTGTCCTCCCGGACACTTGAGAAAAAGGTCGGAATAATCCAATAACCAGCCAGCATTTTACCGGAATTCCCTTTTATCATAAAACTGGTATGAAATTGCCGCTTGTGGGATCGGGTAAAAAGCGCCTTGGCAGGGAAATCAAACGGCACCGCTCGGTGTATGTTCTCCTTGTTATCCCGCTGATCTATTATATTATCTTTAAATATTTTCCCATCTGGAACGGGCAGATTGCCTTCAAGGATTTTATGCCCCTGAGCGGCGTTTGGGGGAGCCAATGGATAGGGTTTACCCATTTCAAGACGTTTTTTAACTCTTTTTATTTTTTTGAACTATTACGGAATACCCTGTTTTACAGTTTCGGTAAGCTGTTGGTCAGTGTCCCCGCCGCAATACTGCTGGCGGTGGCGGTCTATGAATGTGTCAGGCCCCGGCTTGCCAAATTGGTCCAGACCTTAGCGTATCTTCCCCACTTCCTTTCCTGGGTTATCATGTACGGCATACTCCTGGCCCTCCTCGCCCCCGGGGACGGGATCATCAACGATATTATCAAGGCCTTCGGCGGAGAGGCCCGCGCCTTTATGACCGATACCAAAACCTTCCCCTGGCTGGTGATATTTTCCGACGCCTGGAAGGAAATGGGCTGGAGCGCGATCATCTTTATCGCCGCCCTTATCGGTATTGATCCTTCCCTTTTTGAGGCGGCCCTGGTAGAAGGGGTGAGCGCCCCCCAGCGGGTCTGGTACATCACCCTGCCGTCCATCAGGCCGGTGATTGTTATGGTGGTGTTGCTGCGGCTGGGAACCATTCTGGACGCGGGATTTAACCAGATGTTTATGCTGTATTCGATTCCCGTATACAGTGTGGCGGATATTATCGATACCTGGGTGTATCGTCAGGGCCTGCTTGAATTCCAGTTCGGCCTTGCCACCGCGGTGGGGATTTTCAAGGGCGTCATCGGCCTCGGTCTGATTTTAACCTCCAACTGGATGGTCAAGAAAGCCAGCGATTCTTCGCTCTTTTAGGATAGAGGAATGAAAACAAAACGGGTAAAAGGAACCGTTGTCAGGCTAACACTGGAAGATCGGGTGTTTTATGTCTTTATTGATATCCTCTTGATACTGGTGTTGATTATTGTGGCTATTCCCATGTGGAGTACTATCACCCTTTCTTTCAGATCCAATACCTTTATCGGCACCAACCTTGAGGGGATGTTTCTTCCCCCCTGGAAATGGTCAACCGCGGCGTACCGGTCACTGCTGGGGAATAACGGGTTCCTCAACGCCTTCCTTAACAGCGTCAAGATTTTTGTTTTCGGGGTTTCCAGCGCCCTGTTCCTCACCATCCCCCTGGCCTATGTGTTATCGGTAAAAACCCTGCCGGGGCGGAAATTTTTTAATATACTGGTATTGCTCCCCTATCTTTTTAACGTGGGTCTTATTCCCACGTACCTGGTAATAACCCGGCTCGGCCTTACCAACCATCTGTCGGCCATATTTCTGCCTGGAGCCATTGGTACCTATAACTGTCTGATCATGCGGGGGTTTTTCGAGGGGATTCCCGATGAGTTAAAAGAATCCGCCCGCATAGACGGCGCGGCCGAATGGTATGTGCTGTTGCGGATCATCCTTCCCCTGTCCAAGCCGATTATTATGACCATCGGGCTTTACTACGGGGTTTCATTCTGGAACGATTTTTTCAACGCCATGTTGTACATCAATAACAACGCCCTGCAGCCCCTGCCCATCCTGCTGCGGAATATCCTCATGGCCAGCGGGATGAATGAATTTGTGGAAGTCAGCGCTTTTGGGGAGGCACCCATCCAGGCAATAAAAGCCGCCAGCGTATTTATGGCCGCTATCCCCATGATCGCCGCCTATCCCTTTATTCAAAAATATTTTACGAAAGGAACCCTTCTGGGAGGAGTGAAAGGATGACAAATGAACTAAGGGTTCTTCGGGAATCCTTCCGGAAAGGATGAACGGGTAAGTTTTGAGGGAACAAACGGGTTTTTATCCGTGAAAATATTTTGAGGAGGAGATTTTATGAAGGGAAAAATGAAAATTGTCGCTCTGTTTTTGACGGCTTTAATTCTGACGCTTCCGGTTTTCGCCGGACCTCAGGCTCAAAGAAGCGAAGGCGCGGCCGGACCGGTAACTATTGAACTCTGGTACGGCGCGGCGGTAACCGAAGCGGGGCCGCCCCCCGCGGACTGGAAGGTGCTGCAGCTCATCAGAGACAAGCTCAATATCAATCTGGTGTTAAGCGCCCTGCCGTCCAACGAATCCGATCAGGATGTAAAAATAAACGCCGCCGCCGCGGCCAATAGTCTGCCGGATCTGTTCATGGTCCGCCGGGATCCCTGGCTGAACATCACCAGGGTTGGCGTTATCGCCCCGGTGGATGATCTTTACGCCCAGATGCCCAACCGGACCAGGATACAGTACGATGCGGACAGCCGGGGGTTCACCACCATCAACGGAAGATCCTACGGCCTTGCGTCCCCCGGGGCCATCGCGAAAAACGAAGGTCTCCTGATCCGCAAGGACTGGCTTGACAAGCTCGGGCTCTCTATCCCCGCCACAACAGAAGAACTCCTTAACGTGATGCGGGCCTTCACCACTCAGGACCCCGACGGTAACGGCCGGGCGGATACCTACGGTTACGGCGCGTTCATTGAGATCAACAATTTTGAGGAAGGCTTGGGCCGGCGTTTTGATCCCATTTTCGGCGCTTTTGGCGTGGCGGGAACCTGGAATCTGACCAGGGCCGGTGCGGGCCTTAATGTGCGGAAACCCGCATATTTTAACGCCTTAAGTTTTGTGAAACGGATGGTGGACGAGAGAGTCATCGATCCCAATTGGACCAGTTACAGTAAGGACGATTTCCGGGCCGCCTGGAAGCAGGGCCGTTTCGGAGTCATGCGGGAACAAAACGCCGCCTACGCGGCGGAATCGAATTACGCTCCTTTCGACAAAAACTTCCCCGCCGGCGACTGGATCGTCATCGATCCCCCCAAGGGGCCCAGCGGCCAGCAGTCCGTGGGTGTGTATACCCAGGCCTACCGGATCTACGCGGTTTCAACCAAGGCCGTACAGGCGGGAAAAGGGCCGGCTATCGCCAAGCTGCTGGAGTGGATGTCCTCGGATGAGGGCTATTACCTCCTGGGCTGGGGTGAGCGGGGCGTCAACTACCTGGTCGGCTCGGACGGCGCTCCCACGGTAACAGGCCTCTCCGACGAGTCAAAGGGATTTACCAAACCGGAAATGCAGCCCTATACCCAGCTGAGGAACATGGTATATTACAACAGTGAAGTGGAACTCCTGGCCCGGTATCCCACCTATAAGGCCCCTACCTCGGGAAAAACCATGAGCGCCCTGACAACCCTCTTTGATATGGAGAAGCGGGTCTGGACACCGAATATAGGCTCCGATGCCCTGCCTCCTCCCAGCGCGGACCTCAAGCGTTTTTATGAGCAGGGAGTTGTTGAATTCCTCACCGGCCAGCGGACACTGAACCAGGCCAACTGGAACACCTGGGTGGCGGAATTTGACCGGCTTGGCGGCGCCGACTGGGAAAAGGCCGGAATCGCCGCCGCCGAAGCTAACGGCTATATAAAATAACGGAGAAAATTCGATGGTTGACAGGACAAGGCCCCTTTCAGAACGGATGGCTTTATCGGTTATGAACCGGTATACCCCGGATCAGACGGTATGGCATTATGAACACGGCCTTGTTCTGCAAAGTATTTTTTCCCTCGGCGAACAAACCGGCAATACCGATTATTGCCGCTGGGTTAAAACCATGTACGACACCAGGGTTTTCGATACCGGCGATATTGCCGGTTACCGGGAGGACGAATATAACCTCGATTTGATTAATCCGGGAAAAGGCCTATTCGACCTTTATAAAAAATACGGCGAAAAAAAATACCGCGCGGCTATCAAACTGCTTCGCGGTCAGCTCCGTAATCAGCCCCGGACAAAAACAAAGGGATTCTGGCATAAAAAGATATACCCCTTCCAGATGTGGCTGGACGGCCTTTATATGCAGGGTCCTTTTTACGCCCGGTACGCGCTCGAATTCGGCAGCGTCGAAGATCTGGATGATGTAATCCACCAGTTCGTACTTATGGAATCAAAGGCCCGGGATGAAAAGACCGGGCTTTTGTACCACGCCTGGGATGAATCCCGCCGGCAGTTGTGGGCCAACCCCGACACCGGCTGCTCCCCCCACTTCTGGGGCCGGGCCATGGGCTGGTACTGCATGGCCCTTGCGGATACCCTGGACTTTATTCCCAGCGGCAGCCAGGAAAAGGCGGCAATTCTTACGGCTATCGCAAGCCGTTTGACGGCGGCGATCCTCAAATACCAGGATAAAAAAAGCGGCCTCTGGTATCAGATACTGGACCGGGGGCAATGCGAAAAAAATTACCCGGAAAGCTCCGTATCTTCCATGTTTGTGTATTTCCTGTTAAAGATGATACGTCTCGGGGCCGTTCCTAAAATGGATGTTCCCCTGGTTCAGGACGCGGCTCTGTCGGGCTATCGCGGCCTTACGGAACGTATGCTGGATGAAGACGCTGACGGGGAACTCCATCTCCGGGGAATATGCAAAGTCGCGGGCCTGGGGGGAAATCCCTACCGGGACGGTTCCTATGCATATTATGTCAACGAGCCTGTCTCAATTGACGATTTTAAAGGCGTCGGTTCTTTTATTTTTGCTTCTCTGGAGCGGGAGAACAGCAAGTGATAACTTCAAATATTCCGAATACATTTTGGTCCGGGTCTAAAAAATAACCCTCCCAGCATTTGCCCGGTATCGCAAATTTTGGAAGAGCGATCTTCCCGCCGTTTGCTAAAATTATCCCGGCTGTTTCATCAAAATGAGCGACCTCTATTGAACAGGTAAAGGCATTTGTTCCACTCATTGGTACTACCGCCGCGGGCCGTTCCATCAACGCGCCCCGAATACCATCCGTCTCTATTCGATAATACGGAATAGACACAGCCTCGTCTTTCGTGATATTCCAGCCAAAAACATTCCGGTAAAAATTTGCTTCCCGTTCCAAACAAGACGACTGAATTTCAAAATACACGATACTGTTCATTATGAATCTCCTATTTTTACATATAAGGCAGAACTATCTGAGGCTGTTCCAAAACTTCAGTTTTTGGAACAGCTTCATCTTTCTATATTATTACCGGATTTCCGGTGAAACGTCTATAGTACTATTCTCCCCTTATGGAGAATCCCATCAATGATGACGGAAGGTAAACTGAGCATTGCTGACGGAAGTACAGGCGGGCCTACGGTTGGGAAGCGCTGTAGGAACCGCCCAACTCGTTTCGAAAAGGGATAAACCCGACCCGCAGACCGTTGTACACGTCCCGGCGGCTTAGGGTGACGGCGCCGTCCTCAGCAGTCTCTTTCTTCACTTCCATGATGTACTGCCTTCCGGGCGGGCCGAGGGGGAGGACCATGATACCGTTGGGCGTGAGCTGCTTGAGCAGGGGCGGAGGAATGTGATCAATGGCGCAAGTGACGATGATCTTGTCAAAGGGGGCGTATTCCTCCCAGCCGTAGTAGCCGTCCCCCAGCTTCCGGTTAATGGCGCTGTAAGAGGGGAAGAGCTCTTCCAGGTCCCGGTAGAGTTGATCGGTCTCGGCAAAGAGGGGCTTGATGATCTCAATGGTGTACACTTCGGTAGTGAGGAAGGAGAGGATGGCGGACTGGTAGCCCGAGCCGGTACCTATTTCCAGCACTTTTTCACCGGGCTTGACAGCCAGGGTGGTGGTCATCATAGCTACCACATCAGGATCGGTGATGGTTGCGCCGTAGCCGATGGGGAGCCAGGTGTCGGCGTATTCGGAACCCCGATTCTGGGCGCGGACAAAATGCTCCCGTGGAGTGAGGAGGAAGGCCCGTACATCTTCCCTGCGTTTGAGTTCCGCGGTCTCTACGAAAAAGTTGGCCAACATCCAGCGTTCCTCCATAAAAGCCGGAGTATCGCTGCGGCCATTGCTGCGCATCCAGGAAAGCCAGTCTTCTTTATTGTCAACGGGCATAGACCAGGCAAAGTGGGGCCCATTGTATTTTCTCTTTTCCGTCAGGCTTTCGTAAACCGGACCATACCCGCTCATCTCCACTGCGGATTTGACTTCCCCATAGCTCACTACACTCTCGGACTTAGCCGAAACCAGGAGAGGCAGGAAGACGCCGAGTATAAAACCTGCTCCAATGCCGCCGGCCAGGGTAAGCACCACTCCGACAGACACCGTCCGATAGTACAAAGCCGCCATACAAATGGTATGGTAACCCTTTGCCTCTGGTATGTCAATGAAACGCGGTTTAACCCTGAAGGACGGGGTAGCCTGGACCCCATCAGGGTGTAGCCTGGACCCCATCGGGGTGTAGCTTAGACCCCGTCGGGGTGTAGCCTGGACCCCGCCGGGGTGTAGTCTGGACCCCATCAGGGTGTAGCCTGGACCCCACTCGCCCTATAGCCTGCGTGTTGAGGCGCACATAAGCTATGTGTATGAACACACATAAGCTATGTGCAGAATCACACATAGGCTATGTGCAGAATCACACATAAGCTATGTGCAGATCACACATAAGCTATATGCAGGTCACACATAGGCTATGTGCAAGCCACACATAGACTATGTGCAAGCCACACATAGACTATGTGCAAGCCACACATAGACTATGTGCAAGCCACACATAGGCTATGTGCAAGCCACACATAAGCTATGTGCAAGCCACACATAGACTATGTGCAAGCCACACATAGACTATGTGCAAGCCACACATAGACTATGTGCAAGCCACACATAGACTATGTGCAAGCCACACATAGACTATGTGCAAAGACACACCTAAGCTGGATGTCTAAGTAGAGCCGGGCGGCTCAGAGGGCGGCCCCGGGAAGGGCGGGCGTTGCCGCGCGGGCCGGGGAACAATATCGGGGCAAAACGGGCGCGCACCGGCAGCGGCGGACGCTCCGCGCGGACGGCGGGTGCCCCGAATGAGCTATATATGAGGAAATTACGCGGTATATGCGTAATCAACAACCGCGCGGCAGAGCTCGGACCTCCGGTCCGGCGCGGTATGTTGTTCTCATAAAGTATTGGTCTCGGGTTTAATACCTTTATGACCGCGGCAGAGCCGCGGGGTATTAAACCCTCGCCACGAATAAAGTTGAAATTTTCGGAAAAGAACGCTATAATGTGATCATTACGACTTTTTAAGGAGTGCAATTATGACCGGCCATCGTGTATATTTCACACCCCCCCGGGGGGGGGGGGGGGGGGGGGGGGGGCGCGGCCGGGGGGGGGGGGGGGGCGCCGG
>JAISBR010000218.1 GCA_031266095.1 Treponema sp. | reverse complement strand
AAGCTCCTGAACAACGTCCGCGGCATTCCCCTCCTGGGGAATGTATTGTATATGCTCAAAGACCTTGACCGGTACAAGGATTCGGAACTTCGGGCGGCGGTAGTAAACTCGCTCTTTCCCATGTTCATAGAACGGGAAAAAGAAGGCGCACCCGTCCGCAACGTCATTGCGGGAACCGGACGCTATGCCGACGAGGGAACGCCCGCCGCCGTGGAAGCGGAAAAACAGGCTGCCACGGGGGGAACGTCAGCGCCGCAGAAAATGGTGGAAGAGATGGCTCCCGGTACGATACTGGATCGTCTTGCCCCCGGTGAAAAACCCGTAAGCCTTGAAGCCCAGCGCCCGAATGTGAACTACGCCAATTTTGAAAAAACGATCGTTTCGGGGATAGCCTGGTCAAAGGGCATCCCACCCGAAATCGCCATTATGCAATTCGGGTCAAGTTATTCCGCATCAAGACAGGCCAGTAACGAGTATTCAATAAATCTTAAATTCTATACCTCCAAAAACGCCAGGGATTTTTTTCTTATCTATCAGGAATTCATCATTCAGTCCGCCCTGCTGGGCCAGCTTGACCTTCCCGGTTTTTTATCCTCCGCCTTTGATCCGGTGCAGTTTAAACTGAAGGGGGCATGGCTCAAGTGCGAATGGTCCGGCCTCTCGCGGCCGTCCGTGGACATACAGAAAGAAGCAAACGCCATGAAGACGCTTTTGGGCCTCGGCGTTATCACCCACGACATGGTCGCCCGGGAATTCAGCGGCTTCGATTTCCGTACCGTGCAGAACAAGCTGGAGATCGAGCGGGAAATCATGGAAAGCCACGGCTTCAAAGCCGAGGCCCCGTCTAAAGAATCACCGGAGCCGGAAGGGGAAGAGACAGACCCCGACCTTGAAGCGGCCACGCTGGAGCTTGAGGAGTATCTGGAAAACGGAAGCCCCGAAGGGCGGGAGCTGTGGGGAAACTACAAAGACACACTTGCGTCGACGGAGACATAAAAAGTTTATAGCTGGCAAAGGAGATCGTGATGGAAATTACATCAGTAGCAGCTCTGATTTTAGGATGCCTTTCGATACTCGGAACCGTCATTTCCACGGTCTGGTTTTTCGGCAGGTTACGATGGGAGGTGGATAGCTTGAAGCGCGAAAACGAACAGCAGGATCACGATCTTAAAGAAATCATGGAGGCTATCAAGTCTCTCCGCGAAAAGGGCGGCGCACCCATCGAATTACTTGAAAAGCGGATTACCAAACTGGAAGAAAAATTTGACGTATTTTCCGGGAATATAACCAAAGCAATCAATGATTTGATCGTCGAGGTGAGAACCAAGGGCAGAGCTGCCTCGGGCAGGCGGCAAAAATCAGAGTAGGAGGATTGTATGACGGACACCAAAATTCAGCAATTATCGGGGCTTATCATAGCCACCATTTTCACCGGCTTTATGATTTTTTTTGTAAAGGATTCCGGCTCGGCCTCGGCCCTGGCCGTAACCTTCACCGGGATCGTCGGTATTTTTATCGGACTCGACATCGCCGTGATGATCAAAAAAACCAGCGCCATGCCGGAGGGCAGCTTCAAAACTATAAACAGGCAGCGGTATATCACCGCCCTGATTATTTTTTCCGCCCTGCTTATTGAGGCTTTTTTCATATCCGGCTTCTATGAACGGAACTGCGATTCCCTATACACCAGTTTTGGTATGGGATTCCTGGTCGTCATTGGCGGCCTAATCGCCGGAGTAGAGGGAAATAAAATCGTTACCGGCCAGCAAGGGGAGGTCTTACTGCCGAGTGCCGCACATCAACAAGAGAGAGAACGGGAAGCGCAAACCGTAAACGGAAATGGTAACACCACGGCCGGCAGGGACATCCGCGGATAAAATTACGTCGACGCAAATCAAAATTAGTTTACAGGGAAGTGAAATGAGAATCAGATTAACAAGACAACAGGTAAAAATTCTTAACTGGATTTTTACGATGGTTTATTTGATATTGGCATTTTTGACTGACCGGAGAATAGGGCTTGCCTTTATTATTTATGATGCTTCACGTTCCCTTAAGGAGGTTTTATGACAACCGGATATATTATTCTGGCTGTTTTTATCGGCCTGGCGGTTTCCCACACCGCCGTGTTTTTTATCGGCTATTCCCGTGCCCGCAAAAAGGCGGAGCTTGAGCGGATGGAGGACGAAAACCGCAGGCTCCAGAGCGACCGGGAATTTCAAAAAGAGAAAGAAGACATCCAAAAGGAGGTATATAGCAATGCGAAAGAAAAAAAGGCTGCTCTTGCTTCCGGCGCTTCCGGCCGTGATCGTTTTAACGCTATTAACGACAGCCTGCGTCAGCGCCCCAAGAATTGAGTACGTTCACGATGTACCCGCCGTAACCTTTCCGGTTTTTCCGCCGCCCGATTGCGTGGAATACGACGAGGAGACGGATACGGTTTCTATGCCCCTCTGGTACTGGCAGAAAATTGCGGAGTACAAGATTGACGTTGACGCCGCAGAGGAGTATCTCGACAGGCTTCGTGCGGCGGTTCAACTAGAGGGGAACCAATGATCATATATATCTCCGGCCCCATCACCGGAATACGGGATAATAACCACCGCGGGTTTGAAAAGGTACACAGTAAAATTATCGATGCTTTTCGAGACACCAAAGCCTGGGACACTCTCAGCATTATAACCCCCCTGGCAATTGCGGCAGACGTGAATGCCCGTTTTGACCAGATCAATAAAAATCACTATCGAAAAATAAAACCACAATGGAACGATTACATGAAGGCTTGTATCCCCGCGCTTTGTACGGCTACCCACGTCCTGTTTATTAAAGGGTGGGAAAAAAGCAAGGGGGCAGCCTTGGAACGACAGATCGCCGAAGCCATCGGTATACTGTGCGTCGAGAGCATTGATGATTTGCTTAATTTTTCGGAAATGGAAACACATCAATGAAAATCATAGAAAAATTATTGACCGTTAATCCGTACTCACGGCCCGGCAAAGCCCTGGCCCCGGTCAAGGGAATTGTCGTGCATTGGGTAGCAAACCCGAAAACCACCGTCGAGCAGAACCGGAATTACTTTGAAAGCCTCAAGCATGGTGTTGACGAGCGCTACGCGGGCGCTCATTTTATCATCGGTCTTGAGGGTGAAGTTTTGCAGTGCCTTTTGGAGAACGAGGTAGGATACCATGTGGGAGCGCAAAAGTACACCGAGCGGGCATTACAAGAATTATCCTCCTACCCAAACAACTGCACCCTGGGCATAGAGCTATGCCATACCAATTGGGAAGGGGAATTCACCGAGGCGACTCTGGAGTCCGCAAAAGAATTAATACGGGAACTATGCGAGCGGTATAACCTGGGACGGCGGAACGTATACCGCCATTTTGATATAACCGGAAAAGACTGTCCGAAATATTTTGTGGCCCATGAAGATCAGTGGATTCAATACTTGAATTTTGTATTCTGTGAAAAAAATGAAACGGCCGAATGATAATTTCAAAAAAGTTAATAGCTTTTGGAGTTTCAGGAAACACATAATGAGGAAACCATGAAAGTAGTGACCATTGAAGGCGACATTGGATATGACTGGTGGACGGACTCCGGCGTGACCGCCAAAACCGTCAAAGAGCAGCTTGCGGGCCTCCTGGACGGGGAGGAGATACAGGTAAACATCAATTCCGCAGGCGGCTCGGTCTACGAGGGCGTGGTTATTTTCAATCTCCTCCGGGATCACGCAAAAACGCATCCGGTTTCGGTACGGATTAACTGCATGGCCTTGAGCATGGCCAGCTACATCGCGCTGGCCGCCAGAACCGTCGACCGGAACGCCGTGATTACGGTGAGCGATAATTCCATAGTCATGATTCACAATCCGTGGACATACACCTGGGGGGATTACCGGGATCTTCAAAGGGAAGCGCTGTATCTGGAAAAGCTCGCCGCTATGTACGGTTCCGTCCACGCCGCCGTTTCCGGGCAGAGTGAAAAAGACATCCGCAAAGCAATGGACGAGGAGACCTACTATGTCGGCAAGGAGATCGTTGATGCCGGGTTTGCAAACAACTTTGACGCCATTGTGTTAGAGGAGAGCGGCGTCTCCATCGATGCCAGGGACAATTTAATAATCAACGCAAAATTTGCCGTAAACAAGGCAATGGAAACCGGCAGAACGGCCGGGGAAAAAGACGGCAAGGCATACCGGACCGACATAGAAAAAGCCGTCGCACTTTACCAGGGAAACTATAGGCAGGGGTCTGCCTGCAGCCACGGGGAGGACAGGGGTGCCGGAAGCCGGACAACCGAAGCCGCCGGGACACCTCCCCCCGTTTTTAATTCAAATAGCACTCCCGGAGGAGGAAGTATGAAACCGGAAGAATTGTTAGCTCAAGACAAAGCCTGCTATGAAGCGGTCTTCGCCCTCGGCGAAAAGGCCGCGCTCGAAAAAGAGCGGGCCAGGGTAAACGCCCACCTTACGCTGGGCAAAGAGGCGGGATCACTGGAGACCGCGGCAAAGTACATTGAAGAGGGGAAGTCAAGCATGGACGAGGCCGTCCGCGCCGAGTACCTCGCTCTTTCGATGAAGAATAACCGCATCGCCGCCCGCAATGCGGACGATGTGGGAGATATCAACACCTCCCAGGGCGGGGAAGACATTGACGCCAAGGCCCTCTCCCACGCTTTTTCTCTTGGCGTCCGGGGAAAAACAATGGAGGGTAAATCATGGACGGCGTAACGTTCGATACCATCGTCAACAGGGCGCTCCAACTTGGCAGCGGAAAATTCGAACAGGGAACCATCACCGTCGCTGCGGGCGCTACCGTAAAGGCGGGGACAATTCTGAAGCGGGACGGCGCCAAGTTTGCCGTCGCAACCGATACGCCGCCAGACCCCGGCAATCCCGCGGACGGCGGCGGATGGGAAACCCCGCCGACTCCGGGGGACATTCCCGTCGCAGTTATGCCTTTCAATCTTGTAAACAGAGGGGCGGAACCCGCGGACATGGGTTTCCGCGCCCTTATCGGCGGCTCGGTACGGAGAGACCTTTTGAATCTTGACGGCGAACCGATAACCAACGACCAGGCCGATGCCCTGCGGAATTTCGGCATTATCGCCGTAGCAGCTAATGACGTGTCACGGGTAAACCCTGACACCCCGGTGTAAAGGAGAGTATGAAAATGGCCAGCAGTATGCCCACCCTGCTTCAGCAGGTTGTCGAGATGTACCAGCAGCAGCCGGACATCAAAAAAATGGGATTCCTGACGTCGCTTTTCAAAGTGACGCCGGAATCCTTCACCGACGTAAACAAGATCAGCATGGATATGGTTTACGGCGGAAACGATATGGCCCCCGTTGTGCGCAATCTTAGTACCGGAGCGGTGGTGATCACCATTGACAAATTCGGGAATATGGAGGTTTCCTTCCCGGTCTACTCGCTGGAAACACCCGTCGACATCACCCAGCTTATGGGGCGATTCCCCGGCGAGAGCGCCCTTGTCCAGGGAACCGTCAACTGGTATGGGCGCATGGCAACAAAAATTAAGGAGGGCACCAACAAGCACATCCGCATGATCAAGAACGCGATGGAGTATCAGGCGGCGCAGGTCTTAACCACGGGGAAATGTAAGCTCACCGACGAAGAGGGAAACGAAATCAACGAGCTTGATTATCTAATCCCGGAAAGCCATTTCCCCGAAGTTACCGTGCCCTGGAAAAATCCCAGCGCCAAGCCCATCGATGATCTCAACCACCTGGACGATGTTATACGCCCGGACGGTCAGGTGGACGTCGTCAATTACATCATGGGGAAAAACTCCTGGCGGGATTTCCTGAACAACGAACAGGTTCAAAAAAACCTGGACAAGAACATTCTCAACACCCTGGAAATCTCTCCGCAGATGCGGGACAAGGGCGCGGCTTACCTGGGCAAACTCAACACGGACGGCCACATCCGCCTTTTTTGGGGATACGACGCCACCTACAATCCCTGGAAGCAGCCGGATGTCACCAGCTACTTCCTTGACCCCGATAAGGTGATTTTCCTTCCCTCCTTTGAAGCGATGGATTTCCGCCGTTATTTCGGCGGTATCCCCAACATCAAACTCGACCCGGTCTTTGATCCGCTGTTCGGAAACAAGATCACCGTCGAGGGCGAGTACGACTTTAAAGTCCGCGTCTGGTTTGACGAGGATGCCGAAACCTACAAAGGCCGCACCAGGAGCCGCCCGCTCTTTGTTCCGGCTTCCCGCCTGCGCCTCGGCTGCCTATACACGGGCGAATAAAAGGAGGACTGGATGTATATCGTAGCAAAAGGACATTCGTTCACTACGCCCCGCGGGATTTTAGGCCCCGGCAACGAAATCTCCGAGAAGGATTTCTCTGATAAAAAGGCCTTTTTGAAAAGGGTACAGAAAGGGAGTATTGTCGCCGGAAAATCCACAGACCAGCTTGCCAAAGAGGAGGCCGAGGCTAAGATCACCGCGGGGGATAAGGCGGCACAGGCCGAGGCCGCCCGGCGCGTTAAGGAACGTGAGGACGCCGCCCGCAAAGTACAGACCGCCGAGGCCGCCCTGAAAACCGCGCAGGATAAGCTCAAGGCCGTCCAGGGTGCCGCCCTCGCCGTCAAGGAAAAAAGCGAGACGCAGTTTAAGGCAAAGATTGACGGGCTTGAGGCCGCCGTCCGCAGCGCTGAGGATGTCGTGAAAGCCGCCGTAACCGAAACGGAAAAAGCCAAAGGCGACGCAAAGCAGGAAGCCGAAGGCAGGACACAGGCCGCACGGGAGGCTCTCAAAGCCGCCCTGAACGACCTGCGGATCGCCAGGGAGGACGCCGACACGCCGGAATACAGGGCCGCCTGCGCCGCCGTGGAAAAAGCGGAGGATGATGTCGTTGCCGCCGAAGCCAATTTGGAAGAAGCCAAAGAAGAGGCGGCCAAAATACCATGAACGTGCGGGAACTTTCCCAAATGTATCTGGAAAAGACTCTTGAAAATCCTGATGCGGCGGGAAGTCCCTACACGCTCATTTGTCCGGCCGGTATGCGGTATCCGGTAACAGGAACGGTCGGCGATACAACCATCCTGGTCGATCCCATTACCGGAGAAAGTATTATCAACCGCACCATTACTACTACCTGCCTGATCAAGCGGCTCCCGGTACAACCGGAGCGCGGCTGGCAGGCGGATGTTCCCGACCCGTGGAAGGGAAGCGTCCATCATTTGTATATTCAGGAAGTGAATCCCGATAACACCATCGGGCTTTTCTATTTCACCATGGGATTTGACCTTGAGGAGCCGGAGGCATGAGCGAAGGCGCAAACCCGCAGATTACCGAACTCATTGAGACCCCCGATATTCTGGAGGTCGTACGGGATCAACTGGCGGCGCTCCTTTCCCTGGAACTAGAGAACCAGTATGCACTGGCGCAGGACAAGGGAATTCCGCGGGCGCGGGATTATAACATACAGGTATTCGCGGAAAACTCCCGGCCCTATGACGGCGCGGCGATAGGCCAGGGCCAGATTAACCTCATCAATATTCTGGTTTCCAAAGTAACCGTTCCAGCATCGAACCCCCGGATTGGGAACCAGAAAGAAAAGGCGGTAATTTTTATCGACTGCACCGCGGATGGAAACAACACCGGTAATTTCCGCGATGATAAATCAGCCGCCCTCCGGGCATGGAAGATCATGCGCCTGGTCCGGCGCATTGTCATGTCTGATCAGTACGCATACCTCGGTATGCGGGGAACCGTTACCTCCAGAACCTTCACTCAAATGGAAGCCGGATCGCCTACCATTCAGGCGGCCCTGGCGCTCACCGTTATCCGTTCCACGCTGGAGGTGGAATTTGTAGAGCGATCTATCGAAGCGCCGTCCGTTATTCTGGAGGGCATTGATTTTACCGTTGATGTGGATACCGGACAGGTCACCGCAAAATCCAGACTGAAAGACCGTGTATTAGGTCTGGCAGATAAATCACAGGAGGAACAAGATGTTACCAGCATCGGCAATTAGCCGCGTCACTGGCGTGAACGTGGAATTCCGCAATTTCAACAGTGGAAGCGGCGGTTACTTACCGCAGCGGCTTGCGGTGATCGGCGTCGGCAATGACGATGCCGCATACTCCACACAGAAACATGAGGCAACAGGGAGCGCGGATGCCATCGCGAAACGCTACGGTTACGGATCGCCCCTGCATCTGACCGCCCGGCAGTTTTATCCTGACGGCGGCGGGGGAGCGAATTTCCCCATCACCTTTTATCCGCTGACAAAGGTAACAGGCAGCCTTCCCGCGGAGGGCGCTATATCGTGCGACGGCGCAGCGGGCGCAAACGGAAGCGGCGTGGTTTCCGTTGCGGGAATGGACGTGGAGTTTGCCATCCAGAAAGGCCAGGGCCCGGCAGATATCCTTGCCGCGGTGAAAGAACGGATCGCCAGCAAGCTGGAGATGCCCGTCGTTACCGGAACCATCGATGACGGCGAGCTTCCCGTTACGGCCAGGTGGAGCGGGGACAGCGGGAACGATATCACCATCTCTATCGAGACCAGTGTTCCCGGCATTACCTTCGACATAACCGCGATGGCAGGCGGAGCGCTAGACCCGGAGGTCGGTCCGGCCCTGGCCGCCATCGGCCAGATTTGGGAAACCGTGATCCTCAACACGTTTAACTATGCCAAGGAAAGCCGCCTCAACACGTACCAGAGTTTCGGCGACGGAAGATGGTCGGAACTTGAGAAAAAACCACCCCTTGTGGCGCACGGATGCGTCGACGATTACGAAACCCGCACGGCGGTGACCGGCCCCCGGAAAACCGATCGCATCAATTGCCTGATCGAATCCACCGCCAGCCCGGAGCTTCCCTGTGTAATCGCCGCCCGAGGCCTGGTCAACATCATGAACACGGCCAACAGTAATCCGCCGCATAACAACTACGGCATCCTGGGCGGAATTAAGGCCGGCCCGGATGAGGCGCAGGAGAATTATACCGTCCGTAACAACGCCGTCGCCAAGGGCGCATCCACCAACATCAAAAACGGCAGCGTTGCGGAACTGAACGACATTATCACCTTCTGGCATCCTGACAACGAGATCGTTCCGGCGTACCGTTATGTGGTGGATATCTTTAAGCTCCAGAACATTGTTTTCAACGTGCGGATGATTCTGGAATCGGACGAGGTAAAGGGAGCGCCGCTGGTTCCCGATGCCGCCGCGACTCGCAACCCGAAGGCGGTACAGCCTAAGACCATCAAGACGGCATTGATGAACCTTGCCAATTCCCTACAGGATTTTGCCATCCTCGCGGATGCGGCGTTCACCAAAGAGCGCCTGGTGGTAAAAATCAGTAACCAGAATCCAAAGCGCCTCGACCTGCAGTTTCCCTGCAAACTGTCGGGCAACGTGGAGGTTTCCAGCGCCGATATTTATTTCGGTTTTTATTTCGGTGAATAGAGGAAGGAGGATAGTATGGCATCAGGGCCAGCGGAATCGATCACCATCGCCGGACGGCGGTTTGTCTGTAATGCGGAAGATGACTTGAGCATCCAGCTTTCCGGCTGGACAAACGAAAATAAACTTCACGGCGACGGCTCAAGCCACATAGCAAAGGCCCGGAAGTCCGGGAAGATTGACGGCCTCAACGTCTACATCGATCACGAGCGGGACGATCTTGAGTTTATCCAGACGGAAATGAACAAACACTCCTACCTGGACGTAAGCCTTACCATGTGCGATGGCAGGGTGTACGCGGGGAGTATGCAGTTCACCGGTGACGGAACCGCCGAAGGGAGCAAGGAGGGCTATGCGCCTGTAACCCTTGAAGGCCCCACCCTGGAAAAGCAGGGCTAACATGAGCAATGTTGCAAAATATGCCCTTGAAAATCCAAACGCCATAAAAGATATGTGCAAAAATGTACGGCAGGAAATAAAATGGGCGGCGACCCAGGCGGTGAACGCGGTCGCTTTTGAAGCGCGGGAGAACCTCAAGACGTATGTCCAGGAGAATTTCAAAAACCCTGACGGCCGTGTTA
>JAISBR010000215.1 GCA_031266095.1 Treponema sp. | reverse complement strand
GTAACTCACAAAATCCCCCTTTATAAAGCCGCGCCGGATAACGGCCGGACAAGCGCCGGCAGGCCCCGCAGGGCGCGAATACTGACTATCATATCACCGCTTAAAAAAGATGTCAATAGAGGCTGTTCCAAAACTTCAGTTTTTGGAACAGTTTCCTTTGAAAACCGCGGTTTTGCAGGCCGTAGGCCGAAAAACCGCAAGAGTCTGTTTCAAAACCGTGCGCTTTAGCGCACAGTCAATTAGTTTTGGAACAGACTCAATAGGCCGGTAAGATTTTTACATGAGGAATCGCGCGGTTGCCGCCATAAAATTGACGCTCCGGGGCACCGGCGTTTACTCGATTCACTCGGCGGAGAGGGCTTCAACCGGGTCAAGTTTTGCGGCCCGGGAGGCCGGATAGAACCCGAAAAACACGCCGACACAGGCGGAAAAGAGAAACGCTGACCCGCAGGCAGGCCAGGCCACGGCAAAAGACCACTTGAGGACCGTAACGGCAATAGCGCTGATGCCAATTCCCGCGGCTATTCCCAAAAGGCCGCCCAGGATCGTTATTGCGGCGGATTCCACCAGAAATTGCGCGCGGATAGCTCCGGGAGAAGCGCCTATGGCCTTGCGTATACCTATTTCTTTTTTTCGTTCCGTTACGGTAACGATCATGATATTCATAATACCGATGCCGCCCACAAGGAGCGAAATCGCCGCAATCCCGGAAAGCAGTAAACTCATCGTCCCGGTTACTTCGTCGTACTGTTCCAGCATGGCCTGCATGGAATTTACCGCAAGGGCGTAAGAATCGCCGGTTTTTGCCGCCGCGTATGCTCTCAGGTCTTCCGTTATGCGGGTAACATTTTCGGGGCTTTCCGCCTCGACAACCGCGGTGGACGCGGGGGCGGCGGGGTTGATTTTTTTTGTGTAGAACCCCCGGGAAACATAGATTTTGTTTTCCGGGGATTCAAACCCCGCGGCCTGGCCGGTGAGGATACCGATAACTTTAAAGCCGAAATTGGCGTCCCCGGATTGTACGATTATTTGCCGGTCAAGCGCGCCGCCCTCCGGAAACAGGGCTTCCGCCGTTTCAGTCCCAAGGATGATGGTTTGCGTTCCCTCCACCGAATCTGAAACGCTGAAATAGCGTCCCTCTCCTAACTTCAAACCGTTGCGCTCAAGGTAACCATATTCAACAGCGTCAATGTTTCTTGAAACGCTAAGGTCTTTATACAGGATAGTTGCGGAAAGGTAGTCTTTGTACCAGATTTTTTTTATGTTTTCGACAATGCTGAAAATTTCTTCCCTGAACTTTTCGTTTAATTCAATACGGTTTTCCCTTGCCCGGCGCATAAAACCCGCGCTTACCTGAATCATGGTGAGATTTGCGGAACCGAAAGTTTTTTTTACGTTGTTGGCCGCGCTTTCGCCTATGGTGCCGATGACAATAACGGAGGCCACTCCGATAATCACCCCCAACAGGGAAAGAATAGTACGGATTTTGCTGCGCTTAAACATCTTAAAAGCAAAACTCAGATCTTCAAACATTATCCCCGGTTCTCCCTGTTGTTTCGCCGCCGGTGCAAATATCCCCGGCAATGTTTCCGTCCAGAATCTCTATACGGCGTCTTGCCTGGGCCGCTACCTTGCCGTCATGAGTTACCAGAATAACGGTTGTCCCCCGGCGGTTAATATCCGCAAACATATCAAGAACCAGGACGCCGGTATCGCTGTCCAGCGCGCCGGTTGGTTCATCGGCCAGCACAATTTTTGGATTGGTTACCACAGCCCGCGCTATGGCCGCCCGCTGTTTCTGTCCGCCGGAAAGTTCATTCGGATAATGTTTCATCCTGTCGGTAAGGGACACCTGGTCAAGCACGGCAAGAGCGATTTTTTTGCGCTTTCGTTTTTCTATCCCCTGATAGCGCAGGGGCAGCATCACATTTTCCAGTACGGTCATGGAAGAAAGCAAGTGATACTGTTGAAAAACAAAACCGACGGTCTCGTTGCGCAGAACCGACAGGTCCTTTTCGCCCATTTCCGCGGTGTTCCGCCCGTTTATCAGTACAAGTCCGCCGCTTGGCCGATCAAGGCAGCCGATGATATTCATACAGGTCGATTTGCCGGACCCCGACGGTCCCATAATCGACACATATTCTCCCTGCTTGATGTTGAAAGAAATACTTTTAAGCGCCTGAACAGACTCATCTTTTATGCCGTAAACTTTGCTTACATTTTTCAACATAATTATATCTTCCATTGGTAGAACTCCTGTCAACGCCGGGAAGCGCCCCGGCCGCCGGGAGGAGGGCCGCCCGGCATCATGGGCATCATCGGGTTTTGCTGCCGGTTCTGATTCTGATTCTGAACATTCCCCCCTTGCCCTCTCTGCCTGTTCCATCCGGAAGGGCGGGAAATCTCCTGAGCGGCAAGTTCATCGCCCTCGGAAAGGCCGCTGATTATATTGACAAACCCGTCTCCATAGGGTTCCACCTGAACCTCAACGCGCTCTGTCGCGCCGTCCTTGAGAATTTTCTCGGCAAACGCGGCGGGCCGCCGCCTCTCGCCTGTTTCACCTTCGTCCCTGTTTCCAAATCCTATGGCCTGCCGCTCAACCAGGAGCAGTGTTTCGGGAGGGCTTATTTCTATCTCGCCGGTAAATGAATAATTGGGAAGAATTATATCCGGCGGATTGTCTACACGTATCTCGGCCTTAACAACCGAAGCGCCCCGGGAAGATTTACTGGCAACCGCGGGAAACGAATATACCCTTCCCTCAATCGGCTGATTGCCGTTGGCCGGAAAGTTCAGGCTGACTTTCTGCCCGGCCCTGAGTTTCGGAGCATCCGTTTCGGCAACTTCTACAATGGCGGCAAGATAACTGCGGTCAATGATTATGCCGGCCACATCTTTAGCTTCAAAGACATCTCCCGCGAACACACTAAACGCCGCTATAACCCCGTCAAACCCCGCGCTTATCTGCCGATCCTTTATCCGCTGTAAAAGAACTTCCCGTTGTATGGCCATAAGCTGAAGCTCTTTGGGTGAACCGCTTATCTGTTTTTGCTCCATCTCATAATCGTGCCTGGCAAGATTGTAACGCTGTTCGCTGTCATCCATTTGAAGAATGACCTGGCCTTTGCGAACTTTGTCGCCTTCTTTCACATAAACAGCGGTTACGGTTCCGTCACCGGCGGCCTGCAAATTCTGCTCATTGGCCGCGGAGATAGTACCCGCTATTTCAATTATATTGACAAAGGTTTCGCCGTGAACGGTGTAGGTCGGCGCCTGATTTTTTTCACCGCCGATAAATTGATTACGCGCGGCAAACAAACCCGCCGCACAAACCACAACGATAACTATTACTGCGATAAGTATACCTTTTCTTTTTTTGCCGCGTCCCATTCATTGCTCCACAAAATACAAGGTGGATTTGATAAGATGTATTCTGCTCTTTACACCAACAGACAAAATACGATAGTAAGCCCGTTCCTTATTGGCAAGGGCTTTTCGGTACTCGCTTTCGGAAACCACACCCCGCTCGTACCATACCGTGGTATCTTCCGCAAGTTCCCGGTAAAGTTCATATTGTTCCTCCAGGCGCTTTTTTTCCCAGAGGAGGTCCGCCCGCTCGGAACGCATTAAATCTACGGTTTCTTCCCAGGTTCGTTCCGCCGCTTTGATCTCCAGAGCCTCCAGTTCGGCCTGAAGGCGTTTTTCCGTATTGGTTAAAGCCGCTTTCCGCTGTTCATTTACATTGAATTTCAGGGACAGGGAGAAGGCCGGATTTTTCTCCGCCCCGGAAAGGGGGATTTGGCTCAACGCGGAAAGGCTTACCCCTTTCCAGCCAAGGGTAAGCCCCGCGTCGGCGCTTGTCCTGCTGTCAAGGCTGCTATTATTTGCGGTAACGCCGCCCTCGGCGCTCAATTTTACCGTACCCTGGGCGTCCCTGGTAAGACCGCCGATATGGCTGTTCCAGAGGGCTTTTTCAATTTCCGCAAACCGCGGCTTTTCATCATCCCGGCCGAATTCCGGCAATTCATCAAGGTTCACCGCCGGAATTGCTTCGGGCAG
The DNA here is from genome assembly GCA_031266095.1 of Treponema sp. The sequence continues at coordinate 1,754 of JAISBR010000215.1, read as the reverse complement.
GGCCGGAAGCACAGCCAGCCCGCAGTCCCGCGCGAAAGCGGCGGTCTTGTGTTCGAGCGTACGGCGCTGTTCCTGGGCGGTCCGGTACGCTTCGGCCGCTTCCAGTTGTTTGGTACGGTAATACACGGAAGAAGGACTATAACCCTGAAGCTGGGCCAGGGCAAGTTCAATTTCTTTTGTATAGGCTTCTTCTTCGGAAGTCAAGGCCTGAATTATATTTTCATAAAGGGAGTTCAGGGTTTCATAGAATTGTTGTTCCGCTGAAAGCCCCCGGTTTGAAAGGGCGCGCCGGGCTTCGGTCAGCGCCCGGTCAGCTTTCAAGAGATCAACCTTGCGCTGTTTCCCGTCGGAAGTTATAATCGCTGTTGACAGTAAAACTTGTGTATCCTCAAGCGCAACACCCTGGCCGGCATTGCCTGATCCTAAAGTCATGGGAACAGAAACACTCAGGCTTGTACTGTTAAAGCCGGGAAAGGAAACATCAGCGGACGGTTCTACGCTGAAAGCCGCGGAACCGTCCACGGAATACAGGCGCATGGTTCCGGACGAAAGGGTAAGATCAACCCCCTTTTCTATTCCGGTACGGTCCCTGCCTATTTCCGCCTGCCGTACTTTTAGCGCCAGATTCTGAAGTTCCGTGTCGTTTTCCAGATAGAGCGCAAGGAGACGCAGGACCCCGCCGTTATCCGCATCGGTTTCCTGCGCCTCCAGGCCTCCTGTATTGAACAATACCCAGAAAATAGCAATTATTAAAAAATTTGGCCGCATATCGCAAACACCAATACTATCAGGATACCGGCGGCATTGCCCGTAACTAATAGAAGTAACAGCCGTGCGGGGGTCCCGACGGACGGGGCGGTACGCCGGAATAGCCCATCGCTCTGGAATCCAGATCATAGTCTTTCCCGCTTATAGTGAGTTTTGTTACTATCAGTATTTTTGACGCCGCATCCTGAAAATCCACAGGCGCCGTCCACCCCGCAAGAGTTACCTCCGCTCCTTCCTTGAGACCGTCGATGAAACCGACATAACGGTGCAGAGTGGGGGCATAGTAGGTAACATCCTGATCCGTTAAAGCGATCTGCCCCCGGGCAATGCCAAGTTTGCCGGTAACGGTAACGGTAACGGTAACGGTTTCGGCGGACTGCGCCGGCGGAATAAAATCCCGTCTGTCCCATCCCCTGTGCCGCTCAATACGCGGCGGCGGAAAGTCTCTCCAACCCCTTCTGTCTCCGGCATAGGTAAAAACCGCCATAATACATGTCAAAAAAACAAATACAATTCTCCGTTTCACTCAAAAACCTCCTGAAATTTTGTTGATTGGGCACATTTTAACATCATAGCCCCTTGGACCTCCCTTGGGAAGTCTCGCGTTTTCAAAATACTATGTTTCCATCTGATTTTCCATGAAAAACAGATAAAAAGAAAATAAAAAAAATTTATATTTGTCTTCTTTGCTTGCGCTTCATAAGCCGCGTATAATATGATGAAACCATGCAGGGAAAGGTTTTAATTATCGAGGATGTAAAAGATCTTGCCGACGTGGTTTCCCTTTACCTCGACAAAGAAGGTTTTGAGAGCCGCTCCGTGGAAAGCGCCGAGGATGCTTTTGCCGTCCTTGCCGGTTGGGAGCCTGAACTGATCATCCTCGACATCAATCTTCCCGGTATAGATGGTTTTGAATTTCTCCAGCAATTCAGGCGGAAGAAAGACACCCCGGTAATCATCGTCTCGGCCAGGGACAGCGATGAAGA
>JAISBR010000170.1 GCA_031266095.1 Treponema sp. | reverse complement strand
GGAGGTACGTGAAGTATCAGGAAGACGCCGAGCGGCAGGACGAAGACCACGAACTACGAGACGGCCCCTTCTAGGGGCCTCCCTCTCAAGCCACCGCCTTTGGCGGTGGTTGTTGACTCGCGGCAATCATATTAGACTTGTTCGACAACCCGGTTGGTTGTCCGCTAACCTGCGGTTAGCCTGCAAGTCCTGTAATTTATCGCCAACGAACCTTTGGTTCGACGGCTGTGAAATTGAGAGATACGCCATGTTCTTGTTCCGGCTATACAACTCCAGACCCTAATGTGAGCGGGAAATGGCGATCATGTCGGCTCTGCGCAGAGAACGGAGCAGTTCCGCAGAGGAATAGTAACGATTCCGCCCGATCATGCTCAGATCGTCGCCGTAGCGGAAACTGTTGAAGCTCCAGTCGCTGGGGATGGGATCGTAGATGACAAAATATTCGCCGTCAAGGGAGTAGCCTTTTATTACGATATAGTGGCCTACCGAGTCATTGTAGTACTTGCCGAAGAGGTCCTGGGCAGGATCGCCCCTGGCGGTTCCGATTCCGCCGGTATGGAAGAGTACTACCGCTATGCCACCGGTATCGATCACATCTCTAATATTTTGCACACCGCGGATGGGGGAGATCGCCGCGGAAATCCCTTGATCCTTTAGTACCTTGATCAGTTCCTCAAAACTGGTAGCGCCCTCACCCTGCCAGCCGACGGCTTCTCGTACCGACGAAACGGGGAGGTGTTCTCCCGTGGACCAGGCGACGCCCATGGCGACCGAAGCGGGGCCGCAGTTTGAGGTTGTTCCCGTGTTAAACTGGGTCCGGTACCAGTCAAAATCCGCTCCGGCGGCATCGGTGTGTACGGTGGGGAGGGGGCTGACAAAAACCGAATAGTACTGCTCCGCGCGGCCCTTTTCCTGTACAGTGAGACCATAGAAGCCCGGCCTGGTAAAACGCACTCTGGTAAACCACCGGCCGGATTCGTTGAAATCCAAGGGGGCCTCTTCCACGCTTGCGTAGCGGCTCACATTGATAATCATTCCGCTCACCTCAAAGTAATCGTCCGGTGAGGAAAGAGTGACAAATTTTACGGCGCCGTACTCTGTTACCGGGGAAGCGTCAGCGGAAAAACGCGCCATGCAGGCCTCCACCGCGCCGGCAGAATTTTTTTCCGGAAAACTTACGGTCACCGGTTCAGGCCCGGTGTCCTGAAGGGGCTGTTGTACCATCTGCTGGTCCGCGATTTTCCCGTTGTCCGTGGAAGAGATATCGTCCGTCGTACCCGCGCCGATCTGTTCCGCGCCGGCGTCAGGGGAGGAAACACTCACGCTGACCGCATTTAGGCCACGGAAAACCAGGAATGCCGCTCCGGTCAACAGGACCACACCACAAATCACGGCAGGCGTGGCCCGGTTATACCGTAGGCGGGTAGCCATACCCATTACCAGGACCTTAAGGCCCTTAGAGACGGCCCGAAGCGTTGAAAGAATAGGTATGAGCGAATTAAAGCGTATATCCCGGTTCATTTTCACAAAAACTCCCGTTACCGGATCATATAACATTCCAGAACCCGAGCCGCCGTCCCCAGCGCAGCTGGAGCGAGTAAGCAGGCCTGTTGAGACTGCCGAATTAATCCCCAGGTAACCGAACAAATGCTATATATAGTGTATTTTTAGTTGATTATACGCTATCTATAGTGCCCCAAGATCTTAAAACAGGTTAATTCGACAGCCTCATTATGCGCAGTTTTGACTGCGTTATATTATTTTTTATCCATTCCTATAGAGGCTGTTCCACCCCCTGAGTTGAAAAACCCTCAAAGAGGAGACCTTCGCTATGAAGACTATAAGCCAAATCATCGCGGGGGCGCAAGTACTCCTCAGGGTTCCTCGAACCTTCGGTTCGACGCAGTTTGTAAGGAGCCGTTTCTGGACAAGGAGCAAACAGAGGTTGATGAGCAGGTCAACGGTTGCTTTCAGCGTCGGGGAGAGGTTCGGCTCGTTCGCCGGTTGTTTCCGGGCCTTTTCTATGATTTCCGGTATGTTTATGCTGTTTCCCATCCCGTGTTTTGTTATAGCACATAACTGTAACCCTTGCTATACGAAAACCGACTGCCGGAAATTGTACCTTCTAGACAGCCCCCCTTTATGTTCTGCGCCCCCTCTTATCCTTTCCCTCGTTTTCCGCTACAATGCTTTTATAATGGAAGAAGCACCTGAAACAAGCGCCGGAGGCAAGCGCAGCTTCAAAACAGGCGAATTCGAAGGTCCGTTAGACCTGCTGATCTTTTTGATCAGGAAAAACGAGATCAATATCTACGACATCCCTATCGCCGTGATAACCTCGCAGTATTTGGAGTATTTGCGCTACGCCGAGACATTTGATCTTGAGGACCTTACCGAATTTCATGCCATGGCGGCGACGCTGCTCTATATCAAGTCCCGAACCCTGCTGCCGGTAGAAATGGAGGAGGACGGCGATTTGGCCGATCCCCGGCGGGAACTGGTGGAGCGCCTTATCGAATATCAAAAAATCAAAAAGCTTTCGGAGTTGATGGAAGAAAAAGAAAAAGAAGCCGAGTGGGTGATTGAGCGGCACAAACTCCAGCGGGCTTTGCCCTTCACCGACGGTGATCTTTGGGAAAAGGTTGATATCTGGGATTTATTGAAAACTTTTTCTACTATGCTGCGGCGCCTGCCCGGTGAGCGGGTCATCGATCTCTACGAGGAGGTATCGGTGAATGAGAAGATCGCCCTCCTTTCCGAATTTTTGGAAAATCGGGGGGAGTGCGGTTTTACCGATCTGATAATCCACTCCAATTCGGTGCTTGATATTGTCTGCGCTTTTCTCGCGATACTGGAAGCGGTAAAAATTCGGATGATTACTATTTTTCAAAACCGTATGTTCGGGGACATTTTGATAAAACCGTATACTGCGGCCGGGTTGTCATAAGGGGACCGTAAGATCCGTGTCCATGCTTCCCTGATTTAATTTTTGGAGTTGTAGGTGACAGAGCAGTTGGAAAAGGAAACCGCCTTGGTTGAGGCGATCATCTATCTTGAGTCCGATCCCATAGATGAGGCGGCCATCAGCCGCATTTCGGGCCTTTCAAAGGAAATTGTTAAGCTGGCCCTGGAAAATCTTGGAGAACGCTACGGCGCGGGAGATTCAGGCATAGAACTGTCCCGCATCGGCGGCGGGGTAATGATCTCTCCCAAGAGGGAATATTGGGACAAGCTGAAAGAGCGTTACGGCAAAAAAAACGAATCCAGGATTTCTCGCGCGGCCATGGAGACACTGTCGATTATCGCCTATTCCCAGCCCATTACCAGGACCGAAATTGAGGCCATTCGCGGGGTTTCGGCGGACAATATGATCCGGCTGCTGCTTGAAAAAGAACTCATCCGGGAAACGGGTAAAAAAGACGTACCGGGTAAGCCCACCCAGTATGGTACCACCAAGGAATTTCTCAGGCTGTTCCGCCTTAACTCCATTGCGGATCTTCCCAAGCTCAGCGAAAGCGAGATTGATCGCTTTGAGCTTGAGGGGGAGCAATGAGTTACACAAGCGCAACGGGTTTTGTCCCGCTTTCCCGGCGGGGTAACGAGGCAGGGTTTTGAACAGCGGGGATAAAGGCCGGCGTTTGCAGGTATATTTAGCCCACGCAGGACTGGCCTCGCGCCGAACCGCCGAGACGCTCATCGCCGGGGGCAGGGTATCCGTGAATGGGGAAGTGGTTACTGTCCAGGGGAGCAAGGTCTTCCCCGGTGATCTGGTGCTGCTGGACGGCAAACCCGTGCGGACGGAAAGCCGGCTGCTTTACCTTGCGCTTCACAAGCCGCCGGGCTATATTTGTAGTTCCCATGACCCCCAGGGCCGGCCCCTGGCCCTGGATCTGCTTCCGGCGGGCGTTTCGGAGCGGCTCTATAACGTGGGCAGGCTGGACTTTTTATCTTCGGGGCTTATTTTTTTTACCAATGACGGGGATTTTGCGGCCCGTTTGGGGCATCCCCGTTTTGGCTTGGAAAAAGAGTACATTGTGGAAGCGACCGGCCATATTCCGGACACGGCGGTAGAGGCATTTATCCGGGGAATCACCATTGACGGTATCCGCTACCAGGCGAAAGAAGCGGAAAAAACCGGCAGCAAAAAGCTGCGGGTAGTACTGGTTGAGGGTAAAAACAGGGAAATCCGGCGCTTGTTTTCCCACTTCCACCTGCATCCGGCGCGGCTTTGCCGGGTCCGGGTCGGCCCGGTATTGCTCGGGGACCTGGCTGAAGGCGCTTCGCGGCCTTTGACCAAGACTGAATTGGAGGAGTTAAACCATGGTCATAGCCATTGACGGGCCGGCCGGTTCGGGAAAAAGTACTATAGCCAAACTGCTGGCCGGCCGGCTCAGAAACGAAGACGATGGAGAGTTTACTTACATTAATTCGGGGAACCTCTACCGGGCCATCACTTTGGGTTGTCTCAGGGCCAATATCAACCCCACCGACAGCGAAAAAGCCCTGGAATTCGCCCAAAAGGCGGTGATTGACTACCGGAAGGACCGGGTTTTTCTGGAAGCCGAGGATGTTACCGATGCTCTTCACACCGATGAAATCGACCGTTTTTCAGCGCCTCTTTCGGCGATTGTGCCGATACGGCGCCTGATAAATAACCTTGTCCGCAAACTCGCCGAGGGGCGGGACCTGGTTGTTGAGGGCAGGGATATGACCACCGTGGTTTTTCCCGGCGCCGAATACCGGTTTTATCTGGACGCCTCGGTTGAATCCCGCGCAAGACGGCGTTTTGACCAGGGGGTTTCCCGGCTCAGCCTTGAGGAAATCGGTAAAACCATAGCGGAGCGGGACGCAATCGACAAGAATAAGATTGAAGGAAGCCTTAAAATCGCGCCCGGAGTACAGTATATTGACACATCGGGCTTGACCATAAATGAAGTTTATGACACATTAGTAGAAAGAATAAAGCAGGAAAATAAAGCATAAGGACATGACATGACTCAGATGGAAGTGGAATCGGACACTAGTCCGGTAAAAGACGGCGAGAATATTCAAACACAGTTACAGGAAGAGTACTTGAAATCCCTCGAACAGCTTGAAGAAGGCCAAATGGTCGAGGGTAATGTGATTCAAGTAACAACGGATCAGGTGTTTATTGATGTGGGGTATAAATCCGAAGGTAAAATACCGGTTTCCGAATTTACCGAAATTCCTCAGATTGGGGACGCCGTCTCGGTTATCCTCATCACCAAAGAGAATAAGCATGGGGAAGTTATTGTGTCCAAACAAAAAGCGGACGTTAAAATTTTCTGGAAGAATCTCCGGCAGGCTTTCCAGGATCATACTGCGGTTGAGGGAGTCATTGAAAAGCTGGTCAAAGGCGGCTTTGACGTCAACCTTGGCGCAGGGGTACACGCTTTCCTTCCCATCAGCCAGTCCGACGTCCAGAAGGTCGATAAGCCGGAAAAATTCATCGGCCTTAAAACCCGGTTCAGTGTGGAACGGCTCTATTCTGACGGCAAAATCAATATTGTGGTGAATCGCCGTAAGCTCCTGGAAGAAGAGCTTGAGCGTAAACGGAATGAGTTTTTCGAGAATACCCCCATCGGCGCCGATGTTACCGGTGTGGTGAAGAGCTTTACCTCTTTCGGCGCTTTTATCGATCTTGGCGGTTTTGACGGCCTCCTGCACATCAACGACATGAGCTGGGGGCATGTTACCCGGCCTAAGGACTTTGTAAAAAAAGGTCAGGAGATACGTCTCAAGGTTATTCGCATTGATCCGGCGGAAAAACGGATCAACCTTTCACTTAAGCATTTTACCGACGATCCCTGGGTCCACTTTGAGAGCAAGTACCATGTTAACGATATAGTTAAAGGCGTAGTGACCAAGCTCACCGATTTTGGCGCTTTCATCGAACTGGAAGAAGGCATTGAAGGGCTTGCCCATATTTCCGAATTCTCCTGGGTGAAAAAAATCCAGAAACCGCAGGAACTGGTCAAACCCGCCGATATTGTGGAATGTATGATCCTCGGATACGATCTACAGGCGGGCAGGGTATCATTGGGGCTTAAGCAGGTAACGGCTAATCCGTGGGAAAGCATTGACGAAAAATACCCGGTAGGAACGAGACTCCTCCGCAAGGTAGTGAAGATCACCAACGCCGGCGCTTTTATTGAACTGGAGGAGGGCATCGACGGTTTCCTCCATGTTGATGACATTTCCTGGACCAAGAAGGTAAAGCATCCGGGAAGCGAGCTTGCGGTGGGGCAGGAAGTGGAAGTCATGGTTATCGGCATTGACCGTGAAGGCCGGAACATCAAGCTGGGGATCAAGCAGCTTTCCGATGATCCCTGGAAGAGTTTTGGCCAAACATACAAACCCGGTTCTCCGGTAGAAGGGGAGATTTCCTCGATTACCGATTTCGGCGTCTTTGTACGAGTTCCCGGCGGCATTGAGGGGCTTATCCATAAAACCAACCTTACCGAAAACCGGGATGAGAATCCCGATGAGGCCCTGAAAAAATACAAGGTCGGCGATAAAGTTAAGGCGGCGGTTCTTGAGCTGCAGAGTGATAAGCAAAAAGTCGCTTTCTCGATCCGTGATTATCAGAAGAAGGTGCGGCGGGAGGAACTATCCCGTTACATGGCTGAGGAGGAATCAAGCGATTCCACTTATACCCTGGGTTCTCTGTTGCAGTCGAAAAATAATGAGGACTCTCCCCAGGGTACGGATTCCAATTAGCGGTCATCGCCACGGTGGCGGTGTACCAGACGGCCGGATATGCTGTCAAAAATTGACGCTCAAAAATTTAATACCCTGATTGAGATTAATACTCTCATCAACTCGAATTACAGGGATGTTCATCCCCTGCTTGTCCGGATTCTGGGGTCTGCTACCAGGCTTTGCGGCGGCGAAGCCTCAAGCATGCTGCTGGTGGACAGGGAACGGCAGGAGCTGCATTTTGAGGTCGCCACCGGTTCCAAAAGCCAGGAAGTTAAACAATTTACCGTCAAGATGGGGGAGGGCATTGTCGGGTGGGTAGCCCAGCACAACAAGTCAATCATCGTAAATGATGTTCCCAACGACAAACGTCATTTTCAGGATGTTACGAACAAGATAGATTATCCTTCCACCACCATGATAGCGGTCCCCATGCGGATAAAGGATGAATGTATAGGGGTTATTGAGGTCATCAACAAACTGGACGGAGATAGTTTTACCCAGGAAGATCTTGAATGGCTTGAGATATTCGCCAACCAGGCCGCATTAGCGATCGTCAACACCAGGAGTATTGAACAGGCCTACGGCGAGATTCAGATTTTGCAGGACAGACTTGACAGTAACAAAGGCTTTCACACCTTCGTAACTAAAAGCCCCGTCATCCTTGAAAAGATCGATATTATCGATCAGGTGGCAAAGACCGATTCCTCGGTGTTGATCCTGGGGGAAAGCGGGGTAGGGAAAGAGCTGTTTGCCGAACAGATACACCTGCGCAGCCCCCGCAACCGCGCCCCCTTTATCCGGGTGAATTGTGCGGCCCTGCCGGAGGGGCTTTTGGAGAGTGAGCTTTTCGGCCATGTCAAAGGCGCCTTTACCAACGCGGTGGCCAACAGACAGGGCCGTTTCGAGATGGCCGACGGCGGCACGATTTTCCTCGACGAAATCGGCGATCTGCCCCTGGCTTTGCAGGCGAAGCTCCTGCGGGTAATTCAGGAGAGGACTTTTGAAAAGCTGGGATCCGACACCACGGTAACCGTCAATGTACGGATACTGGCCGCGACCAACAAGGACATTGAGGTCCAGGTGGAGAAAGGGGAATTCAGGCGCGACCTCTATTATCGTCTCAACGTGCTGCCCCTTTATATTCCGCCCCTGCGGCAGCGCCCTGAGGATATCCCCGAACTGGCGCGTTTTTTCCTCGACAAGTTTATGCGGGAAACTAAAAAGCAGTTTAAGGGTTTTTCCGATGAAGCTATGGAAGCGATGCTTACCTATTCCTGGCCGGGCAATATCCGGGAGCTTGAAAACTGTATAGAACGGGCCTGTGTCATAGGTAAGAACAAGCTGATACAGCGGGAGGATCTCTTCCTGAAAACCGGCATCGGCATGGCGGAAGAGGAGTCTGGAGACCGGAACCTGAAAACCGCGATTAACGTGTTTAAGACTCATTTTATCCGTAAGGTATTGGAAGAAAACAACTGGAACCAGACTGAAAGCGCCAAGGCGCTGGATATTCAGCGGACCTATTTATCGAAGCTGTTAAAAGAGATGGATATAATTAATTCCAAGGAGTGATATATGACGCAGACTGAAAAATTGAGCCTGGGTGAGCGTATTAATGAATTGGCGCGGAAAAACAGAAAGCCTATTTTTATAGTACTGGGCAGTACGGCGGTGCTGTTGATAGCGGTGGTGGCGATATTTTCCCTCATGGACCTGTTCCGGAAAAAGGCGATAAGCAGTGTTGAGGAATTTAACCGCCGCTATGAGGAACTACGCTTTACTATCAATGAAGAATCTTCGGCGGAGAAGGTGGAGACTCTGCTCGCGGAGCTTAATGTCTTTGCGGGAAAAACCTCCGGTTACGCGGGCGGCAGGGCATGGTCAATTATCGCCGCCGTCTATGCCGATAAAAAAGAATGGGCCGAAGCTGAACAGGCCTGGACCAGAGCCGCCGGGGCGGCGGCGAAAACGTACCTCGCTCCGGCGGCGTATTTCAACGCCGGTGTGGCGGCTGAGGAACAGGGAAAAAATGAGGAAGCCATAGAGCTCTACACCCGGAGCGTATCCCACCCCGGCGGCGTTTTTCCCGGCGCCGCCAGAGCGCAGTTTTCCATCGGCAGGCTCTGGGAATCGCTGCATGATCGCGGTGCCGCCCTTGACGCCTACCGCGCGGTGATCTCAGGCTGGCCCAGCGACGCGGTGTGGACCAGCCTGGCCCACAGCCGGATTATCGCGCTTGAGATACAATAGGCTTGTTCGGAAACTTCGGTTTCCGAACAAATTCCGCTGAAAAAGTGAGGCCCGCCGCCCTGAATCAGCGGTGCCGCAAAAGCCGCTTTTGGCTTGTTAAAAAGGGCGGGGATGGTATATGGTAAGAGAGGAGAGATTATGACAAAAAAAGTACATGTTTCGATTGTAGTGGCTGCTGTCGTGCTGGGTATGGTATCGGGGGGGCTGACGTCCTGCGGATTGGAAGAGTATGCCTATGTTGAACCGGTACCCCAGGGTAATATTGTGGAAGTTGTATTGAACAATAAGGCCACTATCAGGCTGCCTAATATCGGCAGCAATGTTTTTACCAATTTTAGTCTTTTATACCGTATTTATATCAGCGGTCAAAATGAGAGCGGCCAGATTCAGACTTCCAGTTCCGCGCTGAGCGCTATAAACAGTACCTTGGCCTCGGACTATGCCGCTATTTATCCCAGTACCGATCTTACCAGCAGCTCGGGCAGTACCAATGTCGGCAGCCTGTTCAGGAGCAGGGGCTATTATGAAATGTTCCTGCAAGGTACGGAGATCAGAACACTGTTAGGTTCCGGCAGCAGGGGTAAAACAATCGTGATAGATTTTCCGCCCGTTACCGGGAATATTCCCACGCTGACGTTTGACGGAGGGACGTCCTATAACCTGTACCGTTCCACCGGTCAGGATGGTATACAAACTGATACCTCTAGGCCCTTACCGAATCGGTACTTTCAAAATCACGCGGACCTTAACGCCGGCGCCAATGCCACCGATAAAACTAATATGGATGTATCCCCCAACAGCGCGCCTACTATCCGTTACGCCTATGTATCGCTTTATATCGTTTCCACCGGACGGGATAAGATGAACCCCGTCTACAGCAATCCTACCTTTATCGGCATACTCAAGCTTCCCGAGGCAAATTAGCGCGCTGACGCCGGACACCGGCCGGGCCGCCGGAGAAGTCTCCCGTCGTTGATCCCTAAACCACCCGGATCCAAACCCCGATCCGGCCGGTAATGCGCCCGCCCTTTAAGCAGGAATGCGGCCCGGAGTACGGCCTGCGGCGGTACTGTGCGCATGTTTTTCGCGCATTGCGCTTTGTTCCCCGCTTGATTACAATGAGTAGTATGGTTAGTAATGAAGTCCTGACCCGGAGCGCGGAGATGATTGACCGGTGCCGCGCGGAACTGGCGAAACGTATCGTGGGACAGCGGGCTATGATCGATGGGCTCCTGACCGCCCTTATCGCCGGGGGGCATATACTGCTTGAAGGGGTGCCGGGGCTGGCCAAGACCCTGGCGGTGAAAAGCCTCGCGGAGATTACCGGGCTGGTCTTCAAGCGTATACAGTTCACCCCGGACCTGCTGCCGGCTGATCTGACCGGGACCTTAATGTGGGAGCAGGCCAGGGGGAGTTTTTCCGTGCGCCGGGGGCCGGTCTTTGCCAATGTGATTCTGGCCGATGAGATAAACCGCGCGCCGGCCAAGGTACAGTCCGCGCTGCTTGAGGCAATGGAAGAAAAGCAGGTGACCATTGGTGAGATCAGTTACCCACTGCCGGCCCCCTTTTTTGTGCTTGCCACCGAGAACCCTATCGAGCATGAAGGAACCTATTCTCTGCCGGAGGCGGAACTGGACCGTTTTCTCCTTAAGTTACTGGTAAGCTATCCGGCCCCCGAAGAAGAGCTTGCCATTGTCAGCCGTAACGCGGGAATGTCCCTGTCCCCCGCCGAAAGGCAGGGCCCCCCGCTCTCGCCGGTGCTTGACGCCGGTACCCTTGACTTGCTGCGGAGCGCCGCGGATTCCGTCCATGTTGACGAGGGGATAAGCCAGTATCTGGTGTCTATCGTCACCGCTACCAGGCCCGCTCCCGCGCGGTCCCATGCCGCCGCTCAGGCGGCCGTGGGGGAAGGCTTATACCGCAGCATCTCCTTCGGGGCGTCTCCCCGCGCCTCCATCGCCCTCTACCGCTGTTCCCGCATTCTCGCGCTCTTTGCCGGCCGGTCTTTCGTGACCCCCGATGACGTAAAGGCCGCCGCGTACCCGGTGCTGCGGCACCGGATCGTACTTTCCTATGAGGCCGAAGCGGAAGGCCTGGACGCGGATGCCGTTATCTCCCGGATACTCTCCCATGTGCCTGTTCCCTGAGCGGTACGCGAGGGATACCGATGGATACCCATGAACTGCTGCGGAAAATAACTACGTTCCCTATTATCGCCGAACTCCTCGCGGAGGATCTCCTGTCCGGTAATTTCCGCTCGATCTTCAAGGGCCAGGGTATGGAGTTTGACGAGGCCCGGCATTACCAATGGGGCGATGATTCGCGTTTCATCGACTGGAACGCGAGCGCCCGTTTCGGCGTACCCTTTGTGAAGATGTACCGGGAGGAGCGGGAACTGACGATTATGATCCTGCTGGATACTTCCGCCTCTATGCGGAGGCCGGCGCTGCCGGCTCCCGGCGCCGAACGCCCGACGCCCTATGAGCAGGCCCTGCTTGCTATGGCGCTGATCGCCTTTTCCGCGGAGTGTACCGGCCAGCGGGTCGGGGCCTTCCTCTTTGATCGGGAAATGGAACGGGTTTTTCCGCCCCGTAAGGGACGGCGTCATACGATGGCGCTTATCTCAGGCGCCCTCCAGTATCAAAACCGCTCTTTCCCCCGGCGGGAACACGCGGAATGGGGCAGTAATCTGCGGGGGGCCTTGGCCGGTGCCGGGCGGCTGCTCAAGCGACGGAGCCTGGTGGTTTTGATTTCCGATTTTTTGAGCGTGAACTGGGAACAAGAGCTCGGCGATCTGAGCCGTACCCACGACGTGATAGCGCTACGTATCAGCGATCCCCTGGACAGGGACTTGCCCGATCGGGGGCTTATTACTATGGAGGACCCTGAAACAGGCCTGCGGATTGCGGCCCCCACCGGCTTCGCTTCCTTCAGCGAGGCCTGGTCCCGGTGGCATGAAGACCGGGCGGAACTGTGGCTCAGTCTCTGCCGTCGCGCCGGCGCGGCCTATCTGGACTTGTCCACCGCCGCGGACGCGGCTTCGACGCTGTTCCACTTTTTTGGCGGCCGTCCGCGCAGCGGCCACAGACGCGCGGGTTACCGGGACCGCCTATGAGTTTGTTCTACTTCGCGCATAAAACCGCCAAAAATCGCCCATTGGACGGTTTTTTATCCTGCACAGCTCCGGTGAGACGGATACTCGTTCTCTGCTCCTTCCTCGCGGTCCCGGCGTATATAGGTGCACAGGACTCGTGGCGGAACCTCTACATCATTCCCCGGACCGTGTACGTGGGCGATCGGGCAACACTGACACTTCCCCTCGCCGGGCGCAACGCGGCCGGGGAGACCGATATTTCCCTTGATCCGCGGATGTTTCCTCTGTCCCCTGATATAGAACTGTACCGGGTTTCGCTGGAACGCCGGCCTTCCGGCAGCCGGCTGCTGGTTGAGTTTTCAGCGTTTACGCCGGGTGTTTTGGAACTGCCCCCCATTGAAATCGGCGGCGAACGCTTTACCGGCTTTCACGTCGAAATCAGTTCGATCCTTGGCCCCGGTGAAACGGGAGTGGTTCTTTCCGGCCCGGCCCCGCCCCTGGCGATTCCCGGTACCGGACTGTTGGTGTACGGAACCATGGCCGCTGTTATCCTCTTCCTGCTGTTGGGCCTGTGGGCTGTTTTTTGGGGCCGGCGCAGCCTCGGCGCTCTGACGCTGCAATGGAAACGCAGGCGTCTTATCATTTCCATGTGGGCTATAGAAAAGCACCTGCGGAGGTCATTGTCGAGGGGGGAACAGTACCGGAATATACTCAACAGCCTGTCGGGGGAATTTCGGAGCTTTCTCTCTTTCTTCACCGGACAAAACTGCCGGGCCATGACCGCCGTTGAACTTGAGCGGCTTCCGCCCCTGGTGTCCCTTGATGAAGACCGGGGCTCCCCGGATTACGAGGAACCGCAGTCGGGCGGTTCAGGTGATACCGCGGGGATTCCGTCCCGGGAGCCGTATAATCAGCGGTCGATAGTAACCGGCGGCGCTTTTCTCGGATCCTTTTTCCGCCGCTGCGATGAGTTGCGTTTCAGTGGTTCCGCAATTGACGCCGCTGATGTGCAGGCGGTTTTGGGCGATCTGCGGCGGTTCCTTAAAACCCTGGACCGGGCCGGGCGGGAAAAAGTGCGGCGCGGGGCGGCGGCGGCGTGAGCGCTCACGTGAGCTTCGGCTTTGATCGGCCCCTGGTTGTGGCGGCGGCTTTTGTCGTCATACCCCTGGCGGTTTTTATCGCCCGGAGGCTTCACAATCCCTTTGTGGTATCAATTCCGCTGGGGCCGCCCGGCGGGACGCCTTTTAAGGCCCCCTTTAATATAGACGGGCTCGTGAGGGCGCTGCGGGTTCTGGAATATGGCGGGGCCGCACTGCTCTTTTTCAGCGCTGCCGGGCCGGTGATAAAAACCACTGAGACCGTATGGCTTAACCGGGGCGCGGATATTCTTTTTGTGCTCGATATCAGTCCCAGCATGGCCGCCCTTGACATGAACGGGCTGAACCGCTTTGACGCCGCCCGTTCGCTCTTGATTGATTTCGCGGGGAAACGTCCTTCCGACGGGATTGGCCTTGTGGCTGTGGGAAACGACGCGGCCCTCCTGGTTCCCCCCACTACAGACCGGGAGGCGCTCTTCTCCCGGCTGGAACGACTGCGGATCGCCGAACTAGGCGACGGGACCGCCCTGGGCATGGGGCTGGCTGTGGCCGCGTTCCACCTGGAACAGTCAACCGCTCCGCACAGGGCGGCGGTACTCATCACCGACGGAGAAAATAACGCCGGCGCCATCCAGCCCGAAACCGCCGCGGAGATATTACGCGAACTGGGCGTATACCTCTGGGTTATCGGTATTGGTTCCGGAGGGGAGGTCCCCATTGACTATGTTGACCCCTACACCCGGATGCGCCGTACCGGCCTGTTTGATTCCCGCTTCGATACCGAGGCCCTGCGCATGATAAGCCTTGCGGGGGAGGGGACCTGGCTTTTTGCCCCCTCGGCGGACGCTCTGGCCGCGGCCTTTACCCGGCTTGATGATAAGGAAATGGTCGTGGGGAGATCCGGCACTGTGGAGCGCAGACGTTCCTGCCGCCTGCCGTTTATCCTTGCCGCCCTGGGCCTGCTTGCCGGGGTCAGATTCATCAGACGCTTTTTCCTGGGAGCGCTGGTATGAGTTTTGATTATCCCTGGGTATTAAGCGGTTTCGCGGTATTCATTCCCCTTATTTTGATTGATATATGTGCTCCCCGGAAAAAGCGGGAGCGGAACTACCTGCCCCGGAACCTCCGGCGGCGGCTTTCGGCCTCGAATATCTTTTTCAGGGTATTCCTTGCCTGTGTTATTATCGCCCTGGCAAGCCCCCGCTGGGGCTCGGAACAGGCCGGGGGTGCGTATCGCCGGGGCCTGGACGCGGTTATTGCCGTGGATCTGTCCCGCAGCATGGATATCGAGGACGCGCTGCCCTTTGAGGAAGGCCGGGAGCAGCTGTCCCGGCTTGAGCGGGGCCTTGCCATCGTCCGGGAGATAGTGGCGGCCGTTCCGGGGGCGCGATTTGCGGCGGTTGTCGGCCGCAGCCGGGGCCTGACCGCGGTTCCCCTCACATGGGATAACGGTACGGTCTTAAGTTTTCTGGAAGCCCTTAACGGCTCCTCCCTTACCGGCAGGGGTACCAACCTGGAATCCCTTATCAACGCGGCGGTGGGCGCTTTCCAGAACTCTTTTCCCTCACGGCGGGTAATACTGCTGGTCTCCGACGGCGAATCCCTGTCGGGTTCCGTTAAGGCGGCGCTGGACCGCTGCGGCAGGGATGAGATCATCGTTACGAGCCTTGCCCTGGGCAGCGATGAGGGCCGGCCTGTTCCCGGTCAGGAAGACGCGATCAGCCGCAGAGACGCCGCCCTGATGCGCATGGCGGCGGAACGGACCGGCGGTATCTACGTGGACGGCGGCGCTCAGGACGCTGCGGCGGTCCTCGCCGCGCACCTGCGTTCTCTGGCGCCCGGAGCGGAGATCAGGGGAAACCGGGGGGAACGAAAAGCCCGCTGGTACCTGTTCATCGCGGCCGCCATACTGGCCTACGGCATGTCAAAACTGTGCCTGCTGCGGATCAAACAGGCTGGTCTCATCCTCCTCCTTCCGGCGCTGCTCTGCTTCTCTTCCTGTTCCCGCCTCCCCGGCAAGCTCCTTGTCATGGAGGCCAACTTTTTCAACGTCAGGGGCAGCTATACCGAGGCGGTTTCTTCTTATTCGAAGGCCCTTGCATACGAGGAGGCCGCGCCTTATGCCGAGTACGGTCTTGGCTTGGTGTACTACAGCCTTGACGAGGGTACGGCCGCGCTGGAACGTTTCGCGGATTCCCGGAAGATACTTGACGCCCTCCCCCCCGGGGAGCATCGGGAACTGAGGTACCGACTCAGTTACAATACCGGGGAGGCGCTCTTTGGAACAGGGGATTTCGCCGGTGCGGCCGCGTCTTTTCGGGAGGCGCTGCGGCTTGAGCCGGCCAGGATCGAAGCGAAGCGGAATTTGGAATTGAGTCTCCTTTCTCTTGCCAATGAAAGTTCCAGAGGGGGCCGCTCTGAGCGGGGAGAGCAGCGTGAAAGTTATGCCGCGCTCTTTGAATACCTGCGGCAGAAAGAGTACGGCCAGTGGAAGAGCCGGGAATGGGCTGCGGAAGAAGAAACCGAGGGACCGGATTATTGACTGAGGCTATTCCAAAACCCGGTAGCTTTGAAACAGCCTCGACTATGTGCCCGTCCGGGCTTCCTTAATGATAGAGACCCTATCCGGGGGCGGTAGAAAATCCGCTTGAGAATTTGCTGCCCGCGCGTTATAGTAATCGTGGTATGGAAAAACAGTCGCAGACTGCGGAAAACGGCGATGTACAGCCGTCTTCTGCGGGAAAATATAGTTCCAAACGCTCACGGCCCCGGGAGACACATGTGGTGTCGGCACTGGTGGAAAACCGGGCGGGAACTCTGAGTCGAGTGTCCGGGCTTTTCAGCCGCCGGGGCTTCAACATTGACAGTTTGACGGTAGGTGAGACCGAAGATCCATTGATCTCCCGAATGACTATCGCGGTAAGCGGAGAAGAAAGGGTACTGGAACAGATCATCAAACAACTCAGCAAATTGGTTGATGTGATCGCGGTACGTGAGTTGGATCCTTCCCTGTGCCTGCGCCGGGAAATTATGCTGGTTAAGATTGGCGCGGATGAGAATGTCCGTCCCGCCGTCCTGGAAATCGCCGGTATTTTCCGCGCCAGGGTTATTGATGTTTCTACCGCTACGATTACCGTTGAGGCTACAGGCAATATGGAAAAGCTCAACGGTCTCCTGCTCCTTTTGCAGCCTTACGGTATTCTTGAACTGGCGCGTACCGGCCTCGTGGCCCTGGAACGCGGCGAACGGGTACTTTCTATACCTTCCGGTATTCCCGGCGTTCCCCTATAGCACGGGAAAGAACAGATAGCAGGCTGTTTCCGGTGCCGAAGTTCCTCCCCGGAGTTTGCGGGCTACACTATCAGGAGCTTTTCTCGAAAATCATTACCGATCGGACGCCGTCTTTATCGGTGGTATGGAGTTCCAGCTTGGTCGCGGCGGTCAAAACCCAGCGGTCAACCCGAGAGAGGTAGTCAAAGTACTCTTGTTCCTTGAGAGGTTCAGGTTCCTTGAGAGCCGCCATTTTAGTAGAGGCCAGCACGCCAAAACTCAAAGTGGAATCGTCTCCCCAGACACAAGAACCACGGTAGTTGTTTGGCGCGGCCTTGCCGGAAACATAACCGTCCCTGTCAAAGCGCAGGCTATACATATTTGCCTCTCCCCCCGCCTTCAGCTCCTGGCGGTTCAGCCCAATAACCGTATCCCCGCTTCTGATTTCCCAAAGATACCAAACAACCCCGATAATCACACTCTTATCCATGGGAGCGAGTTCTATGTTACTCACGGCTGTACCGGTCGCACAGGCCGTCATCATTATCAAAGACAAAATAAACAGTGGTATATGCTTCATAAGTCCTCCAGTTTTTATATTTATATATAAGGTTGTTTCAAAACTTCAATTTTGCAGCAACCTGAGTGACTGATTATAATGCACATTTAACCCGGCGTCCAGATGGCGTTTTCTGGAATTAGTAGCGTTTCCAGACCAGGTTTCGCGTAGAAAATCCTATCCAGTGAAGGGTATTTATTGACGCATCCTCTCTGTTTTCCTATTATATAAGTAATGAGTGTAATAACAAGTCAAAAAATCGTTTCCTATTATGAACGTTTTAAAAATATTGATGTAACTTTTACCAAAGAGATAATTCAGGTCACCGGACTCTTGACTCAGCAGGTACATGTGAAGTGCCTGAGCGATTTTTGGCCCTGCGTGCTTTTTTCCACATCCTTTCAGGGAGCGAAAATCATCGCCAATGTGAAATCAGGGCTTTTAGGGAAATTACGCCAGGCAAATAACTCGGTGAGCCTCCGGTTCTGCTTTAAAATCCTTGAAAAGAGGGATCCTCTGACCTTTTTTGTATCCGCACGGGTATTGAAAACGGCGCCTTATAAGGGCGCGGGTGACGTGTCCCTCCTAAACCTGCAATTTACCCAGCGGCCACCGGATGATCTTATCGAAATCATGGGGCGGGTCCTGGCAGCTAATGTCAACTCAGCCAAACGGCGGGATGAGCGAATCTCTATTACTACTGAAACCCAGCGAAAACTCAAGCTGTTGACCAAGGAAAGCACGGTCTTTGTGCAAGGTGTGCCTAGAAGGTGCATTTTGCGGGACCTGTCATTTTCCGGTTCCAAGGTGGTTATGATGGGTGTGGCGAAATTCCTGGTGGACAAAGAGGTAGGGCTGCGGGTTGACTTTGAAGATCCCAGGGACAGCTTCCTGGTAAAGGGGAAATTCGTCCGCGCCGAAAATGTTGAAGGGAAAAAAGAAATGCTGGCCCTGGCCCTGGAATTTGATGATGCCGATATTCCTATGGGCTATAAGATACGGCTGAACGATTTTCTCGATACGGTACGGTTGGACAATCGTCCCGCCGCTGAGGCAGTGGATACAGCCGGAAAGCCGGCGTCATAGGGCCCCATGACCGGTAATCATCAACACAGGATCATCTTCCTTTCGGTTCCAGAAAGCCTGAGAGGCCGGATTGAGGATATGGCCGGCGGACATGTACACGGTGATGAACACGGCGGCGGACATATATACCATGACGACGACGCAGATTTTTCGATAAATCCCGATATCCCTATCCCGGCTGAAATACCTGAGGGAGATGAAACGCTCAACCTGGAAGAACTCTCCTGGGAGATGATTCTTTCGGGGATGCTGCGGGTCATCACGCTCAGCGAGGAAAAGCCGGCATGGATAGACTATTATCGCCGGTTTGTACTGGCCCTGCGGCCCCATATTCTGGGGGAATTTACCGAGGTTGCTGTTCTGAAAGCACGTAACGGCGACTTTGATATGGCGCTGGAGATTCTGGACGTCCTGCGGGGGCTGTTTCCTAATTCGCCGTCGCTGCTCCTCAACCGGGCTTTGACGCTGGAAGAGCGGGCGGCTCAGTTAGAACGCCAGGGCAAAACCGAAGCGGCTGCGGCATACGAGGCCGCCGCCGAGGTATACGAAGAGGCGCTGGCCCTGGAACCGCCTTTTCCCGACGCCTTTTTTAACGGAGGCTTCTTTTTCCTGAGACAAAAGGACTTTAGCCGGACCAGGGACTGTTTTTCCCGCTATATTGAAATAACGGACGAAACCGGTAAAAAAGAACAAGCCGCATCGGTCATCAAGGATATCGTGGAAAGCGGCCTTGAAGATGAAAACCTCCGTGAGGCCTATATGCTAATTCAGCAGGGACAGGAAACAAAAGGTCTGCAAAGCATTCGTGGTTTTTTGGAACGCCGCCCTTCGGTGTGGAATGGCTGGTTCATACTGGGTTGGGCTTTGCGCAGGCTTGGCCGCTGGGAAGACGGGGCCGCGGCTTTCGGCAAGACCATTGAGCTTGGCGGTGATAACAGCGACACTCGAAACGAACTGGCCATTTGCCTGATGGAAATCGGCGATTACCCCGGCGCTCGGCGTGAACTAGAAACCGCGTTGCGGGAAGATCCGGAGAATATCAAGATCATTTCAAATTTGGGAGTACTCGCCATGAAAAATGGTGATACCGATGAGGCGGCGGCCTTTTTCAGAACTGTGCTTGAGTTTGAGCCGGGCGATCCGATTGCCAAACAATTTTTTGAATAGGAAACCACTTTCAAAGCTGAGGTTCTAAAAGAGTCTCCGGGGAATGTTTAAGCCTCATCCGGGGAGGCTTTCAGTTAGGTTTTTAGTTTTGAAACATCAGTTTTTTTGGCCAGGTTTTCTTTAAGGCATTGCGCCTACTTGATCTTTTTCCCGCCTTGCTTCATACTATTGTATCCGGTAGAACGTTGGCCGGCGGGACCGGCCTTGCAGTTGGTTCCGGTGCGGCTTTTGCCGCTTTTTTATCTCACAACGAGGAGAATTTGAAGTGCCCTGCGGAAGAAAACGCAAACTGCGGAAAATCGCCACTCACAAACGCAAAAAAAAGCTGCGGAAAAACAGACACAAGAACAAATGAGGTTGAAAATAATTTCAAGGAATATGGAGCCGTTTTTAAAGGGAAGCCCTCCGCGTTAAAACGGGATTTGCTTTGAAAACGGCTCCTTTTGTTATGCGATAAGCATAGCGAAGACCATCACGAACAGCGCCACGGTTTCGCACAAGCCTATGATAAGCATATAGTTACCGAATCCCTGCTCAGTTTCGGCATAAGCGTCCGAAGCGGACGCAGAACAGCATCCTTGGGCATATGCGGAAGCACCGATGGCAATGCCCGCGAAAATGCCCAGACCCAAAAGCTGAAAACCGTTGAGCCTTTGAGTCCCACTAAGCACGTTCATGAGAATAAACCCGTAAATGGTCTGGGTTAAGGGAGCGCCCGCGAAGGCCACCAAAATGAAAGGTACCGGTTTGTTTTGAATGAAGCACTTTTTCCAGGCCCCGATAGCGGCCATACCCGCCACCTTGGCCCCCATGGCCGAGCCAAGCGCCGACAGTCCCAGGCAGGCTCCAATCCCAATCTCGCCGATTAGTCCAGCATCCATATATTTCTCCTTAGTAACCTAATATTAGAGCCGTTTTCAACACTGAAGTTTTGAAAACGCCCTGTTAGTTTTCTTTGAAACCCGTCGATTTCTCAAGAAAGTGCAGACCCTAGTCTCACAGTTCCTATTTTTTCTTTTGCTTCACCGTAAACGGTTTATACGCATAACCGGACCATTCCATTCCCAAATGGTTGCCGGCATATTCCAAAAGATTAAGACGCACCCCGTGGACAATAACCGAAAGAGCGTTCATTACGATGTTGAGCGCGTGGCCGAATATCAGAATGAGCACTGCGGCAAAAATCCTCAAGACGATACCGAGACCCACAGCACCGAAACTTTCGGCGGGAATTGCCATGGAATTAAAACTCTGGGCGATAATACTCCCCGCCAGCCCCACCGCGAAGAGCCGGATATAGCTGATGATGTCCGCGAAACTGCCCACGGCGTTCAAAAAAATCGAAAGAAAATTGGAAAAACTTTTCCCGATATTCTTGAAAAAATTGCCGCCGTTCTGTTCGGCAAAGATGAAGTAAAACACCAAACCGGCGCCGATAAGATACACCGCGAAGGACGGCAGACTCATTTTAAGGAGCATGAAAAGTACCAAAAAGTAAAGACCTACCATCATGATGAGCCAACCGGCCTGCGCCAACGCCGTTAGGGACGGCAGGAGCTTTCGAATATTCTTACTACGGCCCCACACCAACTGCACCGCCCCAACGGTAAAACAGAGGAACTGAATATTCCACCGAGTTTTCAGATCATCTACCGGAACTTCCCCGGGAAGATTAAACAATTTCTGTAAAACTGGGGGAAAAGCGGCTAAAGGTCCGGTGTTATTAAAAGGCGGCACGATCAAGTCCTGCAGAAACGGCGGCAGCCTGTCTATCGGTATGGCAAACCATGAACCGGTGATGCTCCCCCATATCACCGTACAGCACGAAAGGAGCATAAAGAGTTTTGCCGCGTCAGGAAATGTACCGCTTTTCTTTCTAAAGACCAAGCCTGCCGTCAGGGAGACCGCAAAGAGCAAAAGGCCGTAAGCGGCGTCACCAAAGATCATCGCAAAAAAAAGACAGAAAAAAACCAGGTAAGAAAGACTGATGTCGTATTCCCGGTAACCGGGTATGGTACCCAAAAAGGAGAACAGGGGCTGGATAATGCGTACAACGGCGTTATTTCTGACCAGAGTAGGCGGACGGTCGCCCGGAGCAACATCCTCGCAAACCAAGGCCCAGCCGTTTTCCGCGGCGGCCCGCTTGAGCAGCCCCAGGCTGTCATAAGGAACAAAGCCGTAAAGCCATGAAACGGTAGATTCAGCGGGAGCGTCTTCCAGGGTTTTCATGCCCGTCCTGACGGTTTCAAATTCAATCCGCTCTTGCAGCAGCTTGAGTTCCGCCTCAATATTGCCCTTCTGGAGGGCCAATTGGGCAAATTCTCTTTCAATTTCATCAATACGATTGTATATTTCCTCCGTCCGCCTCCCAATTTCCGAAAGAGAAAGTACCGGAAGGGTAAAGGGAAGCGTTTCGGGAATTTCCGAAAGTGAGAGGACTCTCACTCCCCGCTTGTCCTGGGAAATTACCATGAGCTTTGTTTCTTCCCCAAGGGAATTGTAGACCTTCCAGGAAAGCTCGTACGGAATGAGGGTAACGCCCTGTTTGGCAAGCAGGGCAAAAGCGCGGGGATCAAAATCTCCCCAACCCGCAATACGACGCCGTTCCTTGGTCTGGTATATCAGTTGATCTTGCAGTATCTTTTTCTCGTTCCCCATACCTAAAACCCGGCGAACCATATCATTTACACCATCATGCCCCGCAGAGTTGTCATGAGCGGCGCCCGTCTTGGAAACCGGATATCTGCGCAACAAACCCAGTGCACGCGTCAACCTGGCCCGCTCATCCAAGAGCTTGCTCAAGACGTCGGAGAAAACACTCTTTTTTTCCAAGTGCAATACACCGACTTCCCGCAGTTTTTCCAGGGAAGCCTCACGTTCCCTTTCCATAACCACGAGGGACACTTTTTTCATGGGTACAATCATTCCAAAGATAGTATAGCCGGATTGAGGGAAGAATACAAGGTAGCGCGTTGCCTCATGAAAAATGTTACCGAAAATGCGCAATGCCTCAAAAATAATCTGGCGGGAGGGTAAGACGGGTAGGATAGCCCGCTTAATGAGGGGATAACCGGTCTCCCCAAAAGAAAAAGCCAAAACGGGGAACAGGTGGCTCCGCCTTCAATACCAAAGCGCAACAGGCTCCCGGGAGTTTGTTGTACTTCGTGCATAAAACCTCCAAAAATCGCCATTTAGGCGATTTTTTACCCTGTAAACTCCGTAAAGAGCCCATTAATCGGGGTTTTTGCGGTACAAAGTGGCGCAAAAACCTACAAGTGCAACGAGGCTCCCGGGGCCCGTTCACACTAATAAAATATGATAGAGGCTGTTCCAAGACTTCAGTTTTTGGAACAAGCTCATATACTTGGAATATGAAATTAACCCGAGAGCAGCGAGACAAAATTATCCGTCTGTTTCCCAAACAGCTCTGTTGCCCAAACAGCGGGGAAATGTAAAAGTCGATACTAGCCGGTTCCTTGACGCCATCATCTATATCTGTGAAAACGGCGGTTTCAGATTTGACAGGTCTTTAAAATTCCGGAATTTGCTTGACATCCTGAGAAATTTTTGTTATATGTTTTAGTAATATAAAGCAGAAAAATGCAGTAAAAATCTGCATCAATGTAGGTTTATGGCGGCATAGCTCAGTTGGTAGAGCAAACGGCTCATATCCGTTCGGTCATAGGTCCGAGTCCTATTGCCGCTAGAGTTTGTTGTACTTCGTACATAAAACTTCCAAAAATCGCCATTTAGGCGATTTTTTACCCTGCAACAGGCTGCTGGGTGAGGAGGCTTTCACGGTTCTCTGGTTTATGTATAAGTGTAGAAAACGTCTGATACGTTATTTACCCTTTCCATAAAATCGTTCAATTTATAAAAAGTAGGAATATGGCGTGGTTTAACAATCAACATGTGGTAATACAAGCTTTTTTGGCATGTCTTTTTACCTGGGGATTAACCGCTCTGGGATCGGGGACGGTGTTTTTTTTCAAAAATATTAACCGCAAGCTGCTTGACGGTATGCTTGGTTTTGCGGCGGGCGTTATGATTGCCGCCAGTTTCTGGTCTCTGCTGGATCCCGCAATAGCGATGGCCAAGGCCGTTGCGGAAAGTTCCGGCGTTCCCTATTGGCTGCCCGCAGTGGCGGGTTTCCTGTTTGGAGGCGCTTTTCTGCGCTTGGCCGACCGGCTGCTCCCTCATCTGCATCTTGAGCATAAGGACTCTGAGGCCGAGGGTATAAAGACTTCCTGGAACCGCTCGGTTTTGCTGGTACTGGCTATTACGCTGCACAACATCCCTGAGGGGCTGGCGGTGGGAGTGGGCTTCGGCGCGGCGGCCAGTGGGATTCCCGGCGCGGGACTCGCCGGCGCCTTGGCGCTGGCCTTGGGCATTGGCCTGCAGAATTTTCCCGAGGGAGCGGCGGTTTCCATTCCCCTGCGCCGGGACGGGATGAGCCGGACCAGGAGTTTCTGGTACGGACAGCTTTCGGGCCTTGTGGAGCCTGTCGCCGGCGTTCTCGGTGCGGCATTGGTGTTTTATCTCCAGCCAATTATGCCCTACGCGCTGGCGTTTGCCGCCGGGGCCATGATTTTCGTGGCCGCCGAGGAACTGATCCCTGAAGCCTACCGTGAGGGAAACGATCATATCGCTACCACAGGCCTTATGTTCGGTTTCACGCTTATGATGGCGCTGGATGTAGGCTTGGGATGATCCCGTCTGCTCAATGGACAGACTCTAATTATCTCAGCCGGTGCAATGGGTGTTTTTACGCCAAATAGCGGTCAATTATGTTTGTCAGGAGTACTTTTCACACATGTAAAAAATTAACGTAAAAAAAATTAAAAATACAAAAAATGTACTGTATTTTTTCATCTGTTAGCCGCATAAATATGCTTATAACAAGTTATGCGATTATTTTCTTCAAATTTATTGAAAAAATAAAAATTTGTGATATATTCTTAACAGGGACTGTTCCAAAATTTCAGCTTGAGAAGACAAGATCCATTTACCCGGTAATCTTGAAAAACTACAAGACTTGTGAAAAACCAACAGAGTTTTGAAATAAGCTTATTTTAAGGAAGCCTGTCCATAAGTGTCTACATTATGGACAGACTCTAAGTAACTATCATAATGCGCGGTGCGATGCCGCATGTTCCTCGTATGAGGAACATAAACTATACAGGAGTTAAAAAAATGATGAAAATTCCGTTTTTTTCATCTCTCTCAGTCGCAGTCATCTTCTTGTGCTTGGCCTGTCTGAATCCGATTGGATTCGGCCCGGACAGCCTGCCGGCCTTTAAGGTTAAAGGTGAAATCTCTATCGACTCGACCAACTCTGCGGAGTTGCAGATCCGCAATCATACCTATTCGATAGACATATTCCAAGTCGACATCGAAAGAGTCACCTCAGAAAATCCGGTCTTTACGCTGGATACTCGCATATCAGGCGCTCCCACCGCCGGTACCCAAGAGTCTATCCTGTTGCGACCCATAACCGATAACCCGGTCTCTAAAAGCTTCGTTGTCATAACGGGCTATAAAGTTAAGATTGGCTGGAGAACTGCTAAGACTATTCCTGCGGAGCTGAAAACTAAACTCGAGGCTAATAATAAGCTCTATACTACCGATAAGGAGATCGAGTTCGAGCTTACCGAGCTGCCGAGAGGAAAGCTGGTCCTGCATGTGTACCGCGATAGTAACGGTGACATCAAAATCGAACTGGAAAATGACTTTAAACCGGACGCTGCCGACTTCCATTACGACGACGATTTTAGCTTAACCGTAAAAAATACAAATGGTTTTACCTATAACGGCGGACAAATTACCATCGTAAACGATAACAAAAATCCCATTGCGGTGGATTTCTCTCCGGACGTCAAAGCGTTTCTGGAAAATATCGCCCTGTCTCTGACCGGCAATAAACCCTATCCAACCGGCTATAATATCCTGTTGATCCAAAATCACACTGAAGTTGACGTAAAAGATCTCTTTTTCACCAACGACGCTTCCTACGACGGGTCCACTGTCGCCGCCGGTTTCAGCGTTCCGTTGATCCAAAGTGAATACGGGGACAACCAGGGATACGCCATTCTTAAGTATGGGAATTGGAAGGTGTCTTCAAAAAGTATAACGACCAAGTCGATATCGATACCGAAACAAGGGTATCTGCACATCTATGAAACATCGAGCGGTTCTCTGGCGATGACGGCGTCTGAACACGAGTGGAATACCATCCGGCAAAATATTGCCGATGTTTCTCCCAAGTATGAGTACAACGACCGAAAGTATGGGCGTATAAAGATTAGAAATTACAGCGACAGCGCTGTCGATAAGATCACCTTTATCAACCGGAGCGACAGTGAGATTAACTACCAGATAGCGGACGTTGGGAAAGCCACTGGTCCTAATCCGGGAACGGTACTGTCGGACTCCGTAGTGGCCGGAAACTACCGCGTATTTATCCAGTTGTCCGACGGGCAGCACATCATAGGCCCCGAAGGATTGGATATAGCGGTGAAGGCGGAGAAATTTACGAATGAGAACGACAACTTCGTAGACATCATTCAGACTATGATCACGCCGGTGATTCCGAACATCACCTATTCGGTACAGAGCAACGGCGGACCGCCGCTTGACAACAAGGCGGACGGCTATACGACTACCGAGTT